>NZ_LXUJ01000009.1:242656-242779 GCF_013072675.1 Acinetobacter sp. Ac_3412 | reverse complement strand
GAATCCAGCCGCCCCTGCCATATCTTAGACAGACTTGTTTTATATTGATATTTGCTCAAATATATTGACATTATCTTTTAAAACCTTTAAAGTTCTGCCGCATTAGGGGCGTCGCCAAGTGGT
>NZ_LXUJ01000009.1:0-242634 GCF_013072675.1 Acinetobacter sp. Ac_3412 | reverse complement strand
GAATCCAGCCGCCCCTGCCATCCAAATTCATTATAAGCCAACCGCCAAGGGTGCTTCATGCCCAATCTTGTCGTTTTTAGTGGAAGTGCTCATCCACATTTCGCTCAAAAAGTCGTAAGCCATTTACATATTCCTTTAGGTGCTGCTTCTGTTAGCAAGTTCTCTGATGGTGAAATTTCAGTTGAAATTACTGAGAATGTTCGTGGTAAAGACGTTTTTGTCGTCCAGTCTACTTGTGCCCCTACCAATGATAACCTAATGGAAATCTTGGTGATGGCTGATGCTTTGCGTCGTGCAAGTGCTGGTCGTATCACTGCTGTCATTCCTTACTTTGGTTATGCTCGCCAAGATCGTCGTCCACGCTCTGCTCGTGTACCGATTACTGCGAAAGTTGTTGCAGACATGCTGACAACTGTTGGTATTGACCGTGTAGTAATGATTGACTTGCACGCAGACCAAATTCAAGGTTTCTTCGATATCCCAGTTGATAACATCTACGGTACGCCAGCATTACTCGCTGACCTACGCCAGCAACAACACCACAATCTTGTGGTTGTTTCGCCTGACGTTGGTGGTGTGGTTCGTGCCCGTGCTGTTGCTAAACAAATGGGTGATATCGATTTGGCTATCATTGATAAACGTCGTCAAAAAGCAAATGAATCACAAGTGATGCATTTGATTGGTGATGTTAAAGATCGCGACTGTGTGATCGTCGATGACATGGTAGATACAGCAGGTACGCTTTGCAAAGCGGCCGATGCACTGAAACAATTTGGTGCTCGTCGTGTCGTTGCTTATGCAACTCACCCTGTTTTATCTGGCAAAGCCATTGATAACCTTCGTAACTCTGTCATTGATGAACTTGTTGTTACCGACACGATTCCTCTTTCAGATGAAGCACTAAGCTTAGGTAAAATTCGCCAAGTTTCTGTTGCTAGCATGGTTGCTGAAACAATTCGTCGTATCAATAACGAAGAATCTATTAGCGCAATGTTCGATAGTTATCTATAATAGCCCAGCTTTTTTTCTTAAACCCTAGCTCGCTAGGGTTTTTCTATCACTAAACTGGTCGCAAGTTTAGTTACTCAAACTCAATGAGGATATGCCCATGGCAAACTTCGTATTAAACGCTCAAGCACGTGAAGTAGCACAACAAGGGAAAGGTTCGAGCCGCCGCCTTCGCCACGCTGCTCAAATCCCAGCAATCATCTATGGTGGTAGCGCTGAGCCTGTAGCTGTTACTTTAGAGCTTCGTGAAATCGTTAAAGCTTTAGAAAACAACGCTTTCTTCGAAGAAGTTATCGAAATCAAAATCGGTGACAAAGTTGAAAACGTTAAAATCCAAGCGTTACAACGCCACCCTGCTAAAAACACGCCTATGCACGCTGACTTCAAACGCGCATAAGTGTTAAAGGCGTAAATTAGTGTCAAATATTTCGCTAATTGTTGGTTTGGGTAATCCTGGAAAGGAATATGCCCAAACCCGCCATAATGCAGGTTTCTGGTTCGTTGAACAGCTTGCAGATCGTTATGGCATTTCTTTAAAAGCTGATCCAAAGTTTCATGGATACAGTGGTCGTGGCCAAATCGAAGGTCATGATGTCCGTTTATTACTTCCTACCACTTTTATGAACCGTTCTGGTCAAAGTGTTGTCCCTTTCGCTAAATTTTATCAAGTTGCACCTGAAGCAATCCTGATTGCGCATGATGAATTGGATATGAATCCTGGCATTATTCGTTTGAAAACAGGTGGCGGACACGGTGGACACAATGGTCTCCGCGATATCGTCCCGCATATCGGTGCTAATTTCCATCGCCTACGTATTGGAATTGGTCATCCAGGTGCCAAAGAACGCGTTTCTGGTCATGTGCTTGGTAAAGCGCCTAGCAGTGAACAAGGCTTAATGGATGCAGCCATTGACCATGCTCTATCTCAAGTGAAAATGCTTGTTGATGGACAAGTGTCACAGGCAATGAATCAAATTAACGCTTACAAACCCGCTTAAACTGAATTGTTGATCAATCCCGCTTGCCATATTGCATTTTTAAGCGCAAAATGCGCATCAAACCGCCTATAGCCCGCGGAAAACGTGACAAGTCAACCATAAGATAATCATCTTAGGTCTTACTCAGGAGACGCTAGCCATGCTATCTCGTTTATTAAAATGTAAAATTCACCGTGCAGTTGTGACTCATGCAGAGCTTCATTATGAAGGTTCTTGTGCAATTGATGGCGTATTAATGGACTTAGCAGGGATTCGTGAATACGAAGAAATCCACGTATGGAACGTCACTAACGGCAAACGTTTCACCACCTATGCAATCCGTGGTGAAGATGACTCAGGTATTATTTCAGTGAATGGTGGCGCAGCCCATCAAGCTGATGTTGGTGATTTAGTGATTATTGCGACTTTCGGTGACTTTACCGAAGTCGAAGCCAATCTTCACAAACCACGTTTAGTTTATGCAAACCCAGACAATACAGTGAACCACACTGCAAACTGTATTCCTGTACAAATTGCATAAGCCCTATAAAGATTCTCAAAAAGCCAGTCCCTTGCGCCGCTTCAGTCGCGGCTCATGGCTTTTTTATTGCACAAACACAGCCGGTTCATACTCTAGGGAAAAATACAAAAACACTGAAAAATAAGGCCAAGTTTTACGCAAGCAAACTTGTAAAATAGCACCAAAATTTGTTCAATAAAAAGACAATAATGATAATTTGAACAATATGGATATTACTCATCTTCTTAGCAAAGTTAGCCTCTTTGCTGACTCCGATCACACCACCCTAGAAAGCTTGGTGCCTCACTGTCATATTCGTCATTTACAAACAGGACAGCAGCTTTATTGTGCAAATGATATTGCCGATTATGTGTATATTGTTGCTTATGGTCGGGTCAAACTTACCACTTCAGCAGGCTTACTGACTTATTTTGGTCGCCACGATATTGTTGGCGAAACAGGTGTCATTTCCAATCAACCTCATCAAGGTACAGTCAATGCAGTCCGTGACACTGCTCTACTCGGTATTCCACAACAACAATTTCTAGATTTCATTCACCAGCACCCAAAAGTGTTATTTGCTTTATCTCGACTCATCATTCACCGCTCGCAACCCGAATTACAACATTGTCATGCAATGGGACATAGTCGTACACTTTCAGTAATTCCTGTATCCGCACATATCCCTGCCACACATCTGGCAGAAAAACTGACCGAGCACTTACAACGTTGGCCTCAAGTTCGTTTAGTCACTGCTGCACATATTGATGCCTTGTTTGGTTCAGGATTTAGTCAAACCCCATTAGATTACAGTAGTGAAGATTTAAAACTACGCCAATGGTTGGCCAATTTAGAAGAAAAACACTGTTATGTACTCTATGCTGCGGATTGCAGTGATGATGAATGGTCGAAACGCTGTTTACATCAAGCTGATCGAATATTGATTTTGGCGGAGGCCAACCAAACACCCACTCAAACCAGACTATCGGATGTATTGAATCAGCATGATTGGCAAAGTCCAATTGAATTGGTTTTACTGCGTTCCGAAGGAGACCCGTCTCCGCATACATTGATTTGGAAACAGCTCTATCATGCCCGCGCCCACTACTTTATTCACCCTTGGGCTCAAGCTGATATCTGTGCCGTTGCCCGCCAAATCTCCAGTCAAGGGGTTGGTTTAGTGCTGGGTGGTGGTGGTGCACGTGGCTTTGCCCATATTGGTTTAATTCGTGCGCTTGAACAACTACATATCCCGATTGATATTGTTGGGGGCACCAGTATGGGGGCATTTGTGGCGGCGCTGGTCGCCTGTGGTTTTGATAGTGTGGAAATGACCCATATTGCTTATGAAACTTTTGTCGCACGAAATTACCTCAATGATTACACCATGCCTCGCGTTTCACTGATTCGTGGGCAACGTTTCCATACCCGATTACAGGCCATCTTTGGAAGTCGCAGAATTGAGGAGCTCAGACAGACCTATTACTGTATTTCAACCAACCTTACCACAGGTCAAGCAGTGATTCATGATCAAGGTGAACTGGCGACTTGGGTCGGAACCAGCATGAGTGTGCCGGGTGTTGCTCCTCCTGTTGCTTGGCATGAAAACCTGCTCTGTGATGGCGGTGTAATTAACAATCTCCCCACAGATGTTATGCAAAACCTAGAGCGAGGCACCATTATTGCTAGCAATGTCAGCTTGCATGATGATATTCGAGTCCCAGGAATTGGTTTAGAAGAACCAGATCAAAGTGCATTATTGAACTGGAATAAAATTATCAAAGATAAGCTTCTACATGCACCACGTTTGGCAGAGATTTTGATGCGTACCGCGACCCTTGCGAGTGATACCATGATACAAACAGCGGCAATTGAACGCGCCAATTTACATATCCGCATGCCCATTGAAGGTATCGGTATGTTTGACTGGCATAAATTAGATGAACTAATCGAACGCGGCTATGAGCATGCTCTAGAAACCTTACTACCAATTCGAGAAACGTTGCCTAGTGCTTAAGCCGAATGAATCTGATAACGATCCAATAGCCCATCTAAATATTGATAAGTTTCTGGATCTAATTGCTGCATATAACCATCTAGAATACGATGACATAGCTGCTGCTTATCGATTGGCATACGTCGCATAATATCGAAAGTAACTTCCCATTGTGAGCGTAATAATGATGCATAGGCAATATGATGCAGGACCTGCTCATCAATTTGGGCAATCGCCGTGGCAACAACCTCCCTTGCCTCATCTTGCATATAATTCACAATGACCAACATATCTGTCCATAAATCACAACGATCAGCCGCCTCTACAATACTCCGAATAATCTCTACTCTTCTTAATGTCGGTAAATTAGCAACAAAGCTCTGTGCTTGCGCCGACAAACAGGCCACTACAGGCAACATGTCTTCCCACAATTGGTCTTCCTGTGTGGCTTGAATAATCGCATTCACGACGGATTCCCCTTGCTGAACAGCCAAATCACCAAGCTCCTGCTTAAGTCCATAACTGATATAACTCATTAAAGCCAAAACTTTAGGCCATACCAATCGCTGAGCTGGATCACCCACAATCAATAAGGCTTGCTCAATGCGCTGCTTGGGCAAAACATGGACTAAATGATCGATTTGCTCTCGGGACTCAATATAAAAAGCAATTTCCAATAGATCACTTTCACTTTCAACAACCTGTGCAACATCTTGTAAAACGGCGTCAGATAACATACTCACAAAACGGCCAATCGTCACAAAGTCCCGCTGCTCCAATAGAACTTGAGTAATGTCAGTAATTTGATGTGTAGTGAGATAGCCAAGTAGTTCTCTTGCCAATCGAGGATCTAAATAAACAGCAATTGCAGCTATGGTTTTTGCAGGTAAATGCTTCGCTATTCGATAAGAATTTTCTGTAGATAAATACACTGCAATCTGGGCAACAATAAATGGTTCTAAAAAGTGTTTAACCATAAAAACACTCACCCAACGTGGTAACCAACTCACCCATGCTGCTAGGTAACGGAAACGCTTTTTCTGCCGATTTTGTAGTCGCTCTAATATCGCAAACCGAAATTGTCTAAGGTTTTCAGGGGCCAAAAACTGCATAAACTCTAATTCTTGCTCTGAGACCTGCAAAATGCGAGCGAGCTTAATCAGCTCTGCCTGTACTGCCAATCGAGTCATGCTATTCCCTCATTTTATTTTTTCGAAACAGCCAACGAAGGAAAAAAGGTGTTTGGTACACACTACGATTCATTTTCTGATCTTCATTTTTGATGGCCTGTTGTAATTGTTGATTGAGCCAAGCCAAATCATGATTAGAAAGTTGTGAAAATGGCTGAAGACTCATCACAGGCCGACGTAATTGTTGTGCCAATCGTTCTAATTCTGTCTTATCTGCTTGCTCCATTTATCGACTCCTTGAATTATTGTTGTTTTATCTTTCGAGTGTATGCTCAATTTAAATCCATTGCCAGTTTCACAGATCGAAGAAAAACTAGAGCTACTTCTCAGCAAATTTTTTCATTTTTATAGAACGATTCATTCTATAAAAAGTTGCCTTTTCTCATAAAAATCTGGCTATAATCAAGGCACATCGCTTCAGGGCGGGGTGTAATTCCCCACCGGTGGTAAGTTAGGCATTCTAATCAAATGATCTAATCAGCCCACGAGCCTGTATATTTTTTATATACTCGCAGATTTGGTGAGAAACCAAAGCCGACGGTATAGTCCGGATGAAAGAAGACGAAACCACTGAAATACGCTTTTTGCGTTGTTTTTGTGCACGCTTATTTTTTACATCAGTCCTGAAATGTTCAACCGTATCCTACTTACGAGAGCGTTTCATTATGTCTAGTTTAATCCAACCCGAACTTTTCTTTTCAGCCCTTTCTCCTGCTGAACAACGTATTCAACAAGCTTTAGAAGATATCCGCCAAGGCAAACCTGTATTGGTGATGGATGATTTTGATCGTGAAAACGAAGCTGACCTGATTATTGCTGCTGAAACTTTAACTGTCGAAACCATGGCGCAAATGATTCGTGATGGTTCAGGTATTGTTTGCTTATGCTTAACAGAAGCCTTAGCTGATCATTTAGAACTTCCACCTATGGTCGTCGACAATTCCAGCCAATTTAAAACCGCATTTACAGTAACGATTGAAGCGGCACAAGGTGTGACCACAGGCGTTTCTGCTAAAGACCGTGTCACCACAGTTTTGGCTGCAACCAAAGATGGAGCCGTAGCAAGTGACTTAAGCCGTCCAGGTCATGTTTTTCCTTTACGTGCGCGTGAAGGTGGTGTGCTAAGTCGCCGCGGCCATACTGAAGGGACTGTTGATTTAGCACGTTTGGCAGGTTTAAAACCATCTGGAGTGTTGTGTGAATTGACCAATCCTGATGGCTCTATGGCTTCAGGGATTCAAGTGCTTGCTTATGCACAAACCCATGGTTTAACTGTGATTAGCATTGAAGAACTGGTGCAATACCGCTTAAAACACAATGTCTAATTAGAGATAAAAAAAGCCTCAAATCATCGAGGCTTTTTACAATTCGTTTTATGAAACTTTTCGCTCAGCATTCAATTCAGCAACAGCTTCAATCAACTGACTAAATTGCGAAATTTGAGTCACAGGTTGTGCTTGAGCCAACTCTTCTGCCGCGCCATAACCATAATTCACAGCAATGGTTTCAATCTCATTAGCACGCGCACCGATGATGTCGTATTGACGATCACCCACCATAATACATTGCTGTGCGTCTAACTGCTGTTGTTCCAGAATATAAGCGATTAAATCCGCCTTGTTGGTTCTCTCACCAGTCAATTCACTGCCATACATTTCGGTAAAATACTGGGCTAAATCAAAATGAATCAAAATTTGCTTCGCATAAACTGTAGGCTTTGCTGTCGCCAAAAATAAAGCATAGCCTTGTGATTGCAATTGCTGCAAAGTCTCAACGACCGATGGATATACTTCATTTTCAAATAAACCAGTCACTGAGAAACGCTCACGATAAGCCAGCAATGCCTGCTCAGCCAGCTCATCATCTTGAGTATTCAGTAATTTTGCCAAAGATGCTTTGAGCGGTGGCCCAATGGTCCAGTCCAAATCAACTTCATCTGCTACAGGTTGGCCTAATTTTTCTAGCGCAAAACGGATTGAACCATGAATCCCAGTTTTAGGGTCGGTTAAGGTTCCATCTAAATCGATGAGAATATTTTTGATCGTCATTCGTTCAATCTCTTGCAGTCTTACACAACAGAGTCGAGAGTTTCTCGAAACTTCCCTATACTACCGTAGATTGCAGAATAAAAGGAAATTGCAGTGCGTCCAACCGTACTTTGTTTTTCAGGGCTAGATCCATCTGGTGGTGCTGGCTTACAAGCAGATATTGAAGCAATTGGGCAAAGTGGTGCGCATGCGGCTATTGCATGTACCGCGCTGACGATTCAAAACTCACAGCAAGTATTTGGTTTTGAAGCAACGCCAAAAGCATTATTACTCGCACAAGCAAATGCGGTGGTGGGTGATTTACCAATTAAATGTGTAAAGTCAGGCATGTTAGGCACGACCGAAAATATTGCTGCATTAGCCGAGTTTTTACGAGAACATCCAGATTATTTATATGTCCTAGATCCCGTTTTAGTGGCAAATAGCGGCGGTTCATTGGGTGACCAAGCGACATTAGTCAAAGCCTTCGTGGAGTTGATTCCTTTAGCAACGGTGATCACGCCAAATACCGTTGAGTTAAGAGCCTTAACAGGTCTTGATGATATTGAACAGGCCACACATAAACTGTTTGAAATGGGTGCAAAAGCAGTATTGGTCAAAGGTGGGCACGAAGATACGCCTGATCATATCCGCAACGTGCTCTATGCTGATGGGAAAATGCTTGCAGAAAGCCGCTGCCCACGCTTAGAGGGTCAATACCACGGTTCAGGTTGTTCATTGGCAAGCTTTATTGCAGGACGTTTAGCACTCGGTGATTCTTTAAAAATTGCGGTTCAACATGCTGAAACATGGTTATTCGGGGTGTTAAAACATGCAGAAACCCCAGTACCCAATGGGCAAAAGATTCCAAAACGTTTTTAAATCATCCCTGAACAAATGAATCTTCAATAAAAAAGGCGCATCTCGCGCCTTTTTTATTTCGGATCAATTACTGTGGAATACGGAGTACTTGACCAGGGAAAATATCATCTGCATTTTTGAGTAATGGACGATTTGCTTCAAAAATTTTATTGTACTGGTTTGGATCACCATAATATTCTTTTGAAATCTTAGACAGATTGTCTCCTGATTTCACGGTATAAAACTTACTTTCTGGTTCAGGTGTTTCCACGGTAAGTTGATCATCAACTTGCGCCACATGATCAATATTTCCGACAGCAAGTACAATCTTTTCTTTATCTGCTTGGGTTTTAACCTGCCCTTTAATCGTTGCTGTATCGGTATTGCCATTATATGTGACCGACAAACCATCAATCGGAAGACCTAAACTTTTAATCAAACCTAATAATTTATTCGCAATCTCTTGAGCTGATGGTTCAGCTGGCGTTGCTGGTGCAGCTTGCGGTTCAGCTGGTGCTGTATTTTTCTTACCAATACCTTTAACAAAATCAAAAAGACCCATTGTTATTTCCTCTGTAATTATTAATGCATAATAGTCAAAATAGACCTACATCTAGTTATACAGAAAAAATAAAACACTCGAGTTTCAATTTAACGCGGTCTTGTAAATATATGTATATTCGATAGAACTTAATGAAAAACATTCTATTGCAAAACATACAAACACAAAAAAGCCACCTTGCGGTGGCTTTTGATCATGCAAGATGATTAACCAAGTTTCTTAGTTACGTAATCGATTGCAGATTGAACAGTTGTGATTTCATTTGAATCTTCATCTGGAATCGTGATGTCAAAATCATTTTCAAAAGACATTACAAGTTCAACCAAATCTAAAGAGTCAGCACCTAAGTCATCCATGAAAGATGCTTCGTTTTTAATCTCTTCAGCACGCATACCTAATTGTTCAGCTACTGCTTGTTTGATGCGTTGTTCGATATCGCTCACAGGAATTCTCCTCATTGCTTGTGGCGTTTTAATTTGCCACTAGTTTAATTGAATATAAGATTTTTTAAAAGTTTATACATCGCCACTTAGGCCATGTATAGACCACCATTTACGTGTAAAACTGTACCAGTAATGTAACTAGCCTTATCGCTCGCCAAGAAACTCACTGCATTTGCAATATCTTGAGGTTCACCTAGACGATTTAAAGCTACTTGATCAGTCATTTTTTTACGAATATCTTCGCTTAACTGATCAGTCATTTCAGTGGCAATGAAACCAGGTGCAACACTGTTCACTGTAATCTGACGACTACCCATCTCTTTGGCTAAACTACGACTGAATGCTTCAATCCCTGCTTTTGCTGCCGAGTAGTTCGCTTGCCCAGGGTTGGCAAAATGTGCAACCACTGAACTAATATTAATAATGCGGCCAAAACGTGCTTTGGTCATACCTTTCAATACACGCTTTGACAAACGATAAACCGCTTTTAGATGAATATTGAGAATATCATCCCAATCATCTTCTGACATACGCAGCAGCAAGTTGTCTTTGGTAATGCCTGCATTGTTGACCAAGATCAACACTGAACCATATTTTTGCTCGATGTCTGAAACCAGTGCATCAATCGCTTCGCCATTGCGAACATCAAGTACAGCACCTGTCCCATGTTCAGCAAAGCTTTCTGTCAGCTTTTGCGCGCCTGCTTCAGAAGTTGCGGTACCAACCACAAAAAAACCGTCTTGAATGAGTTGCTGTGCAATTGCTGCGCCAATGCCTCGGCTTGCTCCTGTCACTAACGCAACTTTTCGTTGTTGTGTCATGCAATTTTTCCTTCTGCCACTAACACTGCGTTTAGGGCATCTTCCATACGTGCTTTGCTATCAAGGGCAAATGCTTTTTCTATGTTCGGTAATCGCTTAGCAAGATTACTCAGTACCGTACCCGGGCCACATTCAACCACATACTGGATACCCTGATCTTGCAGATATTGCATCGTACGTGTCCATTGTACTGATTGGTACAATTGAGCTGTTAACGCCTGACGTAATTGAGCAACATCTGTCGCGATTTCCGCGTTGACATTTTGTATTACAGGAAGGCATGGTAGCTCAATGGCAGTTTGTTCCAAAGCTTCGGCAAACTTTTCCGCTGCTGGTTTCATTAATGTGCAATGTGATGGTACTGAAACAGGTAATGCAATTGCTTTCCCTGATTGTTCTTTTGCTTCTGCCATGACCTGCTGAACCAATGCTGTACTACCAGCGATTACGACTTGGCCTTGCGCATTATAATTTGCCGCTTCAACTGAACCTTGACCTGTAGCAGAAGCATTTTGACAAAGCTCGACCACTTTCTCATCTGCCAAACCGAGAATTGCAGCCATTGCACCTTCACCTGAAGGAACAGCACTCTGCATCAGTTTGCCACGTAAATGAACCAGTTTAACTGCATCAGCCAAGCTCATTGCTTCCGCTGCAACAAGCGCACTGTATTCTCCCAAAGAGTGTCCAGCCAAGTATTTCGGCACAATACCACCCAGCTCTAACCATACACGCCATAGCGCGATACTTGCAGTCAGTAACACAGGTTGGGTATTTTCAGTCTGGTCCAAGCCTTCACCCGTTTGGGCAATCTGCCAAAGGTCAAAACCTAGTGCAGCTGATGCCTCAGCAAATGTATCTTGAACGACACTAAACTGCTCTGCAAGTTCAGCCAGCATACCTGCCTTTTGAGAACCCTGACCAGGAAAAACAAATGCTGTTTTTGTTGCTTGAGCAGCCTGCTCAAGTCGTTTAGTCGACATATAAAAATCCTTAAATTAGTCTACCGCCAATTTTATCAATACTCATAATTCTACATGAGAATGACAATAGACTCTTTAGCGATGCGGCAATTTAACACTGATTAATTCTTTTTATAATTGCGAAAAACAACAAAAAAGGGAGCTTTCGCTCCCATTTTTTCTATACTTTAAGCTAACGCTTAATGCATATAGTTCAATTATTCAGCATCAGCTGCTTTAGCGAATAATTGACGACCACGGTAAATACCGTCTTTAGTCACATGGTGACGACGATGAGTTTCACCAGTAGTTTGGTCTACAGATAATGCATTCTCGGTTAAAGCGTCATGTGAACGGCGCATGTCACGGCGAGAGCGACTTTTACGGTTTTGCTGAACGGCCATGATGGCTCCTTACAAAGATCGAAAAAATGGATCAGAACAAATTCAGTTGTCTTAACTCAACATTATAACATAAATTATGAGTTAAGTTTACCCTTCAGACCTGCCAAAACATCAAACGGGTTATCCCGTTTCTCTTCGACAACATCTGGAGTGGCAGGTTGATGCTTATGCTCACAAGCATCATGCTTAGGAGATAAAGGCATCAACAATAACAGCTCATCTTCTAATAGTGCGAGCAAATCTATCACTGCAGGTGCATCAAAATCACCTTTTTTTGAAGATTCACTTTCACCTAGAACGATGAAATCAGCATCCTCATCCAATCGCTCTATCAGTGACTCATCATCAATCAAAGCTAAATGAAAGTCTGAAACCAATTCAATTTCAACGGCTTCCAAACAACGTTGGCACACCATTGGAACTTTTGCTTCAGTATGTCCATCTAACCATACAATACGATGATAGATATCCATTGATAGCTTACAGTCTATGTTGATCAATTGATCATCAATTGAACCAACAGCTTCTCGAGCAATACGAGCAAAGCGAGACAATGGCAGTGTTCCTGACCATGTAAAGCCCTGTTCAGCCCATTTAAATGGCTCGATTTGGCTTGGAAAAGTATTTGCTGACATATTAAGGCGGCAATTCTACAAATTCATCGGTACTCTGTCAAAGATTAAGATACAATTTTGTACTTCTTTAGACAGAACTCGGGGTAAATTAAGCAATGTACCTGTTGCAGCCGCAACTTGAAGTAACATCTTCATTACTTGTTAGCACCCATTCAACCTCTGTTCCTGTGTTAGCGCTAGATCAAGTGCAACGTTCATCTTGGCAAAAGTTAACAACAGAACCAGAACAGGTCGATTGGCTTATTTTACACTTTAATCACTGGTTTTCCCACCATAATGTCACACTTGTTAAAGGTGATTTTGAACCAGAATATTTCCCAGCCACTTCTGAGCAGCCCGCAAAGATCCAATTTGCCCATGGTTTTTTCAATAGTGCCCTACATGAAATCAGCCATTGGAGTATTGCTGGCGAGCAACGCCGCCTACTTTCCGACCTTGGCTATTGGTATGCGCCTGATGGACGAAGTTCAGAACAACAGGCCCTGTTTGAGCAAGTTGAAATTAAACCTCAAGCCATAGAATGGCTATTTGCGACTGCCTTTGGTCGGAAATTTCGTGTGTCACTGGATAACTTAACAGGCGATGGCGGTAATGGAGATCAATTTAAAGATCATGTTTTTGCGCAAGTACAACGTTATTTTTCTGGGGAAGCAAAATTACCACGTGATGCAGCACATTTCATTCATTACATCTGCGTGTCTACCCGCAATGGAACACCATTACAACTCGATGAATTTAAACGTGAATACCTTGATTAAATGACAAAATTATCACATCTAAGACTTGCAACATGCCCCTAACAAGTTTCATACTGAATTTAGCCGTATAAATCAGGGAGTTAAAATAATGTTGCATTTACATATTCATCCTGAAAATCCACAGGCTCGCTTAATTACACAAGCAGTAGAACGTATTCGTGCTGGTGATGTTGTGGTCTATCCAACAGATGCTGCGTACGCGATCGGTTGTCAAATCGGAAATAAAAGCGCAATGGAACGGATTGCACAAATTCGTGGTCTGGGACCAAAGCACCAGTATGCGATTATGTGTTGTGATTTATCTGATATTGCGACCTATGCCAAAGTCGATAACGCGATGTATCGTCTATTAAAAAATAATACACCAGCGGTTACGACTTTTATTTTACCCGCGACCAGCGAAGTACCAAAACGTTTAATGCATCCGAAGAAAAAAACCATTGGTCTACGTATTCCAAGTAATCCCGTTGCACAGGCTTTATTAAAAGAACTTGGTGAACCATTGTTAACCAGTACCTTGATTTTGCCTGATCAAAAAGATCCGTTGGATGATCCATTTGATATTGAAAACCAGTTGGGTAAACGTATTGATGTGTTTATCGATAGTGGATTCGGAACCTTATCCACCACCAGTATCGTGGATTTATCTGGAGAAAACCCTGAAGTCGTACGTCGTGGTGTCGGTGATGTCAGTGCTTTTGAGTAAATGTTGTATAAAATGCAGCTTAGATTCAGAAAGAATCGTAAGCTGCTAAATGCCTTCAACAAAAAGGCTAGGTATGGTCTTTTAATTATGATCAAGGTATTTAAATCAAGAGATATATCCGATACTTTGCTTTAGTTTAAAAAACGCTGAACACTCTGAAAGTATCTGTTTTTTTTCATACAACACATTGCCATCATAAGTTTTAAAAAAATAAGTTGTGGCTGGCTGATCCTCTTCTATAACTTTCACAACCCCTTTGCCAATATCTTTATATTTGTCGCTGGCTTCTTTTTCCTGAATATAATCAAAATAACCGCATGTCATTTGATGATGTGCTTTTTCCATTTCCCCTCTTAGATCATCTCTATTTACGTTTTCTGTCATTGGTTCAGTTAAAGTGACATAAACTAAAATATGAGGGTATTGATTGAGTGCATCCACTTTAATCGGGTAGCCCGCTCGACGCATAGCCTCATTCATTTGCTGTACAAAAGCCATACTTTTGAAATGGTCTCTGGCCTGCTGTTCAAACTGCTTAGCCCAATATATCTCAGTCCCCCAAAATAGAGCACCAATAATTATTAGGCCCGTTGCAACAAATTTAATATTCATATTAGCCCTCATTATTTAATTTTATAGTCTATGAGTTCTCACTCATTTAATAATCGAGCTATTATTTATAAATATTTATTAAATTCAACAAAATAAATCAAAAAACCTTACTTTCCGATGACTAGAAAATCAATGGTTGCTTTATAATGAATTATTTAAAAAAGGCATAAGCGAATTTTAATAATCGCTCATTAGCCTTCAAAAAAGTCAGACAATCGCTGCTTCTGAAAACCCTGTGCATCAAAATTATCTGGACTAAGCCATTGTTGATAGATTTTTTCTAAATCAGGCCATTCTTCATCAATGATTGAAAACCATGCTGTATTACGGTTATGCCCTTTAGTCATCCGATCTTGACGAAATAAACCTTCATACTGAAAACCAAAACGTAAGGCTGCGGCTTTAGACGGTGCATTACAATCATCACATTTCCACTCTACACGCCTAAAGCCATGGGCAAAGCATCGTTGTAACAGTAAGAAGATTACCTCCGTTGAGGCTTTGGACTTTTTCATTCGATGGGAAAAGTAAACATTGCCTATTTCGATCGCGCCCTGTTCCAGCCTTGGATTTAACAAAGCAATCCAACCTTGGACCTCGCCATCAATTTCAATTAAAAAATGAGTTGAGCCTTTAAAACCAAATAAATTTTGCAAATCCTGTTTTAACAAAAATTGGCTTTGCGGCGCGGCATAAGGCAAATACGTCCAGCAAGCCGCATCCTTTTCCGTTGCAACAGCATCCCAAATTTGATTCGCAGCCTGATCAGAAATTTCACCAGCAATATGAATCAATTTGACAGATTGCCCATCTAAATTATGCTTAATCGGTTGATTGGGTTGATGATCAATGGCAAAGCCTACGGTTTGCCCAAACTGGTTCTGTTGTGTTTTTAAATAATGTTTCATGATGATTTATAATTGAAAGAAAGAATGATTTCCGTTGCTAATTTAAGCATAAGTTTTTTCTATGACCTATGGAATCTTGCATAAATACAGAAAATACCCTGAGAACTTTAAGGTTTTTGTAAGTAGGTAATTTATTAAATTGGCAATTTCGATTAGAATAGAGCTGCTCTTGGTAGCATGTGCCTCTCTTTGCACAAAAAATTATATCTTTCATGCTTTTGAAAATTCGCGTGGCTTATAACGGTAATGAACCAAATTCTCCCCCAAACTTTGGAGTCCACTCCTTCCATTCGCGTGCTTGACGAGTGGCAGGAAGTCATACCTGAAGATTTATATATACCGCCCGCCGCGTTTGAAATTTTACTGGAACAATTTGAAGGTCCGTTAGACTTTCTGATTTACTTGATTCAAAAAAATGGCTTTGATTTATTACAGGTCGATATTTCTCCGATTGCCACTCAATATCTGTCCTATATGGATAGTATGAAATCCCTGAATATTGAGCTCACGGCTGATTATATGGTCATGGCAGCATTACTCGCAGATTTGAAATCGCGTTTACTGCTCCCGAAACCAGTCGCGGTTGATCAATTCGAGAAAGATCCAAAACAAGAGTTAATTGACCGTTTAGAAACCTATCTACGTATAAAGCAAGCTGCGGAACGATTGGGACAGATGCCAATCTTCGAACGCGATACGTTTAGTGCTAACGTGAGTATTGGTCACATTGCCCCTATTTATGAAGGCTATGATGTTGAAGCCTTGCATGATGCTTTATTTTGCGTATTCAACCGCCCTGAGCCCATCACTCATGTTGTGGCACAAGAGCCTGTTTTATTGGAAGAACGTATTGCCTTTATTGAAAGCCAACTTGCGTCAGGTGAGGCATTGAGTTTTATTGAATTATTAAATCCCATGCAAGGTCGTATGGGGATGGTGGTCACTTTTATGGCGGTGCTTGAACTGACACGTCAGCAAAGAATTCAGATTATCCATACAGGTATTGAAGCTCCTTTAACCATTCAAGGAGTTGCTGCATGAGTTTAGATCAATTTGAGCAAAATGAAGGTATGTCGTTTGAGGACATTCATCATGAGGTTTTATTGCAACTTGAAGCGATTTTATTCGCCAGTGACTCACCAGTCTCTCTTGCACGTCTAAAAGAAGCTTTTCAAAACCAATATAATAAGCAGCAATTACGCACATTTTTACAGCAACTGGCGATGTTACAGCATGGCCGTTCAATCGAATTAATTGAAACTGCGCAAGGTTTTCGATTTCAAGTACGTGCCAAATATCGAAATGTTATTGCACAGGTTTGGCCAGAGCGCCCAACCAAGTTGTCACCCTCATTACTCGAAACTGTTGCAGTGATTGCTTACCATCAACCCGTCACACGTGCCGATATTGAACAGATTCGTGGTGTATCCAACAATAGCCAGAATTTAAGAACGCTTTTTGACTGGAACTGGATTAAAGAATCTGGTTTCAGAGATTTACCCGGAAGACCTGCGTTGTTAGTCACAACGCCCCAATTTTTAAATGCATTTGGTTTAGCTTCGCTAGGTCAATTGCCTCCCCTGCAGAACGCCAAGGAAGCATTCATGACACTCGACGCACATGCGCCGAAGTCCTGAGAAAGGTGAACTGTTGATCATTATGTCTAAGGTTGTGCTGTCATGAGTGAAAAATTACAAAAGGTTTTAGCGAGAGTCGGGTTAGGCTCGCGTCGCTATATGGAGGAAGTCATTGCTGCTGGTCGTGTCAGTATCAATGGTCAGATTGCCCAAGTTGGCGAACGTATCGAACCAGGTGATGAACTTCGTATCGATGGTCGTAAAGTACAATTCCAAATTGAAGATGAAATTCGCCGCCGCGTATTAATTTACTATAAACCAGAAGGTGAAATCTGTTCACGTAATGACCCTGAAAAGCGTCCTACGGTATTTGATCATTTGCCTCAAATTGCCAACGACCGTTGGGTCATGGTGGGTCGTCTGGATATTAACAGTACTGGCTTATTGTTATTCACCAATGATGGTGAACTTGCCAACCGTTTAATGCACCCTTCAAACGAAGTTGAGCGTGAATATGCTGTTCGCGTGATGGGCGAAGTAACCCCACAAATTCGCAATAATATGCTGAAAGGTGTTGAGCTTGAAGATGGTCCAGCCAAGTTTGAATCATTCTCAGAAATTGGTGGCGATGGTATTAACCGTTGGTATCAAGTGGTGGTTAAAGAAGGTCGTAACCGTGAAGTCCGTCGTATCTTTGAATCACAAAGCTTAAAAGTCAGCCGCTTATTGCGTACTCGTTACGGCACTGTCATTTTGCCACGCGAGTTACGGACAGGTCGTTGGATGGAATTGGATAAAAGCGATATCGATAACTTGGCAAAATCAGTGGAATTAAAACCACGTCAAGGTACAGGTCTATTTGGTATGGCAAAACGTCGTACTGAACGTATGTCTGAAAAGCCGATGGCAGCACGTCGTGGTGGTTACTTGCGTCAACAACGTCGTGATGATGAACAAGATCAGTCACAGCAACAACGTCCTAGTGGCAATGCCAATAATAACAATGGTCGTAAAACCATTGGTTTCAATAAAGGCTTTAAGAAGTTCTAATTCTTAATCCTGAAATAAAAAACGCTCTAATAAGAGCGTTTTTTATTGGCTTTAACTATGCTGAACCATACCTTGCGGGATCGCATTCAGCAGCTTTTTGGTATATTCATGCTGTGGATGTAAATACAGTTCATCCGAGTTGGCAATTTCAACTAATTCGCCATGATTCATGACCATGACTTGATCAGAAATGTATTTCACGACAGATAAATCATGTGAAATAAAGATATAACTCAGACCAAACTCGTCCTGTAAATCCTGCAACAAATTCAACACCTGCGCCTGTACCGAAACATCCAGTGCAGAAACAGACTCATCGCAGATTAAAATCTCAGGTTTCAAGGTTAAACAACGTGCGATCGCAATCCTCTGTCGTTGACCACCAGAAAACTCATGTGGATAACGATCATAGGCTTGTACAGGCAAACTCACCCGTTCTAACAATTCCAAGGCCATCTTTTTACGCTCAGCATCATTTTGACCTATGCCATGAATCCGCATTGGTTCCAATAAAATCTGCCCGATGGTAAAGCGTGGATTGAGTGAAGCATAAGGGTTCTGGAAAATGATTTGAATTTTGCGTTGGTACTGACAAAACTCTTTCTCACTCATGGCCAGAATATCTTTTCCACCAATTAAGGCTTGCCCGCCTGTGGCTTCATGTAAGCGCATTAATAACAAACCAATCGTGGTTTTACCTGAACCCGACTCGCCAACTAGTCCCAAGGTTTTACCTTTCGCTAATTGAAAAGAGACACCTTTAACCGCTTGAAATTCTTCTTGTCCCCACAAACCCTTACGACTATAAAATGACTTTTTCAAATCTTTTACATCGAGCACAATCGGCTCATCGCCAGTCAGACCACGGACACGTTGTTTCAAGTTTAAATCAGACAAATTGGTGGCTTCGATCAGTTGTCCATTTTCGTCCTGCTGCATAAAATCACTGGTCACAGGCAAACGGTATGGACGCGTCGCCAACTGTGGACGACAATGCAGCAAAGCACGGGTATACACATCTTGTGGTTGTTCCAGCACCTGTTCAACAGAGCCACTTTCGCGAATTTCACCATGACGCATAACGATCACTTCATCTGCGATTTCACCAACCAGTGCTAAATCATGGGTGATGAATAGCATCGACATTTCATGGCGTTGTCGTAATGATTCCAACAAATCAATGATCTGCTTTTGAATGGTGACATCTAAGGCCGTTGTTGGTTCATCCGCAATCAGAAGCTTTGGCTCACAGGCAATTGCCATCGCAATCATCACCCGTTGCTGCTGACCACCTGAAAGCTGACTCGGATAAGCATCGATCTTGGTTTCTGGTGCAGGAATACCAACTTCTTTCAGCAACTCAAGTACCCGTGCTCTGGCCTGCTTACGTCCCATGCCTAAATGAATACATAATACCTCAGCAATTTGATCCCCCACGGTAAAGACAGGATTCAACGAGGACATCGGTTCCTGAAAAATCATGGCAATGTCTTTACCACAAATTTTGCGAATCTCTTTGGCCGATAAATTGAGTAAGTCTTTACCTTCAAAGCAAATTTGACTCTGTTCGGCAATTTGACTTTGCCCTTTTGGCAACAGCCCCATCACCGCTAGGGAAGTGACCGATTTACCACTGCCCGACTCCCCAACCAGTGCTACAGTTTTATTTTTAGGAATTGAAAATGAAATCCCTTTGACTGTTTCAATCCACTGCTTATTTTCACCCTTAAAGCTGACACGGAGATCATCGACACGTAATAGCGTTGTTTCATTCTGATATTGCATTTTATCTCTCCGCTATTTCAACTTAGGATCTAAAGCATCACGTAAGGCATCTGTAAACATCGAGAATGCAGTGACTAACACCGCCATTGCGATAGATGCCGCAGCCAATTGCCACCATTTACCTAAGATCAGCTCACTTTGCGCTTCATTCAACATACTGCCCCAAGACACCACGCCAACAGGTACACCAAAACCAAGGAAGCTCAGAATGACTTCAGATTTAATGAATGACACCACCAAAATCGAAATCTGTACCAAGGCAATATGACTCACGTTTGGGAAGATATGTACAAACATACGACGTAGATGACTCACTCCAATGGCTTTGGCTGCCAGAACATATTCGCGCGATTTATGTTTCATATATTCGGCACGAATCAGACGGAACACCCCCGTCCAACCAGTTAAACCCAAGATCAACACAATCGACAGAATGCCTTTTTGTTGCAGGACAGCCGCAATGGCCAACACCAACAACAGATAAGGAATCGAGGTAAAAATGTTATAGAACCAGTTCAAAACATCATCAACCCAGCCACCAAAATAACCTGCAATTGCACCCAAAAAAGTACCAATCACCACCGCCAATAGCGCAGACAATAAACCGACCAGAATTGAAGTTTCAGCACCTTTGATGGTTTTTAGCAACACATCTTGTCCCCACTTATCCGCCCCAAAAGGCAAAGTAGTTTTGAGCTCTTGCTTTTGATCGAGTAAATGCCCACCGAGTTGCTGATCAATCTGCTGCATATCCTCAGCCAAAGGATCAACCACGCCATAATTATCAATGACTGAGCCACCTTGCTGTTCAGCTTGAATTTCCGCATTCAGCTGCTGAATCACGTCTTTCAGAGGATCAACAGGATTTTCAGGCAAAGTTGCTGTGTTTTCTGTAGTTGCCTTAATTTGATCTGACTCTGTATCCGCACCCAAGAAAGTGGGCGGTGCATAGCTGACGGCAACTTCTTTATTCCAGTTTGAGGCTATTACCCCTGTCATCGATAAAGCGAGCAGGATGAAATAAAATAACACCACCAAAAAAGACACCACGGCGATTCGATCTGACTTCAATCGATTCAAGGCCAAATGCCACAATCCTGTTGACGCAGAAGATTCATTCGAGGCAGCTTTGCTTTTAAAAATTGTACTGAGCATCGTCATCCTCCTATTTCAACTGCACACGAGGATCGAGGAGCTTATAAATCAGATCGGCGATCAAGTTAAAAATCATGGTGACTGCAGCGATATATACGGTGATGGCTTTAATCACAGGAAAATCACTGCGTTCAACCGCAATAATAATTTCCCGACCTATGCCCGGAATACCAAAGAAACGTTCAATCAGGAAAGCACCAATCAATAAGGCAGGCAGACTAGCCATCACTTCAGTGACAATCGGAATCGAGGCATTACGCAATACATGCACACCGAGTACCCGAGACTCTCCCACACCTTTGGCACGCGCAGTCCGCACATAATCTTGGTTAATTTCATCTAGGACGAAGCTTCGATATAAACGTAGTGTTGGAGCAATACTCACCACCAACATGATTAAGATCGGCAACAAAGCATAATGGAATAAATTTTGACTGAAGTTATCACTCCAACCCTGTACGGGGAACCAACTTAATTGATAGGCCAAAACATATTGGAAGATGATGATATACACCAAGATACTGATCGACATGCCAATGGTACACAGCATCATCACCATGCGATCGGTCAATGAACCACGCACTGATGCAACCGCCAATGCCAAGATGATTGAAATCACGGTTTGTAAAATGGTCAATGGAATCAATAAGGTCAATGATGGGCCTAATCGGGTCAGAATAATCTGTGAGACAGATTCGCCTGTACTCCAACTGGCACCATAATCAAAAGTCAGAATCTGTTTGATAAAAATCCACAACTGCACATAATAAGGTTGATCAACCCCCAACTGTTTACGGATGTTTTCAATTTGCTCAGGGTTGGACATTTTTCCTGCCAAGATATATGCAGGATCGCCCCCCACCCAGTTAAACAAGAAGAAAATCAGCAAAATGACACCCAACATGGTCGGGATCATTTGCCATAGTCTACGCACGACATAAGCAAGCATAATGGCAAATCCTTATTTGACCCGTTGACCTGTAATTTCATTAAAGAAGGCTTTGTTATCTGGTTCTCTGCCTAAGAAGTCTTTAACCAGTTGTGCTGCATTCTTTTGACTGCCTTGTGACAAAATCGCCTGACGGTAGCGTTGTCCTACTTCTGGATTATTCAGGTTATCGCCAAAAGCCGACAACATATCTAAGGCTAAGACTTCAGACCACATATAGCCATAATAGCCCGCTTGATAACCCATCAGATGGCCAAACTGTCCAGGGAACTCGGTGTTCGGTACATAGCCTAATGCGGTTGCCGATTCCATTTTTTTCCAGACATCCATCGGCTGTACTTTCAGCGCATCCGCACCGTGTAAAGCCATGTCATATTGTGCATATAGGGTTTGACGTGCATAACGCAAACCACGTCCATAGTTATGTACCGATTTAAGGCGTGCAATTAGGGCATCGTCTACACGTGGACAAGCTGGATTACAATAATCGGCCACTTTAGACAAGGTTTCTTTACGACGCGCCCACTCTTCATACATTTGTGATGGTGCTTCGACAAAGTCGCGCTCTACCGATGTACCCGACTGTCCCGAATAACGGGTTTTCGATAAAATGCCATGTAGGGCATGACCAAACTCATGTACAAAGGTTTCCAGCTCGTCACTATTTAAACCTTTGCGGTTAAAGTTGGTGACCAACACTGAAATTGGTTTACGCTTGCTCAGCGTACTGCCACCATATACTCCCCAGACCGCTGCATGCCCATACTTGCCTTCACGTGGAAATTTATCCATGTATAGACCACCAAGAACTTCACCTGTTTTTTTGTCAGTGACATCATAATATTCAACTTCATCTTGCCATGCATCGACTTTGGCTGGCTTAAATTCAATCCCATAAAGATCAGATGAAATCGCAAATAACCACTTTTGTGCCGCTAAGGTCGGGAAATAATCACGCAGTTTTTCTTGGTCTATCTGGTATTTGTCTTTACGGAGTTTTTCACTCCAATAGTTCACATTCCAACGGTTAATTTCAGCTTTTTCTAAAGTTGTGTTCAAGGTTTTGGCTTTAAAGGCTCGTAGCTCCTCCACTTCTTTTTGCTCAAGTGGTGCAACAACGTTGTGTACATCGGCCAAGAAGGTGTTAACCGTTTTTGGCGTTTTCGCCATACGTTTTTTTAGCGCCCAATCGGCATAGCTTGGCTGACCAAACAGCTGCGCAAGTTCATAACGTAAGTCGATAATCTGTTTAAGCAAGACTAAGTTCTTTTCTGTACCACGACGTGTAAATGCAGTTTGATAACGTTTGCGTGCATCATCACTGTCGGCCAACTCCATAAACGGTTGGTACTCTGGATATTCAAACCCTAATAAATAATTGCCTTTGTCATTTTTCTTTAGGCCTGAAATATAACTATCTGGCAAGCCTTTTAGCTCGGCAGGCGTAAATTCTAATTTTTCTGGGTTATCACGAATATTGCGGGAGAATTCTTGCGAAAGTTTGGTCAATTCATCAAAAATTGTTTTGACCCGTGCTCTTTTTTCGGGTGGAAGTTGTACCCCTGTATCTTCAAAGGCATCAAGAATATCTTGGCGGTACTTCGTATCGATTGCATCGTTGGCTTTGGTGTTTTTAAAACGTTGGTATAACTTCGGATTCTGATAAATTTCGGTTTGTAGTTGATTCAACTTAACTTCACAATCTTCAGCGGCTTGGCGTAATTTAGCATCTGGATCAACATTGCTATACAGGCTAATCGGCCCAGCAAAATTCTCGAAAGTTGCCATTAATTGATCCCACTCTGCCAACACAGGTGCAGCATCGGATTGCGGTTTAATGCTTTGTTTTTCCAGTTGAGAAATACGCTGCTTTAAAGTCTGTAAATTAGCATCGCACCATTGTGCGCTTTCACTGCTTTTTAAAATCGGTAACGTGGTTCGTGTGCTTTCAGCCCAAATGCCTTGACTCATCCCCGTGACTGCCATCGATAACAGTCCCAGTGTCGACAACTTCAATATTCTTTTCGCCATGCGCTTTCTCCAATTTAATCTGTTTGTTATTTCTTGTCTTGAATATCGATATACATCCACTCTGCTGGCAGAACAGGATGTTTTTTATAACCAATCACACGAGGTTGAGCGACCACAGTACGGTAACGCGTCGACATAAATTGTACGGGCGAATAAAACTCTAACAACCGTGACATTTTGCGATACAGCATATCGCGCTCAGGGCCATCCTCAAGCTTTTGTGATTGCTCATAGAGACGATCATATTCAGGTAATTTGAAGCAGGTATGATTGGTTGCATGAATATTTTTGCCATAGAACAACTGCACAAAATTATCTGCGTCAGGATAATCTGCAATCCAAGCCGAAGCCTTAAACATGGTTTTACATTGTTTCTCCGCTTTTAAACCTTCTGCGAAAGGAACAGGCTTCGACACCATATTAATTTTAATATTGGTTAAATCTTTCTTGAGTAACTCGGCCATTTGCATACTTCGTGCACTGCTGGTCGATGGCATAAACTCAATCACTAAAGGCTTTCCGTCAGGTAAAGTTCGCCAACCATCCTTACCTACTTTGTAGTTGTAGCGATCCAATAGTAAATTGGCTGCCTTTACAGAATAAGGAATACTGCTTTTATAATTTGGATCATGCCCTGCTACACCATATGGAATCGGTGATTCTAATTTTTGGGCATTGCCTTTGGCCAAGACCGTGATAAATTTTTCTTTAGAAACTGCCATGGACATCGCGCGGCGCAATGCAATCTTGTCTTTACTAAAACCACCTACAATCGGGTTCTGGATATTCCAATACAAATAATCAATCGAAGGATCTGAGATACGAGACAGTTGGATGCCCTTCTGAGCAAGTTCAGGTTTTAATGAACCATCGGATTGCAAAGCCTGTGCAGGTAATTCACCATCAAGTGTAAATAAGTCCAAACCATCTTTTTGGAATGACAGCCAACCCGATTGTGATTCTTCAATGACTTGAATATCGACCACACCGATTTGTGGCATTTTTTTGCCTTGCATCTGTTGTACGATTTTTTGATCTTCAGGAGTGCTGGCCTTAAAGTCCCATGTAAAACCACGATAATCTGGATTTGCCTTCAATATAATCCGTGAACCTGGTGTCCAATGTGACAGCATATAAGGACCTGTTCCCACAGGACGTCCCATTACATAGCCCGCCTTATCACGATATTTTTCAATCACTTCACGTGCCACTGCACCCGTGGGTTGATGCGCCAATAGCATCGGAAAATTATGATTCGGTTCTTTTAAACGAATCACCAAAGTATAACGATCAGGCGTTTGTAGTCCCGCGATCGGCTGATCATAATTAAACTTTCCTGCTTTACTGGCTTGTTGAATAAGCGGTTCAATGCCCACAATTTTATCTTCAAATAACCAGCTGTTAGGAGAATGCAGATTTGGATCAAGTAAGCGTTTAAATGAATACGCATAATCAGCAGCGGTGAGTTCACGTGGCTTGCCTTTAAATGCAGGATCAGGTGTGAAATAAATCCCTTTCTGAATCCGAATGGTATAGGTCAACCCATCCGCACTCACTTCAGGTAATGCCACTGCCGTTTTTGGCACCAACTTGGCAGGCGAAGCTAAATAATCGTAGGTATAGAGCGTTTCAAAAATAGAATATAAGACATGAGCCGAATACAGGTCTTGTGTCGCTACGGGATCAAATCCCGTTTCCGCCACTGGAAAGGCATAACGTAAGACTTTTTTTGGATCGGCAGGGCTTTTCGCTTCTGTAATCGTTACCCCTAGACTTAATGTTGTCCCCAATAACAGCGCCAGACTAGTCCGTTGCATCGAAAGTTTAAAATTTTGCTTCATCATAAACACATCACTTATTTTTGATTTGGTGAAACAATATCTAAGTATTGCCAGTTGGTATTCATAATTGGATGAGCTTTAAATCCCTGCACCTCAGGTTGAATCAACCAGTTCCGAATCCGTGTATCTTGTAAAATCCACGTTCCATCTGCTTCAATTTGGCGACTCATTTTTTCATAGAATGGCATACGTTTTTCAGGGGCTTGCTGCATCGCCTGTTTATATAAATTGTCATAAGCAGCTGACTGATAACAGGATTGATTACCACGACCCACATTCGGACCATAAAGCAATTGCGTGAAATTTTCACCCTCTGGATAATCCGCATGCCATGCGCCACTCCACATCATGTATTGACACTGGGTTGCGGCTTTTAAGTTATCGGCAAAATTACTGACTTTAAAGTCTGCCCGAACCCCGATTGCATCTAGATTTTTCTTCCACAATTCAGAATACATCACGGAAGCTGTACCACTCTCGGTATTTATTTTTAAGGTTAAAGGCTTGCCATTGGGCAGATTACGATAGCCATCTGGACCTTTTTTATAGCCGAAATGATCCAATAATTTATTGGCTAAAACAGGATTGTAACCAATGCTACTGCGATAATTCGGGTTATGACCATTAATGCCTGCAGGTACCAGCATTTCAGCCTTAACCGCCTGACCTTTTCTTAAGATACGAATATATTCATTGACATTAAAAGACATAGCGATGGCACGTCTTAACGCAATTTTATCGAGGCTATTCCCACCAACAACAGGATCACGCATATTCAACATTGAATAGGTGATCTCTGCCTCTTTATTGGCATACAAACGTATACCCTGCTTTTGCATTTCTGCTTTTAACTGATTATTTTGATCAAGTACTTTAGGAATTGCACTTGAAGTGACCTTATCAAAATCCAGTTGTTTGGACTGAAAAGCGAGCCAACGTGATTGTTCTTCTTCGATAATGCTGATATTGACTTTGCCAATTTGCGGCATTTGCTTGCCACTCATTTCTTTAACCAGCTGGTTATCCCACGCCGTACCTGTCGATTTAAAATTCCAGACAAAACCGCGATAATCAGGATTTGCAACTAATTCGATCTTGCTGCGGGGTACATATTTGCTCAGCATATAAGGCCCTGTTCCCACAGGATGCATGGCTAATCGATCTTTATAGTATTCAACCACTTCCCGTGCAGTCGCACCAAAGGTGCTATAGGCCAAAATATAAGGGAAATTATAATCAGGTTGCGTCAGGGTAAATTGAATCGTATATTTATCCAGTGCTTTAACGCCGTCAATCTTGGCATCATAGTTAAATGTGCCCGTTTTTTTGGCTTGGTCCACCAGTGCATTTGCACCCACAATTTTATTATCAATAAAAGAAAATGCTGAGGCATGATTTTTAGGATCTAATATCCGCTTAATGGAATAGACATAATCCTCTGCAACCAGCTCTCTGCGTTTACCTTTAAACGCAGGATCATCGGTAAAATAAATCCCTGGTTTTATTTTAAATATATAAATCTGACCATTTTTTTCAATCACAGGTAGGCTTTCTGCTGTTGATGGAACCAATTTTACTGGGTTAGCGAGATAATCGTATTGAAGCAATCTTTCAAAAATTACATCGGCGACATTTCCGCTGTAAAAATTAAAAGTTTTAACCATATCAAAACCATCATCTGGGGCTTCAAAAGCAACACGGAGTACTTTATCTGCCTGAGCAGGTGTTTTTGCATACCCCATCGGCATAAATGCAATAACGGTTGATAATACAGTGACCGTAAAAAAAGTTGACTTCAAATCAGTGCTCACATCATCGTTTTTTAATAAATACTAGACTTTTGCATAGCATTCAACACTACAACCGTTTCCCTTTCAGCGTGTCTCATTCCAACTTTTTATTAAAAAATCATTTATTTAATGATGTTTTACCAGTTGGAAAAATTAAGTTAAAAGAAAAACCCCTTAAAGATCGAAAATTACCTTGCTAATTTCATGCCACTTTTCAAATAAAAAAATTATGTTTATTTTTTAATCAAAACGTATTCTTAGCAGATCTAGTTTTCACGCATCTTAAATAAAAGTAACTTTATGCCAAATCATATTTTTATATATTATTTTCCATTTCAATGAAATAAAAATAATAAACCATATGTTTTATAACAACAAAAGATGATTTGCACCACAAAAAAGCAAAAATAAAACTTTATGATTCATTTTAATGCATTACAAAAACATACCTTATTTGGAACTTTATGTTAACCAATCCACATTTAAAATTATTTCAATATTTTTAATATTTAGTAAAAATATGAAAAGCTTATATATAAAAACTAAAACACTTTTACACATTTTATTCTACATTAAGCGAAATCTAAAAATAGGGTTTGGCACAGCTCTTGCTAAAACGGATTTATTGAATTTTTAGAGTGGCAATCCATTAGGGGTTAAATAATCAATGAAAAAAGCCAACTTCGCTCAACCAAGTGCTCTGCCAAAAGCGAGCAAAACGATGCTTAAACTCAGTACGCTCAGTTTAAGTATGCTGTGTTTAACCATGGCTCATGCTGCTGAGGCCGAATCGCCTTCCGAGGAAAAAGCAGCCAAAGTCGTAAAAGTTGCGGTTACAGGTTCATCCATCAAAGGCGTTGCAGCACAGAGTGCTTCACCGATTACCATTGTCAAAGTGGATGAAATTCTAAAACAAGGGGTCACAACAACCGAAGAAGCACTCTCAAAAATTACAGCCAATCAATCAAATTTTGTCACGGCTTCAAATGTAGGAACCAGTAAAACACAGGGATCTGCTGCAAATTTAAGGGGAATTGGTGCCAACAAGACCTTGGTTTTGCTCAATGGTCGTCGTTTGGCAGCCAATGCCTATGACAGCGGTGTGACCAATTTAAATATCATTCCACTGGCTATGCTTGATCGTATTGAAGTGCTGAAAGATGGTGCATCAGCGATCTATGGTACCGATGCGATTGGCGGTGTAGTCAACTTTATTACTAAAAAACAATTTAGCGGTTTAAATTTCAGTGCCGACTATCAAAAACCAGAACAAACAGGTGGCGAGCAACAAAACTATTCCATTTTTGGTGGTTATGGTGATTTAGAAGAAAATGGATTCAATGTTTTCGGGGTTGTTGATTATCGACGTGGTGACGAAGTCATGGCAAAAGACCGCAAGGTCAGCCGTCGTGGGGGTGTATTACCCGAATTAGGTGTCAATCGAACCAGTAGTGGTTCTTTCCCGGCAAATTTATACGATACAGAGACAGGTACATTCGGCAGTCCTTATGCCAAAACAGGATGTGGCGATAATCCGCTATTCTTCAGTAATGATGGAGTGACCTGCCGTTATAACAGTCAAGCTGTGATTGGCATTATTCCTAAAACAGAAGACGTTTCTGTCATGGGTCGTGTAACCGCAAAAATTAATGATCATTTCAATGCGATTGGTGAGTACGTTTACGCACGTAGTGAAGTGACTACATCCGTTGCGCCTGACGTATTTTTTGACTTACCGATGAACCCATCAAGCAAATATTATCCTGGGAATGGTATTACACCTGCCATGGATAATGTCAGTGGCCCACTAGAATTATATTTACGTTCACAAGCAGGTAATCGTATCAGCAATAGCGTGAATGATTCACACCGGATTTTTGCTGGTCTTGAAGGTGATGCGTATGGTTGGGATATTAATACTGGCCTAACCTATGCCCGTAGTAATGCTGCAGATAACGTTTTAAATGGTTACCTTAATTACAATAAAACCGCTGCAGCATTATTAGATGGCACTCTCAATCCCTTTGGTGCACAAAGCTCAGCCGATAGTGATGTATGGAATGGCTTAAGCGTTAAAGGTAAATATCTAGATGCCAAATTAGACTCAACTACAGTCGATTTCACTGCAAGCCGCCCGATCTATACATTACCAGCTGGTGATGTCGGTTTTGCTGTTGGTGCAAGTTATCGCCGTGATGATTGGCAATCGAAGACACTGGCTGAAATTGCAAGTGTTGCACCAAGTACAGGAGTCGATCCAAATGAACCCGTAAATGAAGGTTCACGCAATATCAAAGCTGTTTTCACAGAATTACATATCCCTTTGCATAAAACTTTAGAAGCTCAGCTTGCAGCTCGATATGATGATTACAGTGATTTTGGTGATACCTTTAATCCCAAATTCTCCCTTCGTTGGGAACCAATCAAACAGTTAATGTTTAGAACAAGCTATACCAAAGGTTTTAGAGCACCGACATTACAAGAAATGCATTCACCTAAATCCGTCACCAATACAGCTGCAACGTATAATGATCCGCTACTTTGCCCTGGTGGTGTTCCAGCAGCGGGTGCATTACCTGCACGTGACTGTGGTATGCAATTTGATCGACAAAATGGTGGTAACCAAAACCTAGAGCCTGAAAAATCAGATTCATTTACCGCTGGTATGGTATTTGAGCCTATCAAAAACTTGGTCTTCACGCTCGATTATTTCGATATCAAAGTCAAAAATCAGATTACCACCATTTCAGAGACTGCCATTTTTGCTGACCCTGTGAAGTATGCAGATAAATTCATCCGTAATGCAGATGGCTCGCTGAACTATATCAATACAACCAATCAAAATTTAGGTGGTATCAAAACCTCAGGATTTGATGTCGGTGCAGCTTGGCGCTCTCCAATGACCAGCACAGGCCAATTTGGTCTCAGTATTGATGGTACTTATGTAACAGATTACCAATACCAAGAAAACAAAGGCATGCCATGGGTTGGTGTTGCTGGAAGCTATGCAGGCTTGGATTATCAGGCAATCGTTTTACGCTGGAAACATACAGCTAATTTAGATTGGCGCTATGAGAACTGGGCACTCAACTTACAGCAAAACTTCTCTAAAGGTTATAAAGACCAAAACTCTAATGGGCAAGACCATTCTGTAGGCGACTATACCACTTATAACCTTTCAGGCACTTATAAAGGTTTCAAGAACCTAGAACTCACACTTGGTCTTAAAAATATGTTTGATGCTGAACCACCGGCTTCAAATGTCGTCGATAACTTCCAAATGGGTTATGACCCGCGTTATGCAGATGCTGTTGGTCGTAGCTATTTCGTTCGCGGCACCTATAAATTTTAATGTGTTTCGCCACTACGACATGATGTTCCTTCTGTCGTAGTGGTTCACCGTAATCCTCTGATTTATCAGATTTAAAGTGAATATTCTCAATTTCCAATTGATTTCACCTTACAAACAATGATGAATTCATGATTGCAATTTCAGGAGTAATTATGGGCATCCCCTTTTCTGAGAGTGAAAATCAACCTGCCAAACGCCTTGTCGGTATTGGTCTGGTGTTATTTCTACATCTCATTATCGCCTATATTCTGATGACAAGTTTAGCGACCGACTTTAGCAAGCCTGTCGATAAGCCTGTAGAACTACAGATTATTCAGGACATCAAACCACCACCGCCTCCAAAACCAGAGGAACCAAAACCTAAAGAAAAGCCGCCCGAGCCACCAAAAATGGTCGAAAAAGTGGCCAAGATGCCTGACCCACCTAAACAGGTGGAGAAAGTCACACCTGTGCAAAAACCAGCACCTGCTCAACCGACCAAAACGGCTGTTGCGACACCAACACCTACGCCTGCTGCAGCAAGTCCGAGCCCTGTTGCTGCTCCAACAGCGCCAGCCGCACCTGCGACTGCAGCAAAACCCGCAGGAATTTCACGCGGCGTTTCTGAAGGAGAAGCGGGATGTCAAAAACCAGAATACCCTCGTGAAGCCTTGATGAATGAAGAAGAAGGTACGGTACGTATTCGTGTGCTGGTTGATGGTTCAGGCAAAGTAATCGACTCAAAAGTTAAAAAATCGAGTGGCAGTAAAAGCCTAGATAAAGCAGCTGTCAAAGCCTATAGCCTGTGCACATTTAAACCTGCAATGAAAGACGGTGTACCACAACAAGAATGGTACGAAATCGAATATCCATTCACGATTTCCTAATTAAATACATTGAACAAACAAGTTTTTGGAGAATTTAACCATGAAAAATACAGCAAAACGTCTCTCTCGAATCGCAGCAATTGGCCTCATCGCAGGAACGACCTTACTTCCAGTTGCAACCGTATGGGCGGATGAAACCACGCAAACCACAGCCGTAACGACGGTAGCGACTGATGCCGCAGCACAAGCCGCACCAACCCCGCCACCCTTACCTGCAACTGTTGAAAAAGTACATAACCCATATGGTTTAGAAGCCCTTTGGCGCGAAGGTGACTTAGTCGCAAAATCAACATTATTTATCTTGGTACTAATGTCGATTGGAACGTGGTACATCATTCTGTCTAAAGTTTTTCAACAAAGTAAAATCAAACGCCATGGCACAGAGGCTGAACGTCATTTTTGGGAAGCAGAGTCTTTAAATAGTGCTGCAGAAAGTTTAAATAGCAATAGTAGCTACCGTTATATTGCTGAAAAAGGCATTCGCTCAACCAAACATCACGATGGCACCTTATTAGAACGTATTGATTTCAACACATGGGTAACAATCTCAATTCAACGTGCAATCGAAAAAGTGCAAAGTCATCTCAGTAATGGCCTAGCCTTCCTTGCCACTGTGGGTTCAACCGCACCATTTGTCGGCTTATTTGGAACAGTTTGGGGGATTTATCACGCGCTTACTGCAATCGGTATTTCAGGCCAAGCATCAATTGATAAAGTTGCTGGACCTGTGGGTGAAGCACTGATTATGACCGCAATTGGTCTTGCAGTCGCGGTTCCTGCTGTACTTGGTTATAACTGGTTAACACGCCGCAATAAAGCGGTCATGGACAATGTCCGTTCATTTGGCTCAGACCTACATGCCGTACTCCTCAGCGGCGACCTAAACAGTAATCACCCAAACCGTGATTCTAAATAAGGAACACCATTATGGGCATGATGATTAATTCAGATCAAAGTGACGATGATGTCATCGGGACGATTAACACGACCCCGCTGGTCGACATCATGCTGGTGCTGCTGATTATCTTTTTAATCACAGTTCCAGTGGTCACACACACTGTTCCGGTAAAACTACCTGAAGAAAAAAATACACCTTATGCCACCACACCACAAAATATCCAGCTTTCCGTCAATAAAACGGGGGATATTTTCTGGAATGAACAACACGTTGCAAATAAAGAAACTTTACTTGCCCGTTTACAAGCTGAAGCGCAAAAACGTCCGCAGCCTGAGGTTCATATTCGTGGCGATCAGCAGACTCATTATGAAGCGATAGATCAGGTGATCAGCACAACACAGCAAGCAGGGATTGGCAAAATCGCTTTTGTTACGACTCCCCCTGCTTCTACACCATAACAGGAGAATCACACATGGGTATGAATGTGGGTTCAAAAAATGATGAAGAAGATGTGATGCTCGACGTCAACATGACACCGCTGATTGATGTCATGTTAGTGCTGCTGATTATGTTTATTATCACCATCCCAATTCCAAACAACGCCATTAACATTAATTTGCCAAATGGTACACCACCACCGCCAACAGATCAGAAGCCACCTCAAACCATCAATTTACGGGTTGATGCGCAAGGGCATATTTTTTGGAATGATCAAGCGGTTGCTGATCGTTCAGCCTTAAAAGCCCTGTTTGATTCGGTTGCTCAAAAAGCTGATCAGGATCAGATTAAGTTTAAGCCTGATGCTCAGGCTGAATATAAGAATATCGCGATGGTGATGGCACTCGCTCAACAGAGCAATGTCACCAAAATCGGTATCGTCAGTAATAACTAAATAATAAAAACAAAAAATTAATAAAATAACTAAACATTACTCCTGCGCTAACAAGTTCGCTTGTTAGCTTTTTTTATTTTATTTCACTGATCACGATCGGAATAAGTTTGCTGCTCACTTTATAGCCTTGTGGTTTGTTACTACAAGCATCACCTGTCACGGTGGTTCGAATGACATAAGGGGAATAAGGCATCACATTTAAATAGCCTGAATTATCTCGGCCAGTACGACAATCTTCTGCCCCTAATTTGTCATCATAGCGGCCATCATATGAAGACTCCTCTACCTCTGCAATCAGTTTGCTGGTCCACTGAGTGAAATAAACTAGGCTTTTACTCGACTCGACTGTGCCCTGTCCTGAACCTGCGCTCTCAATTTCGATCAGTTGAATCGGTTTACCTTTATAAACAGTTGGATGCACTTTAAAGCTATTTGATTGACCACCAAATTCTTTTAGGATTCGCGCCTGCTTTAATTTTGGACGGGTTAACACATAGCCAGCCCAAAAATTACGTCCTGCATTTTCAAAACTCACACCCGATAAATAGGCTTCTTCTCCTGAGATCAGTTTTACTGCTTCGGTAGAATCGATCTGAATGGCTTGGGGTGGATTGGCATTTGAATCTTGTAAGTTGGTGATCCAACTGATAATGGTTTTATCTGGAGGTACAGCAGCATGAGTAGTCGAGATTAGACCTGACAGGCAGAGGGTTATAAAAATAAAATTCTTTTTATTCATTATGATTTCTCTTTAGTGATTAAATCTGAAAGCGGTCTTGACGGAGTCTCTCCCAGCTCTCATCCGATCATAGGAAAACCTTCTTACTTTTCAAAGATGAAAAGTAACAAAAATCTTTTGTTAGACTGACGGTACGTCCTTGCTACCGCAGTCTAACTTGGCGGCATCCTTGCCGCCCTCAACGATCACAGATATTTACTAGACCATACATACCTAAAGTTATTTAAACTTTTCCAACTCAATCCATTCTGCTTCTGGAAAATGCTTTGCCAAATAAGCTTTTAAATAATCTGCGGTATCTTTCGAAATAAGAGGATCTTTCGACTCATCCTTTAAGTTATACACCAAAGCATGCAAACTCAAACCACGCTGCTTTAAAGCCTCTAAACTCAACAAAGTATGATTAATACTTCCTAAACGCCCAGAAGTCACTAAAATCACAGGAAATTGATGCTGAACGATATAATCAATCGTCAACAACTCTGTAGTTAAAGGCACCATCAATCCACCAGCACCTTCTAATAACACCACCTCAAAGCGCTGCGCCAATTCTTTGGTTGCAGCTTCGATCTTGGCAAAATCTAAATCTCGTCCATCCAAACGCGTGGCTAAATGCGGCGAGGCAGGATAAGTAAAAATTTCAGGCATGGTCAGCTTTTCATGATCTTCCTGAAACCAGCCACTGCCCATAATTTCACGATGCTTTTCGATATCTTCGGAGATATCTACATTCCCCGTTTGCACCAACTTCTGGGTAATGACACGCTGTCCCTGTTCGGTCCAAAGCTTGGCGAGATAACCTGTGGCATAAGTTTTGCCAATTTCAGTATCAATACCACTGACAAAATAAATTGCTGCACTCATGCTGTTCTCCGTGCAATCACATAAATTGGATGATAAGTCAGACGAAAACCCTGCTCATCATAAAACTGTTGATAATCTGAATAAAATTGCTGCAAAGATTGCTTAGTCCAGCGATGCGATTGAGCTGTTGCAGTCACGCCAGTTGCTTTCAAATGCTGCAATACCGATTTTGGATGATCAAAATAAACCTGCTTATGATCTTGCTGTATCAATAGAATTTCAAAGCCTTGCTGTTCAAGTAACTGTTGTAGAACATCCAAATTGATATAATTTAAGCCTTGCCCTGTTAGCTGTTTAATTTCCGTTAGATTATCTGGCCCAAAAGTAGAAAAACCGAAATATGCATTGGGTTTTAATGCAGCATGAATCTGCTGCAATAAAGCTGGTAGATCAAGCATCCACTGTAATGCCGAACTGGAAATCACTGCATCTAAAGATTGCGGTAAAGTCAGCTGTTCAATATCACCGATCAACCAATTTACATGTTTAAAATTAAAAAAATGCTGATCGACATCTGCATATAAATCATTTAAGAACAGTTGCTCAACCTGAAAATAAGACTCACATAAATGGGTGAGATTGCCTGAACCACAGCCAATCTCAAGGACTGAATTCAAGCTTTGCGAACAATACACTTTAAGATATTCAAATAACTGCGCACTAATCTGTTTTTGTACCACAGCATGCTCGACATAGCTTTGCCCTGCTTTGGCAAAACGTTGGGCTACCAGTGCTTTATTGATGCTCACAAACACTCCACCAATTGTTCCAATTCAGTTTTTTGCACCAAAGAGGTTAATGAAATACGCAGGCGTGAACTATTCTGTGGCACTGTTGGTGGGCGTACCGGCATGGCATAAAAACCTTGTTGTTGTACATAGCGTGCTTTTTCAATTGCAGCTTGGCTTTCACCCACGATAATCGGAATGATATGACTACTCGATGGGCTTGAGAAGCCTTTTGCAATCACCGCTTGCTGTAAATACTGACTGATCTCAGCCAAGTGCTGGCGTTGTTGCTGCATGCTCAATACTTTATGAAAAATAAAATCTGACCATGCCATCGAGATTGGAGGCAAAGCTGTACTAAAAATCAGTGGGCGCATTTTATTGATCAGATAATCACGGATGATTGAATCACAAATGATATAGCCGCCTACCGAGGCAATTGCTTTACCAAAGGTTCCCACTAAGAAATCAATCTGATCCAATACACCATATTGTTCAGCACAACCCAGCCCTTGCTCACCTCTGACACCAATCGCATGGGCTTCATCGACATACAACATGGTTTTGGCAAAACGTTGCTTTAACTGCGCCAATGCAGCTAAATCCGTCTCGTCCCCATCCATACTAAAAATACTTTCGGTCACCACAATAATGCGTTCAACTTGCTCATCTTGATGATACTTTTGCAATAACTGTTCCAGATGCTGCAAATCATTATGGCGATAACGTACATATTGAGCAGTCGAAAGTCGAATGCCATCAATCATACTGGCATGTACCAGTTTATCGGCCAGAATTACGGTTTTGCTATCACACAAGGCTGGCAAAATACCGATATTCATGTGGTAGCCACTATTAAAGAGTAAGGCAGCGCGACCAAAGGCTTTGCTTAGGCTATTTTCAAATTGTTCATATTCTTCAAAATTACCCGTAAGCAAACGTGAAGAAGATGAACTAAAGAGCGCTCTTTCGATTTTCAGCGTATCAAGAAATTCTTCTCTTAAACTTAAATCAGCTGCCAACCCTAAATAATCATTGGATGCTAGATTCAACATGGTTCGATCTTGAATCGTAATCCATCGTCCCTGCTGTTGATTTGAAGTAAATTGGCGGAAATTACCCTGTTGCTTAAGCTGGTCAAGCTGCTCGGCATAATGATCAAGCAAGGACATTGGCATTTACTCCTTGCATATTTTTTACTACTTCACTCATCTGTGCCAATAAATAATGGAGTTCATCATCGCTAATCACATACGGCGGCATTACATAGACCAATTTCCCAAATGGCCGCACCCAAATGCCACACTCCACAAACTGTTGCTGTAAGGTTTTCATGTCGACATTAGATGTTAATTCAACCACACCAATCGCCCCTAAAACCCTTACATCCGCAACATGATCGAGCTGTGCTAAATCCGTTAACAGTTCAGCCAGAATCTTTTCAATTCGTTGAATATTGGCTTGCCAATCCTGTTCCACCAATAATTGGGTGCTTCTTAAAGCAACCGCACAGGCCAGTGGATTCGCCATAAAGGTTGGGCCATGCATAAACACACCCGCTTCACCACGACTTATGCTTTCAGCCACTTGTTTAGTAGTTAAAGTCGCAGACAGTGTCATATAACCGCCCGTTAAACCTTTGCCGATACACATAATATCGGGTTCAACTTGGGCATGTTCCCACGCAAACATTTTGCCTGTACGCCCAAAACCTGTTGCAATCTCATCAAAGATCAACAATAAATTATATTGTTCACACAATGCTTTGGCTTGACGTAAATATTCAGGATGATAAAAACGCATTCCGCCTGCACCCTGCACAATCGGTTCAATTATCAGTGCGGCAATAGTGTGATGATGCTGTTCGATCTGCTGTTTGAGCTGCTGAATGTCTTGTGAATCCCATTGACCATCAAAGCGACTTTGTGGGGCGGGTACAAACATTCGATTCGGTAAACTTGTACCAAAAATCTGATGCATCCCCGTGACCGGATCACAGACAGACATCGCATTCCATGTATCGCCATGATAGCCAGAACGGGTGGTGATAAAATTGGTTTTCTCTGGTTTGTTTAATGCAGCCCAATATTGAACTGCCATTTTTAACGCAACTTCTACGGCAACCGAACCTGAGTCTGCGTAGAAAATCTTATCTAAATTCGGCGGCGTGATTTTTAATAATAATTTGCCTAATTCAATTGCAGGTTCATGGGTCAGACCGCCAAACATGATATGTGCCATGTTTTGTAATTGATCTGTAACCGCTTGGTTGAGTTCAGGATGGTTATAGCCATGAATTGCACACCACCATGACGACATGCCATCAACCAAAGTTCGACCATCTTCTAATTCAATCGTTGCACCGTAGGCACGTTTGACTTTAAAGGTTGGTAGTGGATTCAACATCGAAGTATAGGGATGCCATATATGTTCTAAATCAAATAAATCGGTCATCCTTTACCTCATTTGCTGCTATTTCAAAATTTACCATTTGCCTGATCACACTTTTCGATACTCGGAAATGTCATCTGCAACCTGCGTGGTATAAATAAAATACAAGGCTTCGTACACTTGATCAAAAGAAAAAAATGAAAGAAGTGAACAGGTTTTGCAGATGACAAATGGTTTTGCCTACTTTTCCCGAAAGAAAAGTAGGTCGCCGAAGGCATATCCTGAAAATGGATGAGTACTCGGCACGATTCCGTTAGATCTATAAAATAGGTTTTATCTTAAACTTGTCAAAATCTAAAATATATTGCGAGAACTTTCAATTCAAGCAAGATTAAACCGTCTATTAAATAAAATCTTCAATTATTTGCACAGTCCGCCACACCATAAAACATGGAAAACCATGCGAAGCGCCTTCAACCGAAATGAAAGATAAATTCTTTGCAGCTAAATCTTCAGTTTTTCGCACAATTTGGTAAGGAACTAAAGCATCATACTCGGCAAAGACATGCAACTGCCTACCTTGATAATTTTTATACAACTCAACCAAGTTTAATTGCTCCAGCAATTCTAACCCATCTCTAAGCAATGCAATCGGTTGTGGACGAATCAATTTCTGCATAACTACGAAATCTTTCTTTGCCGAACTTGCACCCTGACAGACCAATAAACCAAAACGCTTTAAAGTCGTAATCGCATCCTGTTCAAATGATTGTTTAAACTGGATAAAGGTTTCAACAGGCATTGCAGTCGACCAATCTGCTTGTGCCACAAAACATGGATTCGACGCTAACGTGATTAAAACTTTCTGTTCAGTATATTGTTGCTGAATTTGATCGACCAGTAAGGTTGCCAGTTGTCCACCAAGCGACCATCCAATGATCACATCAAACTTTACTGCAAGTTCGACATGCTGTTGCAAAATGTCATTATCCAACGCATTAAAGATATTCATCCGCTCAACGCGATGTCCCTTTTGTTCTAAAGCCTTATGTAAAGGTTTTAATAATTCGGCACCACCGCCCCATCCCGTGATGAGTAAAATCTTATAGGTCACGTGCTTGCTCATTTCCAAAAACTTCAATGCAGTATACCCTGATTAACACTCCTCATTATTTTCCAAATCTACCAAAAGCTGGGCTGGAATCACTTGCTCCCAATGTTGCTTGAACTGTCGATGAACTTGATCAATATCAAAGCAACTATTTCTCGCCACCTGCTGAGCATGAGCAATATCTTTGGCACGCATATAGGCGAGTAAATAATGATCGCCATTCAATTCAAGTTGAAACCAAGATTCAACGATTACCCCTTCAGCTTGAAGTGTTTGAATGGCTTCGGCTTTACGTTGTTGAATTTCTTGCTGCCAAGCCTCGACCTCTGCCTGCGTATTGGCTTTTAATTTAATGAGAACTGCACCAACATCCATTGATTTTCCTTTTCTTTTTCTAAATCGCTATTCAATTGAAATATATAAAGCAGAGCAAAACCCTGTAAAGAATTTTCTACCACATCCAATCTCTAAATTTGCTAAAGTAGCTGCTATTACACTTTGAGATCAACATGATGAATACGATAAAGTCCAAAGTTCTCGTTTTATGTAGTTCACTTTTTTTACTCAGTGCACCAACGCTCAGTAGCGCACAAACTACCTTATTTTCAAAGCAAGATACCGCTCAAAAAGAATGGGTTGGGCAATCTGCGCCAGACTTTAAACTGCAAGATCAAACTGGCAAATGGCACACCTTAAATCAATATAAAGGCAAATGGGTGGTGCTATATTTTTATCCTAAAGACAATACTGCAGGTTGTACTCAAGAAGCCAATCAATTTAAATCATTGTATCCACAATTTACCAAATCAAATGCTGTGGTACTGGGTGTCAGTCTGGATGATGTTGCATCACATCAAAAATTCTCAGAGAAACTTGGCCTACCGTTCCCAATTCTTGCAGATGATCAGGGCGAACTGGCCACTAAATTTGGCATCGTACGAAACTTGGGTATTACTAAAATTGCCAAACGTGAGAGTTTTTTGATTAATCCTCAAGGCGCGGTGATGTATCACTACACCAGCGTGAATACTCAAACTCATGCCGATCAAGTATTGAAAGATTTAAAAACCTTACAAAGCAAATAATCGCTTTGAAGATTCTGAGTCAAGTTATCGAGTAATAATATGCCTAGCTGTTTGAAGTCTAGGCATTTTTATACATGTTTAATAATCAATGCCATTGGAATCATCAATCGGGTTCTGATCCAGTGTAAACACGGTACGTTGATACGGAATACCTTCCAGATCATAGACCTGATAAACACAATCAAATAACAGCTGTAGGTCTTCACTGCGATCCATTGCCCGTGCAGTCAGAAAAATTGGGCTGACGGCGCCATTGTCTAAAATCGGAATATAGTTCAAATGAGGAAAGCGAATGGTATCGGCACTGGCAGGAATCACACACAAGCCTTCACCTGCGGCTACCAACCCTAAGGCCAGTTGAATTTCCCGTACTTCATGCATATTTTTTGGCACGAGGCTATGCTCGGCAAAGATATTCAAAAGCTGCGTCGAAAAATTAGGCTTCGGCGAAGTGGGATACATAAACATCTTTTCATCAATTAGATCTGCCAGATAAACCCCTTCCGTCCGCTGTGCAATGGGATGACTGGTATGCGCCGCCACAACCAATCGCTCCTTCCGCAATAAAATCCGTCTGACCGCAGGATCACTAATCCTCAAGCGTCCAAAGCCCACATCAATGCGTCCTTCCTTTAAAGCTTGCAGTTGTTCTGTGGTGCTCATTTCAACCAGTTGAATATTGAGATGTGGCTGCTGTTGTCTGAATAAATAGATGATCCGTGGCAAAAGACCATAAAGCAGCGACCCGACAAAACCGATGGTGACACTGCGTTCAATCAGCCCAATCCGTTTTGCCATACTTTTAATTTCTTCAGCATTAGACAAAAGTTTAATCGCGTGCTGATAAAAGAAATGTCCCGCAGGTGTGGTTTGTAGAGGTCGACTACCCCGCTCAAACAGTTGAATACCCAACTCACTTTCCAAGTTTTGAATCTGTCGACTCAAAGGGGGTTGAGCAATAAATAGTTTTTCTGCGGCCTTGGTGAAGCTCTGTTCTTCAACAACTGCAACAAAATACCGTAAATGACGTAATTCCATGAGGTTTCAATACCTTTAAGATATATAAAAATATAAATTCGGTCTTAGACAGAGTTTACTCATTCTTTTAAGGTATAGACAAGAGATAAACCGATGAAGTTATGAATCGCTTCCGCTAGATTCCAGCTGCCCATATTCATCCTTATCGGTTCAAACCACAACACTCGCCACATTCAACTTATTAGGATATCGAGACGCTTTTAGCGCAACTCGATGACTTCCACAGTTTTGGAAAGTCGGAGAACGGACATGCCACGTATTCCTGTAATCAATACCAGCCATCTTGACCGCATTGATGAATTACTGGTCGATAATATCGACACAGGTGAATTTAAACTTCATCGTTCAGTATTTACCGATCAAGCCCTATTTGACCTTGAAATGAAATACATTTTCGAAGGCAATTGGGTTTATCTTGCGCACGAAAGCCAAATCCCCAATAACAACGATTTCTACACCACTCATATTGGTCGTCAACCTGTCATTATCGCCCGTAACCGTAACGGCGAGCTGAATGCCATGATCAATGCCTGTTCGCATCGTGGTGCCCAACTCTGCCGTCATAAACGCGGTAACAAGGCCACTTACACTTGCCCTTTCCATGGTTGGACCTTTAACAACTCAGGCAAACTCCTCAAAGTTAAAGACCCAAGTGAAGCAGGTTATTCAGATTGCTTTAACCAAGACGGTTCACATGACCTGAAAAAAGTTGCACGTTTTGAGAACTACAAAGGTTTCTTGTTTGGCAGTCTCAATCCAGATGTGCCTTCACTTGAAGAATTCTTGGGTGAAACCAGCAAAATCATCGACATGATTGTTGACCAATCCGAGCATGGTCTAGAAGTTCTGCGCGGTACCTCCTCTTATACCTATGAAGGAAACTGGAAACTGACGGCGGAAAATGGTGCCGATGGTTATCACGTTTCAGCCGTGCACTGGAACTATGCCGCAACCACACAACACCGTAAAGAGACCCAAGCTGCCGATAATATTCGTGCCATGAGCGCAGGTTCTTGGGGCAAGCAAGGGGGTGGTTCTTATGGTTTTGAAAATGGTCATATGCTGCTATGGACGCAATGGGCCAATCCAGAAGATCGCCCAAACTTCCCGAAAGCAGATGAATATACCGAAAAATATGGTGCAGCCATGTCGAAATGGATGATCGAACGCTCGCGTAATCTGTGTCTCTATCCAAACGTATATTTAATGGATCAGTTCGGTTCGCAAATTCGGGTATTACGCCCTATCTCAGTCGATCGAACTGAAGTGACGATTTATTGTATTGCACCGAAAGGTGAAGCCCCAGAGGCGCGTGCACGTCGTATTCGTCAATACGAAGATTTCTTTAATGCCTCAGGCATGGCCACACCTGATGACCTAGAGGAATTCCGTGCCTGTCAGGCTGGTTATGCAGGTATCGCACTGGAATGGAATGATATGTGCCGTGGTTCTAAGCACTGGATTTATGGCCCCGATGATGCAGCCAATGAAATTGGACTTAAACCGATGTTAAGCGGCATTAAAACCGAAGATGAAGGCCTCTATCTGGCACAACATCAATACTGGTTGCATACCATGAAACACGCCATTGTCGCTGAGAAGCAAATCGCGGCTCAAGGAGAAAACGCATGAGTATTCAAGATCAAAGCAGCTTGGAAAATATTGCCCAATTTCTCTATCGCGAAGCACGCTTTTTAGATGATGAACAATGGGATGATTGGCTCAATTGCTATGCGCCTGAAGCCAGTTTTTGGATGCCAGCGTGGGACGACAATGATCAATTGACTGAAGATCCGCAAGCTGAAATCTCGCTGATTTATTACCCAGATCGCCAAGGACTGGAAGACCGTGTATTCCGCATCAAGACCGAACGCTCTTCTGCCACCATGCCTGATACCCGTACTTGCCACAATATTGCCAATGTTGAAATCGTAGCGCGCGACGGAGATAAACTCACGGTTCGCTTCAATTGGAATACCTTGAGCTTCCGCTATAAAACCACCTATAGCTACTTTGGCATGTCACGTTATGTCATTGATTGTTCGAGTGATGAACCGAAAATCCTGAGCAAATATGTGGTGCTTAAAAATGACTATATCAATCAAGTGATTGATATCTACCACCTGTAAAAAATAGGTCTCCTCAGCCAAATGGACTGTTGGTTGGGGTCCAAATTTAAATTATTTTGTAGGATACGTCTCATGTCAAACCACAATGTAGCACTTCAATTTGAAGATGGTGTGACACGTTTTATCAGTGTTACTCAAGGCGAAACCCTGTCTGATGCAGCTTATCGCCAAAAAATTAATATCCCGTTAGACTGTCGTGATGGTGCCTGTGGTACTTGCCGTGCATTCTGCGAATCTGGCAGTTATGACATGCCAGAAGAAAGCTATATCGAAGATGCCCTCACCCCTGAAGAAGCTGAGCAAGGTTATATTTTGGCATGCCAATGCCGTCCAAACTCAGATGCTGTATTCCAAATTCAGGCCTCATCTGATGTATGTAAAACCGAAATTCATTCTTTCCAAGGCACATTGGCTCGGGTCGAAAATCTTTCTGACTCAACCATTACCTTCGATATTCAACTGGATGAAGGTCAGCCCGATATTCACTTCCTTGCAGGACAGTATGTCAATGTCGCTATTCCTGAAACAGGTGAAACCCGTTCATATTCATTTAGCTCAAAGCCGGGCAATCGCTTAACAGGCTTCGTGGTGCGTAATGTCCCAAATGGCAAAATGAGCGATTTCTTAAGCAAGGCCGCGCAGGCAGGCGATAAGATGAGCTTCACAGGCCCATTCGGCAGTTTCTATCTGCGTAATGTCACTCGTCCTGTGCTGATGCTGGCAGGTGGAACAGGCATTGCTCCTTTTATGTCGATGTTGCAGGTGCTTGAAGAAAAAGGTTCAACCCAACCTGTACGCTTAGTCTTTGGCGTGACCAACGATTTTGATTTGGTGGCTTTGGAGAAACTGGCAGAATTACAGACGCGATTCCCTTGGTTTGAATATCGGACTGTGGTTGCCCATCCAGACAGCCAGCATGCACGTAAAGGCTACGTCACGGGTCATATCGAATCTGAATGGCTAAACAGTGGCGATGTTGATGTGTATCTGTGTGGTCCTGTCCCAATGGTCGAAGCAGTCCGTAGCTGGTTAGATGCTGAACAGATCAAGCCTGCCAATTTCCTGTTCGAAAAGTTCTCTGCGAATTAATAGCTACAGGAAAATCAAGCCATGTCTCAAGTTCAAAGATTTAAGCATAAAGTGGTGATTGTCACAGGCAGTGCTCAGGGCATTGGCCGTGGGGTTGCACTACAACTGGCGGCAGAAGGTGCGCAACTGGTCTTGGCCGATCGTTCTGATTATGTGCAGGAGGTACTAGCCGAAGTCAAAGCCTGGGGGGCTGATGCCATGACCATTCAAGCCGATCTGGAAAGCTTTGCAGGTGCACAAACTGTGGTTGCCAAAGCCATTGAACATTTTGGTCGAGTCGATGTGCTGATCAACAATGTTGGCGGCGCAATCTGGATGAAACCTTTTCAGGAATTCTCTGAACAGGAAATTATCAAGGAAGTGAATCGCTCGTTGTTTCCAACTTTATGGTGCTGCCGAGCGGTCTTGCCTGCAATGATTCAGCAACAGGCAGGTGTGATCGTCAATGTTTCATCGATTGCGACTCGCGGGATTAACCGTATTCCCTACTCTGCCGCCAAAGGTGGCGTTAATGCACTGACGGCATCGCTGGCCTTTGAACATGCCAAAGATGGAATTCGCGTCAATGCCATTGCCACAGGCGGCACCGAAGCCCCACCTCGCAAAATACCGCGTAATAGCAACCCACTCAGTCAAAATGAAAAAGACTGGATGCAGCAGGTCGTCGATCAAACCATAGACCGTACCTTTATGGGACGCTATGGCAATATTGAGGAACAGGTCAAAGCGATTGTCTTTGTTGCATCCGATGATGCCTCCTATATCACGGGCAGCGTCATTCCCGTGGGAGGTGGAGATCAGGGTTAGCCCTGATCTTTTTGCATTTTAGATAAAGTACAGGATGTGCATGGAGGCCATCACCCAATGACAACTTTACTCAAAACATTAAAACAAGATTGGTCCATTTCAGCCACAGTTGCGGGTTTTCTTGCGGTTCTGATTTCCTATTCAGGACCACTGATTATTTTCTTTCAGGCAGCGCAACGTGCCCATGTCTCGACAGAGATGATGGTGTCATGGATTTGGGGAATTTCAATTGGTGCTGCGGTCGCTGGGATTTATCTTTCAATTAAATATAAAACCCCCGTGATTACCGCTTGGTCTGCACCCGGAACGGCCTTATTGGTCACGCTATTTCCTGATATTTCGCTAAATGAAGCCGTCGCCGCCTATATCACTTCTGCGATTGTAATTTTTCTGATTGGAATCACAGGCTGTTTTGACAAACTACTGAAATGGATTCCTCAAGATGTTGCCGCAGGCATGATGGCAGGCATCTTGTTTCAATTTGGCATTAATCTATTTACAGCCACAGATCGCATGCCGCTGATTGTATTTAGCATGTTGATTGTGTTTCTGATCGCGAAACGACTGATGCCGCGCTACACCATGATTTGGGTATTGGCTGCTGGAATTTTCTTGAGCTTGATTCTGGGTAAAATGAATCCTGTAGAGATCAGTTTTAACCTTGCTATTCCACAATGGATCAGCCCTGAATGGACATGGAGTTCGACCTTAAATCTGGCGCTGCCCTTAATCCTCGTGAGTCTGACAGGTCAGTTCTTGCCGGGTATGGCGATTATGAAACTGAGTGGCTATGACACGCCTGCCAAACCGATTATCAGTGCTACCAGTATTGCCTCTCTCACTGTGGCTTGTGTTGGCGGTATTACCATCGTGCTCGCGTCCATTACAGCAGCGTTATGTATGGGTAAAGATGCACATGAACTGAAAGAAAAACGTTATATCGCAGGGATTGCCAACGGGATTTTTTATATTCTCGGCGGACTGTTTGCGGGCAGTATTGTGATGCTATTTAGCTTACTACCGAAAGAATTGGTTGCGGCTTTAGCGGGTTTGGCCTTGCTCGGTGCAATTTCCACCAATATTGCCGTTGCTATGAAAAATGACCAACAGCGTGATGCCGCACTGATTACCTTTCTGGCGACCGCTTCAGGCATGCATTTTTTAGGATTAAGTTCGGTGTTTTGGGGCATTTGTATTGGGGTGATTGCTCATTTCATTCTCACTCAACGCACAGCAACACAATCCGCTTAATAAAAAGAGAACAACTCCCCAGACTCTCCGCCTTGCTGTCGAATAACAGACTGCTTTGCCCACTAAAGCTGAGCAATCAAAATTCAGTAAGGCAATTTTTTAAACTTCACTCTAAAGTCTCCCCCTCATTCAACTTAATTAAATGCTCATCATTATTTTTATTATTTTAACCAATAGGTAAAATAAAATATCCAGACTTATTTTAATCACACCATAAGTTTATTTAGTGATTTTTAAATTATAAAAAATAAGATTAAAACATCATAAAATAGTTAAAATTCTCACCATTTAATATTTCAACCATATTTAAAAAGAAATTAAATCAAAAATAATAAACACATAAATTTCAATGTATTAAGTAAATAAAATCACAATACCTTAAAGACATAAAGATATATCAATTAGGTTTTTGACTCTCACCCAATAACAAAATAGCTTAATAAAAAATAACTCGGTACTTCACAAATTGGAGGTGAAGCAATGGATACACATAAGGTCAATATTAATGACATTATTGATAAAGCCCGTTTTACGGCATTTCACTGGAAAGTATTAATCTGGTGTCTCATCATTATTATTTTTGACGGTTACGATCTGGTGATTTATGGGGTCGCCTTACCTTTGTTGATGCAGCAATGGTCACTGACTGCCGTGCAAGCGGGATTGCTTGCCAGTGCAGCTTTGTTTGGGATGATGTTCGGTGCCATGATTTTTGGCACGCTCTCAGACAAACTGGGGCGTAAAAAAACCATTATGATCTGTGTCACTTTATTCAGTGGCTTCACCTTCTTAGGTGCTTTTGCAAAAAGCCCCACTGAATTTGCCATTTTACGTTTTATCGCAGGGCTTGGCATTGGTGGTGTGATGCCGAATGTCGTGGCTCTGATGACCGAATATGCACCGAAAAAAATCCGCAGTACCTTAGTCGCACTGATGTTTAGTGGCTATGCCATTGGCGGGATGAGTTCTGCCTTACTGGGCGCATGGTTAGTCAAAGACATGGGCTGGCAAATCATGTTTTTAATTGCAGGTATCCCGCTGTTACTACTACCTGTGATCTGGAAATTTCTGCCTGAATCACTGGCTTTCTTAGTGAAATCGAATCATCACGATCAAGCCAAAATGATTGTCAGTAAAATCGCACCTGAAACAGAATTAAGCAATCATTCAGAACTGGTTCTAAATGAAAGTACCACGACCGATGCACCTGTTCGTGCCCTATTCCAACAAGGTCGTAGTTTTAGCACCTTTATGTTTTGGGTGGCCTTCTTTATGTGTCTATTGATGGTCTATGCATTGGGTAGCTGGTTACCAAAACTGATGCTACAGGCGGGTTATTCTTTAGGTGCCAGTATGCTATTCCTGTTTGCACTGAATATTGGAGGTATGGTTGGCGCGATTGGCGGTGGTGCATTAGCGGATAAATTCCACTTAAAACCCGTGATTACCAGCATGTTTGTGATCGGTGCTGCTGCCCTAATCTTACTTGGTTTTAATAGCCCACAATTTATTTTATACAGCCTGATTGCAATCGCAGGCGCAGCCACGATTGGCTCACAGATTCTGCTCTATACCTTTGTGGCGCAATTCTACCCAACCGCAGTACGTTCAACCGGTATGGGATGGGCTTCGGGTATTGGCCGAATCGGTGCCATCATCGGCCCTGTGCTCACTGGTGCTCTGCTGACCTTTGAATTGCCTCATCAAATGAATTTTCTCGCCATCGCGATTCCCGGCATTATTGCGGCTCTCGCCATCTTCTTGGTGAATTTAAAAGTCTCGGTTGCAGCTCAACCTGCGACGAGCTTTAACCCACAATCTTCACTGACTCAGCAATAAAACCATGTGCGCCGAGGACTGGCGCACTGACTTCGGATATGGATTATGAAATTATTACAGCGCTTTTCCCTTACGCGTTTAACGGTTGCAACCCTATTATTGACAATAGGCAACTGGTCTAGCTCGGTTGCTTTGGCTGCGGAGACAGCTCAGTCAACTCAAGATCAATGGAAATTCACACTTAAAAATGCCTATATTAATCGTGACTATGACAATCCAAACCTGAAAGATACAGGCAGTTGGTCACAGGCAGCCTCTTTATTCTACAAATCAAATATGCAGGATACCCCCCTACAAATCGCGGATAAAGCAATCACCATCGGGGCGGATGCTTCGGTGCAATATGCGGTACGTTTAAGCAAAGACAAGCATGTCGCAGATACGGTGTTGCCCTTTGATCCCCAAACCCAATCACAAGCGTCTGACTATTTAAAATATGGTGCGACCCTCAAACTGGGTTATGACAAAACACTGCTCAGTGTCGGTGAACTCTGGCTGGATCTTCCTGTGACGGCGGTAGATGCCAGTCGCCAGTTATTGGCATCGTATTGGGGCACCAATTTAAAGTTACAACTTTCTGATCAGCTCTATGCCGAAATAGGCCGAGTCACCAAAGTGTCACCGCGCAACGAAGAAGATTTTAAGAAATTTTCTTTTACTGCCAATGGCAAAACTGAATATTCTGATGGTTTGAATTATCTGGATCTACGCTATCAACTGACGCCATCGCTGAAGGCCGAATATTACTTTGGTAATTTAGAAGACCTCTACAATAAACATTACCTTGGGCTAGACCATACATGGAAACCAGCCAACTTCTCACTGAATTCTAAGTTTAAATATTTCAATGCCAAAAATGACGGTAGCAACTTTGATATTGATGCGCAAAATATTGGAATCTTGGAAATGCTGAAAGTGAATAATCAGTCTTTTGGTTTGGGCTATCAACAGATTATCGGGGAATCGGCCTATCCTTTACCTGATGGTTTCCTGCCTGAAACCTATTTTATCAACTGGAATGCCACAGGCTTCTTTAAAAAGAATGAAAAGTCATATCACCTGATGTATGGCTATGATTTTAAGGACTATGTGCCTGGGCTGAATGCGATGGTGAAATATGTCTATGGTCATGATTTTAAGGCAGCCAATGGTGACAAAAATCATGAAACCGAGTCCAATATTATTGTGAACTATGCTTTTCAACAACCTTATCTCAAAGGCTTTGCACTGCAATACATCCGCATTGACTATGATGTGAAACACGGCAATGACTTTGGCGAAGACCGTTTATTCGTGAACTATAGTAAAAAATTCTAAGTCTTAGTCTGTCAGTTAACTAAACAATTTTTCCCCCTAGAATAAAAAGAGAACTTCATTTGAAGTTCTCTTTTTATGTCTCACACGTTCAATCAAATAGATTAAATTTGTGATTGAATATAATTCTGCAAACCAATCAATTCAATTAAACGTAATTGTTTTTCTAACCAATAGGTATGATCTTCTTCTGTGTCAGAAAGCTGCTGACGCAACATATCACGGCTAATAAAATCGCCTTTTTCTTCACACAGTTTAATACCCACTGCCAATTTTTCACGCACATGGTATTCAAGTGCCAAATCCGCTTTTAAGCAACTGACAACATCGTTACCCACATTGATGTCTTCACGATTCATATTTGGTTGAGCACCTAAGAACAACACACGACGAATGATTGAATCCGCATGAGAAGCTTCTTCTTGCATTTCATGGTCAATACGCTCGTAGATTTTGCTCAAGCCCCAATCTTCGTACATTCTTGAATGAATTAAATATTGATCACGAGCAGCCAATTCACCGCCAATGAGCATATTTAAATAGTCGATGACTTCTGGATTGCCACGCATAATACTTACTCCTATCGAATGACAATATTATGGCCAAGTTACAATAGAATTGCAAAAACAAAAGTGTGTAAGTTTATGATTTTTATAAAATTAAAATGAGAAACATACGCATTTACAGTTCTAATTAGCCCAATTTATCTAAATAAAATAAGCCTTTGCATATCATTTATCACTTTAAAAAGAGATAATCCTATTGAAAATCATTTGTTTGATTTTTTGTAACCATTAGCAATGCTTCTTATTCCGCTGATGTTTTGATCAAAAAATCATAAAAAATGACTGCTCAGCTGTTGTTTGTTTGAGCAAAATTCGGTAAATAACAGCAATCACAAAAACATAATGTGGAAACCACAATGGATAAAAGCAAACCAATTTTGGTCACTGGTGCGACGGGTTATATTGCAGGCTGGATTATTGAACGTCTGTTGAATCAAGGCTATACAGTTCATGCCACAGTGCGTGACCCATCAAAGAAAAATAAGATTCAGCATTTATATGATCTGGCAGATCAATCTTCTGGGAAGATTAAATTTTTTAAAGCAGATTTGCTTGAACCGCGTTCATTTGATGATGCAATGCAAGATTGTGAAATCGTGATTCATACCGCATCTCCATTTGTGGTGACCAATTATAAAGATGCAGTCAAAGACATTATTGAACCTGCGGTGAAAGGCACAGAAAACGTATTAGACAGCGTCAATCGCACTGAATCGGTCAAACGTGTGGTGCTGACATCAAGCATTGCTTCAACCTATGGTGATGCAGTTGAGATTCAAAATACCGCCAATAATGAGTTTGATGAGAGCCACTGGAACAATACCAGTAGCGAAACCCATCAACCCTATCCTTATTCAAAAGTTGCTGCCGAGCGCAAAGCATGGGAAATGGCTGAACAACAGAACCGCTGGGATTTAGTCTGTATTAACCCCGCCTTAGTGATGGGGCCTTCCCTTACTGACGCCAGTCAGTCAGGTAGTATTGAAGTATTACAACAGTTTGGTAATGGCACTACCTTGTTTGGCGTACCGCCAATGTGGAATGGTATTGTCGATGTCCGTGATGTTGCCGATGCGCATGTGGCTGCGGCATTGAACCCACAGGCACAAGGCCGTTATATCATTTGTGGTGGTACACTCAGCTTGTTAGATATGGGCAAAGCACTCACACAAAAGTTTGGTTATAAATTCCCCTTCCCACACTTTACTGTGCCAAAGACTGCTTTTGCTTTTGTAGCACCTGTTCTCGGTCATTCACGTGAGTTTGTAAAATTGAATATGGGCTATCCAATTTATTTTAATGCGCAACGTAGCGTCAAAGAACTCGGCATTGAATATCGCGATGTGCGTGAGAGTGTCTGTGAGCATTTCCAGCAATTGCTGGATGATGGCATTGTGAAAAAATATATTTAATATCAGAAAAAAGGCGGCATAAATGCCGCCTTTTTTATCAGTTCGTACTGACTCTAAATTTAAATAAAGAATCAGACTTCATACTGCTGCAAAAACTCTAAAAACTCTTGCTCATTCAACACTCGAATTTCAAGTTTTTGCGCTTTATCCAGCTTACTACCTGCTTTCTCACCAGCAACCACACATTTGGTTTTACTAGACACACTACCACTGACACGGGCACCCAAGGCTTGAAGTTTCTGCGTTGCTTCGTCACGCCCCATACTTTCCAATGTACCTGTCACCACCCAACTTTCGCCATTTAAGGGCTGGCGTGTCGGTGCAGTCGGTGCATCCCAATGAATGCCTGCTGCCATTAAACGATCTAAGACTTCGACGTTATGTGGTGCTTGGAAAAAGTCGGCAATCCATTCTGCGGTAATATCACCGACATCAGGGGTTTTCTTCAGTGCTTCAATATCCGCAGCTTTCAACGCTTCAAGCGTCTGGAAAGTATTGGCGAGCATACGTGCTGTGGTTTCACCGACACCGCGAATTCCCAAGGCATAGATAAAACGCGCCAAAGTGGTTTTCTTGCTCGCTTCAATCGCATCAATCAAGTTCTGAACTGATTTCTCACCCATTTTTTCGATGGTCAATAAGGTGTCACGATGCTCATGCAAATGATAAATATCAGCCACATCTTTGAGCAAGTCGAGATGCAAAAGTGACTCGACCCAACGATCACCCAAGCCCTCAATATCCAGCGCTTTACGTGAAACAAAGTGACGAATGGCTTCGATCCGTTGTGCTGCACAATACAGGCCACCTGAACAACGTGCTAAGGCCTCACCTTCTGGCATCACCACGGGTGAATCACAAACTGGACAATTGGTCGGAAGATGAACCATCTCCGCATCGGCAGGTCGGAACTCAGCCCAAACTTTCTCAACTTTTGGAATCACATCACCGGTACGGTAGACACTCACAGTATCGCCAACACGCACATCTAAACGATGGATTTCACCAATATTATGCAAGGTCACATTTGATACGGTTACCCCACCAACAAAGACGGGTGCTAAACGCGCGACAGGTGTTAGTGTGCCTGTACGCCCCACTTGCCAATCAATATTTTCAACTTTGGTGAGTGCAGCCTGAGCTGGGAATTTATAGGCCGTTGCCCAACGCGGTTCACGACTCAGAAAGCCGAGCTGTTGTTGCTGTTTAAGGCTGTCCACCTTAATGACCATGCCATCAATTTCAACCTTGAGATCTGGTCGTTCTTGTTGAATCTGTTCATAACGTTGTTGCACTTCTTCAATCGAAGCACACAGGAATTGACGCTCAGCAATTTCAAAACCAAATCGGGTTAACCAGTGCAGGCTATCATGCATGGTTTCAAGGCCATGATTGGGCTGACATTGCGCAATTCCATAAGCATAGAACGCCAATGGACGTGAAGCTGCAATATTTGGATCAAGCTGACGCAAGCTTCCTGCTGCAGCGTTACGCGGATTGGCAAAGGTCTTATCCCCTTTGGCTTCTTGATCGGCATTGAGCTTTTCAAAGCCTTGCTTTGGCATCAATACTTCACCACGAACTTCCAGAAATTCTGGAATCGCTTGATGCTGACTGGATAGGACTTTCGGCAAATTCCGAATGGTTTTAACATTCTGGGTAATATCCTCGCCTGTCTCACCGTCACCACGAGTGACACCACGAACCAAGACACCATTTTCATACCACAGTGAAATCGCTAAACCATCGAGTTTCAGTTCGACGTCATACTGGACTTGTTGATTCGGTAAACGTTCATCAATACGGCGGGCGAAAGCGAACAGGTCTTCCTGATTAAAGACATTGCCCAATGACAGCATCGGCACGGCATGCGTCACACTTTCAAATTTTGATAGCGCTTGACCACCGACTTTATTGGTCGGTGTATCCGCCTGAATGCACTCTGGATATTGTTGTTCTAAGGCTTTCAGTTGATGAAATAAATGGTCATATTCACTATCAGAAATGGAGGGCTGGTCCATCACATAGTAAGCATGATTGTGTTTTGCAATCAGTTGAATCAACTGACGCATTTGCTCAATGACTGAGTTGTGTTCCATTTAAATTTCACCATATAAAAGGGCGGAAAAACCGCCCTATAATTTTTACTAAATTTAGTATATCGAACCTGAGTTAGACATGAAATATGATACTCAGAAATGTCATCTGCAACCTGCGTGATTTAAACAAGATAATGTTTTTGCAATAGAATCACTTTAATGAAAGTAGTGAACAGGTTTTGCAGATGACAATGGTTTTGCTTACTTTTGCCGAAACAAAAGTAAGTCGAACCGAAGGTTTAACCTAAAATAGGATGAGAACCTAACATGACTCCGTTAAGTTCTTTATTTTCAAATTTAAAAACATGTTAATCAGTTTATGAAGAAACAACTAATTAAACTGCTGCCTGATTTGGACGATAATCAATCACATGATGACGCCAATGCTCTTTCAACTGCGGCGTAAACTCTAAATTGTTTTCATCATAGACCTTACCATCGACTTCACGCGCAATTAAGCCTGCAATACTGGTCATCATGTCATAACCTGTAACCGCTTTGCTATTTGGTAAGGCCAAGAAGAATGCAAGACCTTGCACCTGTTCGCCCGATAAAGTTTCCAAATCAAAACCTGCAGGACCATTATCTGTCATACGCAACACAGAGAACATCAAGGCACTTGGCTCATCGGTATTTTCATAACGATGGAAACACGACATTTCACCGAAACGCAGACCGTACTTCAATAATACTTTGAGTGCTTTATCGCCAGATAAGGCACGACGTGGATTTGGATAAACATTCAGGGCAATGATTTGCTCTGCGGTTGCTAAAGCACTTTCATCATCATAGCGTTGCTGTTCATGTAAATGCACATCCAGAATATTACTTTCGCCATCAAACTCTTCAATCGCGACAGTTTCAATATTTGGATTTAAGCTCAGCTCAGCTTCCGCTTTGCTTTCCTCTGCTTTCTCTGTAGCTTCTACATTTTCAGAGACCACTGTTGTTTCTGCTTCGGCTGCTACTGTCTCATCTTTTCGAGCCGCTTCAACCTCTGCTACAGCTTCAACAATCTCATCTGTTTTAGCAGTTTGTTCGATTTCCGTCGTTTTTGTTTCAACACTAGTCGCCTCAGCTACTTGCTCTGCTACAGGCTCGACTACAATTGCTTCGGTATTTAAACTTGGCTCAACACGCTCAGTTGTAGTCACTACTTCATTTTGTAAAAGCTGGTCACGTACATGACGTGGAATCACAGGCTGCTGACTCTCAGGATTAATATATAAATCTGCTTCTAATGACGGCTCAACTGGTTTTGGTTTTCTTAAAATCATGATTAAACCAACGAGCATAATCGCAACGGCGGCAACAATGCCTATTATTGTATTCATTTCCATACTAAGACTCCGCAACTAACCCGTATTCTTTTGCCTGTTCTAAATCGACAGTCACTAATTTTGATGTACCTGGCTCTGGCATGGTGACTCCAAGTAAATCAGTTGCCATTGTCATCGCCAATTTATTATGTGTAATGTAAATGAATTGCACTTGTTCAGAAAGCTCTTTTACCAAATTACAATACCGTTGTACATTGGCATCATCAAGTGGCGCATCAACTTCGTCCAGTACGCAGAACGGTGCAGGGTTCAATCTAAAGATTGCAAACACCAAAGCCAAAGCGGTTAAGGTCTTTTCACCACCTGAAAGCAAGGCCAAGGAACTGTTACGCTTGCCAGGTGGACGTGCCATCAGTTTGACCCCAGACTGCCAATCATCTTCAAGGCTTAGAGTCGCTTCACCACCACCAAACACCTTTGGAAATAGCAGTTGTAACTCTTGATTGACCTGATCAAAAGTCGTCATAAACAGTTTACGGGTTTCCTGATCAATGCTTTTCATCGCATCTTTGAGCTGATCAACCGTATTTTGTAGATCCTGCATCTGATGACTCAACTCATCAAAACGTTGCGACACTTCCTCATATTCCAATGAAGCCGCCAAATTGACTGCACCGATTTTCTCGAATTGCTGCTGGGCTTTTTCCAGTTTCTGCTGATGATCTTTAATTTCAATTGACAGATCAGATAAAGCTTCCGCATTAAGTTCTTTCAACTGTTCCAGATAATGTTCACGATCTGATTTCGCCGCCTGCCAAGCCAAGCGCTTTTGTTCCAGCTGCTCGCGCACCTGCTCATCTTTTTGTTGGGCTAGATGGCGTTGTTCCGTCAGTTGCTGCTGTTTCTCTTGCACTTGATTGAGTTCAAGTTGCCATTCATTCCAGGTTTTTTGCAGCTTTTCGGTTTGCTGGAATTGCTGTTGGAATTGCGATTCCAAGTTTGGTAGCTCAAGCTGAATCGGATCAACAAACTTCTTGGCCTGCTCGATTTGTTCAATGATTTGACGATATTGCGTTTTCAGGAACGAGATATCTTTCTCTAACAATTCAATTTGTTGATTGGCTTGCGAGGTTTGACGACGTAAAGCTTCACGTTGCTGCTGTTGCTGACTCAACTGCTGTTGTTGCTCATCCAACTGTTCATTCAAGTTTTCAACCTGAAATTGCAAAGTTTTATAATTCGGCAATACAGCTTCTAATTTGATTGCTAATGCATGCAGATCAATTTCTAGATCATCACGCTGCATGGCATCTTCTTCAAGCTGCGCATCAAGTTGTTTCAGTTGATCTGCCAATTGCTGTTGCTGCAACACAAAGGCCTGTGCCGTACTTTGCAGTTTGGCAATTTGCACATCCAGCTGTTGTAACTCTTTTTGCTTTTGTTTCAAACTCTGCTGTTGTTGCTGCAAACGCTGTTGCTGCTGTTGCAACGTTTGCTGCTGTTGAGAAAACTGATGTTCCAAATCAAGCAACTGCGGTTGTTGCTGTGCCAGTTCCTGTTCAATTTCTTCTAAACGGACTCGATGACTGAGCATGCCCTGCGCAGTTTGACTGTCTTCATCATAATGCAGCGCAATCACCCAATCGGCACCAACATGATAACCATCAAGCGTTAAAATGGATTGTGCATGCTGGAGATCCGCTTGACGTTCCAACGCAATCGCTAAATTCTCTGCAACGGCTACATTGGCCCAGAGTGAAGATTGCGGAGCTTCGATCCAATCTGATAGATATTTTAAATCTCCCCTAACCCCTCTTTGAAAAAGAGGGGATGAGAAGCCTTGCTTCGCAAGTCCTTTATCAAAGGGATGAGGAACGGTTGTAGTTCCGCAAGAGGGATTCTTTAACTGTCGTGCAATCCCCTCTTGGAAGGCTTGCCCATTCTCAAGCAACTGCGCTTGCAGCCACTTGGCCAAAAACTTCTCAATAATGCTTGCATGCGCTTTAGCCTGAGCGCTTAAACGTAGGCTTTGCATCAATCGAATTGCATTTTGATCATGCTTCGGACTTTGCTTTGCGACGAGCTGATTTAAGTTCTTTTGTTCAGCCAATAAAACCTGAATCTCAGTTTTCAGGCTCTGCACATCAGCCTTCTGCAACTGTTGTTGATCTTGCTGTGTCTGAACATCCTGCTGTAATTGCTCAATCGCGGTTTCCAACTCAACAATATCTAGTTGAAGTTGTTGTTGCAATTGTTCTAACTGCGCTTGTTCATCATCCTGAACCTGAGCACGAATCTGAGTAGTTTGCGTTTGCAAGATCTGCTTTTGCTGCTCAATCCGCAGTACATTCTTACCGAGCTGTTCAATTTGTGCTGCCATCTGCAACTTTTTTTGTTGTTGCTGATCGACTTGGGTTTTCAGTTGATCAAATTGCTGTTGTGCTTGCTTGTGCTGTGCCTGAACATCAGTAAAATTTTGTTCAGCCGTTTGTGTCTGCTGCTCTAAGGCAAGCAAGCTTTCATTTTGCTCATCAAATTGAGTGCTTAAGGTTTCAACCTGTAATTCAGAGAGTTGCAGACGCTCTTTGGTTTGTACTTTCTGCTGCTCAAGTTGTAGCAAGCTGGTACTGTTTTGCTGGTATAAACTCTGTTTTTGTTCCAAGGTCATTTTTAATTCAGACAGCTTTTTCTCGGCCTGTTGCCATTCATGCTGCAAAGGTGAAGATTGCTGAATTAAGCGTTGGAATAAAGCACTAGTAGCTTCAAGGTCATGTTCAATGGTCTGCGATTCTGAACGAACCAACTTAAAGTTTTCACCCAACGCGGTCATTTCAACCGTATATTCTTGTTGTAGCTTTTGACTTTGATTGGCTTGAAACGAAAGGATTTCAATTTTTAAAGTTCGAATCTGCCCTTCTAAGGTCTTATATTGAATTGCGGCTTCAGACTGGCGTTTTAAACTTCTAAGTTGGGATTTTAGTTCAGCGGCAATATCATCTAAACGCGCCAGATTTTGCTCAGTATGCTCTAAGTGCTGCAAGGTTTCACGACGACGCGCCTGATAACGAGACACTCCTGCGGCTTCTTCAATAAACACACGCATTTCTTCAGGCTTGGCATCGACCAGACGGTTAATCATGCCCTGTTCAATCACGGCATAAGAACGCGGCCCTAAACCTGTACCCAAGAAAATATCAGTGATATCACGACGACGGCAACGTGTGCCATTTAAGAAATATTCAGATTTACCTTCACGCGTGACTTGGCGACGGACAGCCAGCTCGCTATAGGCATTATAAGCGCCACCTAATTTGCCATAGGTATTGTCAAAACGAAGTTCAACACTGGCAACCCCGACAGGTTTGCGTTTGGCTGTCCCGGTAAAAATGACATCCTGCATACTGCCGCCACGCAATTGACGTGCGTTGGACTCGCCCATAACCCAGCGAATTGCATCGATGACATTTGATTTACCACAACCGTTCGGCCCAACCACTGCAGTACGGTTGGCCTTAAAATGTAATGTTGTACTATCGGCGAAAGATTTAAAGCCTGAAAGTTTTAAACTGCTTAAACGCATACTGCCCTAACTAGCGGCGTGAGCGTCTAGCCCAAGCCAATTCAATCTGTTTCATACGTGTCAGAGATTCCAACACAAGGTTGCGCAAGTGTCGACAAAAATCTTCCATAAATAAAGCAGCTTGTTGTGATTTTCGGATCAAAATAGCATCAATCACCAACTTAAACAGGGTAAACGATTCTTGTAGCTCTCGACGTGAGGTATTCAAGGTCAAAAAATAGCTACGGCGTAACGACGGCAGTAGTTCTTTATAGAATTGCATCAAATAGGGATTCGCCACCATTTCATGCTGGTCCGCCAGATATTTAAAGATTGCATCATAAAATTTTTCGATATCGCCCGCACGAACAAACTCGACCAGTTGATCCAATAACGCTTGCAGTTGCTCTGCTTCATTGACTCGCCAGGTTTCACTAATCCGCTGCACAATATGCCCGAGTACCATCACATTGGTATCAAATAGCGCTTTGACCTGTTGCGCTGACATTTCAGAGACGATCGCGCCACGACGCGGAAAAATTTCAATTAAATAAGTCCGTTCCAGTAACAACAGTGCTTCACGAACCGAGCCTCGACTGACATCTAATTCTTTGGCAATGCGCAACTCTTGAATGCGTTCGCCTTCAACTAGCTCACCACTAATAATTTGTTCACTAATATACTTTGCAATCTGTTCAGAAAGACTATCAGCCTCTTCGAGATTCATGAGCCCCTCGCTATCTTTGTTATACGCATTGATTCAATGCTGTTTGCGCTTTTTTGTTTTAACTGATCTCGCCCCATAAATTCTATATCATTGTCTGACAATTTTATTGCTTTTTAAGCCAATTGCGCTAAAAAATCGCAATATGATTCTCAATATGTACTAAACACTCAGTTTTTCTATATTGAATATCAAATATTTATGCTTGCGCCTGATATTTAACCACACATCTGAAAAGACATTCTCTTATCGCTTTTTAATTGATACATGTCACAAAAAATAATATTTTCATTAATGGTATCGCATTTTAAATCTCCTACTGAATTGCTCAGTACATACATAGATGAGTCATAACATGGGTGTTCATCAAGCCGTCAATATTGCCATTTTTGGACTCAGTCTCAGAACCTTGAATGAGTTAAAACAACAGGTTCAAACGGCTGTGCCACAGCATGTCCAAATCAATTGGAGCAATATTGCCGAGCCACAGCTCGATATCCTCATGATTAACCAAGTATTTTTTGACTCACCCAATATCAAGAGCCTACTGCAAAACAATAAAATCAATGTACTGAAAATTGCCAATGATGCTGATAAAAATAGCGCCATCGAAGATGACACCTTATTCCTGCCCTTGAACCATCTTCATTCCTTGCATCACTGGCTGAGCCTTCATTTGGATGAACACTTAAATCAAGCATCAGAGAATATCGAAACTGAAGATGTGCCAATCTTTCATCGCAAACAAATTAAAGACGTGTTGCAAGAAATTCAAAATCCTAAGAATGGTAAGATTCAGCTGTTTGATAACCAAGGACTGCTCGCCATTGCCGACCCACGCAATCAATGGCTGTGGCAACATCCTGAATTTTATTCTTTTCAAACCGACCCAAGCCTGAACTATACCTATGCCACACAGAATGATTTGCATTGGATTGCAGATGCAGCTCAGCAAGACTTAAAACAATGGCTTTGGCATTTACTTTGGACCTCTATGGATTTTGAGGAACTCTGTCCAGCTTCTGCCTCAAGTTTTTATCTGCAATTCTGGCCACAACCCAAAAACAAACATGATCGCCAAGATATCTTGCGGATGGCAGCCTGTTTTGCACAAGGTGCACAGATCAGTCTGGTTGCCCAACAACTTAACCTCCCCGAACAGAAAGTCAGACACTTTGTTGCAGCATGCTTGGGTGCACAGTGTGGAACGCTGATTAAAGATCAACAGGCAAAATATCGACCGCAAACTCAGCAAAGTGAAACAGAACAGCATTTTATGAAAAAACTATTTGGTCGCTTACGACATCGTTTAGGCTTTTAATCGAGGATGCTTCTATGATTTTACATCAATATAAAATTGTCTTCGGTGGCACCATGGGTTCAGGTAAATCCACGGCGATCAAAGCCTTGTCTGAAATTGAAGTGCTGAGTACTGAAGCACTCAATACCGATACCGAGTCACATGAAAAGTTACTTACCACCGTTGGAATAGATTATGGTGAATTGACTTTGGATGATGGAGTTAAAGTCGGTTTATACGGCACGCCTGGACAAGACCGCTTTGATTTTATTTGGGCAGTGATTTGCAAAGGTGCAATTGGTACTATTGTGATGATTGACCATTCAGCTGAAAATCCTTTGCTGGATTTAGAGCAATATCTTCAAGCATTTCAGCCCTTTGGTCATAATATTGTGATTGCAATTACCCATATCGACCGTATGCCAGAACGAACTTTATCGATTTATCGTGACTGGCTGAAAGCCAAAGAACTGAATTACCCAATGTTCTTTATCGACGCACGTCAGCAAGATGATGTACTTCTTCTGGTCGAAACCTTGATTGCCACCATTGAAGTACATTATGGTCTTAGTAACTAAAACAAATCAGATCAATCCTTTATAAATAAAATAGCTGCCAACCACCACCAATAGACCTGCAAAACATTTTTTCAGCATGGCTGGTGACAAGCGATGTGCAACTTTGGCGCCAAATTTTGCGGTGATAAAACTCATCACACTGATCCCCAAGAAAGCATAGATATGCACATAACCAATCGTGTTCGGCACTTCAATCTGCTCTTTGGCACCAAACCACATAAAGCCAATTGCTCCCGCAACTGCGATGGGTAAGCCACAGGCTGCTGAAGTCGCCACTGCCTTTTGCATCACCACGCCATGACGATTGAGATAAGGTACGGTGAGACTGCCACCACCAATGCCAAAAATCGCGGATGCCACCCCAATGCCACCACCCGCAGCAAGTTGTAAAGGCGCTGACGGTAAATGACGATTTGGATCAACCACTGCATTTGCACCTCTAAACATCTTGTAAGCCATCCAGACGGCGAAGACACCAATCACCAACTGTAAATGCTGCCCAGACATCAGATCAGCCACACCCGCCCCCAGAAACGAACCGAGCACCAAGCCTGGTGCTAAATTGCGGAACACAGGCCATAACACTGCCCCTTTTTTATGATGTGCCATCACCGAACTGATCGAGGTCACAATAATGGTTGCCAATGAAGTTCCAACTGCAATATGCATAATCACATTCGGGTCATAATTCATTTGGGTAAAGACAATATATAAAATTGGCACAATAATTAAGCCACCACCCACACCGAATAGCCCCGCAGCAAATCCAGCAATTGCGCCAATCAGCAAATATATGATTAACTCCATAAACACATGACCACTCTACTTGTAAAAATGATGGATGATTTCGCAACCCGCCAGCTTCAGCAATTATTGAACGCAAAAAATCAATATCCAGAAGTGGTGCTACTCAAAACAACCACAACCTCGACCAATGATGATATGCGTGAAATTGCGCAAAAAGGCATAACGACAGGATTGGTCTGCAGTGCACTACAAACACAAGGTCGAGGTCAACACCAACGACAATGGGCCTCTCCTGAAGGCAATATTTATTTAAGCACACTGATTCAAAGCAAAACTACACTGGATGGTCGCCTTGCCCTTGAAGTTGCTCTGAATATTTTACAGATGCCAAGCTTGCATGGCTTAACATTACAAGTCAAATGGCCAAATGATTTATATAGCCCACAAGGAAAATGGGGCGGAATTCTGGTTGAACCGCTTTCCCCTCATCAAGCAATTGTCGGTGTCGGCATTAACCTAAACACGCCCCCTGTGGAAAATGCAGATCAACCGATTAGCTCTTTGGAGATGCTCGGTTTAGCCAACATTGATCGTTTAACCCTGATTGCTGAACTGTATACCGCAATCCAGCAGGCAGCACAGTGGTTTGAACACGGTAGTTATAATTTAGCTGAACGTTTTAATCATCATGCGATTTGGCTGAATCAACAAGTTGAATTTGAATATACCCAAGGTAAAGTTCAGGGACTTTTTCAAGGAATTTCCAATGATGGTGCGGTACTGATCAAAACGGATCAAACCCAACAATTCTATCAAGGTCGTTTACGTCTCGCTTCGATTTGAGGAAATGATGATTCTATGAAAAGTTTATGGCTGGATATCGGCAATACCCGCTTAAAATATTGGATCACTGCACATGATCAAGTCATTGAACATGCCGCTGAATTACACCTGCAATCCCCTGCAGATTTATTGCTCGGCTTGATTCAGCACTTCCGCCATCAAAATTTAAGTCGTGTCGGGATTTCTTCGGTTCTGGATTCGGAAAATAACCAACGTATTCACATGATTCTGGATATTTTGGATATTCCGATTATTTTTGCCAAAGTCCATGCTGAATATGCAGGTTTAAAGTGTGGCTATGATGTTCCAAGTCAACTGGGGATTGACCGCTGGTTACAAGTCTTGGCCATGGCAAAGCCAGATGCAAACTTTTGTGTGATTGGCTGTGGCACTGCCCTGACCATTGATCTAGTCGAAGGATTGCAACATCTGGGTGGTTATATTCTGCCCAACTTGTACCTGCAACGAGACTCCCTAATTCAAAATACCAAAGGCATTAAGATTCCGGACTCTGCCTTTGATAATTTAAAACCGGGGCATAATACTGTGGATGCGGTACACCACGGTATTTTGCTGGGCTTGATCAGTACTATTGATCAAATTATGCAGCAATCCCCTAAAAAGCTGATTTTGACTGGCGGTGATGCTGCTTTATTCGCCAAATTCCTCAGCCATTATCAACCCCAAGTTGAATCCGATTTATTGCTCAAGGGCTTACGTCACTATGTTCAACTGAACTCAGCTTTAAGCAAAGTTTGAAGCACCTGCAATAATTGTGGAAACTCACTAAAACCATCTTCTGCCCGAAAATGCCCAGCTTGAGCCACCTCAATCAGTTGGGCATTGAGTAAATTAGAAAATTTAAAAGTCAGTGGCACAGGGATAACAGGATCATTACTGGAAAAGAAAACCAAACGTCTTTGAATATTGGCACGCAATACACCACTCTCAAAAGTTGAATGTTCAATAAAGGTATTGAACTCAGAATCTCGTGAAATCGGATCATTAAAAGCTGCGATAAACACCCCTGCTTTCAATGTCATTTGCTTCAGTTTCTTTGCTAGAAATCGGGCTACGGCAACACAAGATAAACCATGCGCTACCACAATACTCTGCTCATTCAATCCCTTGAGCTGCGCTTCTAAGCAAGTTTGCCAAATCTCAGCTTCTGGATGATTGGCATCAGCAAGAAAAACACGCTCAACCCTAACTTCTTCGCTTTTCAGCTGTTGTTCTAACCATGCATACCAATGCTGTTCTGGATCAGCATTTTCACAATGCAGAATAAATACGCTATTCTTTGAATTATGTGACATACTTAACACTACTTTTCAATGTAAAACATAGACTTATTTTTAATTTTCTTCCTTTTAAAGCAGCTTGAATGTTGATGTTTTGTATTAAATTTATACAGCACGCTCGCATTAAAAAAGGCGCATCAAGCGCCTTTTTAGGATGTATAGAGCTTACTTTTTCTGGTCATTACTGCCAAACAAAGGCCCCATATTACCGCCACCACCACCAAATTGCTTTTGCATATTGCCCAATGATTTCAGCATTTTGCTCATACCCGATGGATTGGCAAATTTCTTCATCATTTTCGCCATTTGCGCCTGTTGCTTGATTAACTTATTGACCTCAGCCACATCCATACCACAACCCGCAGCAATACGTTTTTTACGGCTTGGATTCATTAAGTCAGGGTTACGACGTTCTTTGATCGTCATCGACTGAATAATGGCTTCCATACGCTTAACTTGCTTTTCAGGATTGGCTTTTTCAATCGCATCCTGAATACCTGCATTGCTCATACCAGGCAACTTGTCCAAGAAGCCCATCATGCCGCCCATTTTGCTCATTTGCTCAAATTGCATCAGCATATCTTCAAAGTTGAAGGTACCGCCTTTCTGCAATTTTTTCGCCATTTTTTCGGCTTTTTCTTTGTCGATTTTGCGTTCAACTTCTTCGACCAAAGAAAGGACGTCACCCATGCCCAAGATACGTTGTGCTACACGATCTGGATGGAATGGCTCAAGTGCATCTAGTTTTTCACCAATCCCCAAGAACTTGATTGGCTTGCCTGTGATGGCGCGAACAGAAAGTGCTGCACCACCGCGTGCATCACCATCCGTTTTAGTCAGGATCACGCCGGTTAAAGCCAAAGCATCATTAAAAGCCTTCGCTGTATTGGCAGCATCCTGACCCGTCATCGCATCGACAACGAATAAGGTCTCGGTTGGTTTGACCGCAGCATGTAATTCTTTGATCTCGTCCATCATGTCTTCATCGACATGCAGACGGCCTGCAGTATCGACAATCAAGACATCAGCAAACTGGATTTTTGCTTGCTCAATGGCACGATTCACAATATCAATTGGCTTTTCAGTTGCTTCTGAAGCAATGAAACCCACACCCACTTCATTGGAAACAGTTTCTAACTGCTTGATCGCTGCTGGACGATACACGTCGGCAGAAACGGTCATGACTTTTTTCTTTTGGCGTTCTTTTAGGAAGCGCGCTAATTTTGCAGCCGTTGTGGTTTTACCCGCACCTTGCAAACCTGCAAGCAGAACAACAACAGGTGGTTTTGCACTTAAATCTAGTGTTTCATTGGCCTCACCCATCATCTTGGTGAGTTCATCATAGACAATCTTTACAAATGCCTGACCAGGGGAAAGCTGAGTCATCACCTCTTGACCGAGCGCTTCTTCCTTAACCTTCGCGATAAATTCACGAGTTACAGGTAACGCCACATCGGCTTCAAGAAGTGCCATACGTACTTCACGTAAGGTATCTTTAATATTGTCTTCGGTCAGCTGCCCTGAGCCAGTAACATTTCTTAAACTCTGTGTGAGTCGTTCTGTTAAGGTATCAAACATTGCGAAATCCGCTTAAAATGGCTAGTTGCAAAAAAATCTTTCTTAAAATAGAAAATTTATGCGTAAGATGCTATAGGATACTGTAGTTCGAAGCGAATTTATATCTTATATGGTGAATATTATTCATCCTCCTGCAAAAGGTTTGACATGATCAGTCTCCCCTTGGTTTACACAATTTTGGCACTCATCGCCTATACCAGTTCATTTTGGTATTTGTTTATTCGATTGATGTCAAAACGTAGTCCAAATCTTTGGTGTTATGGTCTTATGGTTGGACTAGGGTTAGTACTGCATAGTACTGTGCTCTACCAAGACATGATGACACCGATTGGGGTGAATTATGATGTCTTTAACCTGATGTCATTTACTTCAGGACTGATGTTAGCGCTGAGTTTGATTTTGAGCCTGATCCGCCCAATTCTGCCACTCAACCTGATCGGTACACCTGTTGCCGCTTTTGGTTTAATCTTAGGTTTTGCCTTTAGCCAACCGAATCAAATTATTGAACAACATAGCTTAGGCTTAGATTTACATATTATTCTGTCATTATCGGCCTATGCAGTTTTGCTCATGGCAACCATTCATGCTGTGTTGCTCTGGTTCCAAGATCGGGAACTAAAAAAGAAACAGAAACGACGGATCTGGGTCAATTTATTACCCCCTTTCCAAGTCATGGAATCCCTGTTATTTGACCTGATTATTACTGGTTTCGGTTTATTGACCGCAGCATTGTTATTTGGTTTCTTTACCATTGATAACTTCTTTGCGCAGCATCTGGCACATAAGACCGCCTTTAGTATCATTTCATGGTTCCTATATGGTGCCTTGCTGATTGGACATTACAAATTTGGCTGGCGCGGCCGTAAAGCTATCCGCTTTACCATTACTGGTTTTGTCCTGCTTGCCATTGGTTTTATGGGCAGTAAATTTGTTTTAGAAATGATTTTAGGGCGCTAGTTTTACATTTTAATAAAAACTAGACAGCCTATCTGAAAATGCGTATAACGCTGTTTTCGCTTATCTAGGTAAAAAATCGTGAAACTTGTACTCGCTCCAATGGAAGGTCTGACTGATCCGATCATGCGTGACGTGCTCACCCATGTTGGCAGTTTTGATTGGTGCGTGACTGAGTTTATCCGCATTACCGATAGCATCCTGCCAGATCATATCTACGATAGTTTTTGCCCTGAATTAAAAAATGGAGGCAAAACCGCAGCAGGTACACCTGTACATGTACAATTTCTGGGAAATAACCCGGATATGCTGGCCGCCAATGCCGCCAAAGTCGTGGAACTCGGCGCACCCGCTATTGATCTGAATTTCGGTTGTCCAGCCAAAACAGTGAATCGCCATCGCGGCGGTTCTGTTTTGTTAGATGAGCCTGAAACAGTACATCTGCTGGTAAAAGCAGTACGCGATGCTGTGCCTGCACATATTCCTGTTTCAGCCAAAATGCGTTTGGGCTATCTGGATGAGAATCATACGCTAGATAATGCTCATGCGATTGAAGATGCAGGCGCAAGCTGGCTGACGGTACATGCACGAACCAAAGCTGATGGCTATACCCCACCTGCCTATTGGGAAAAAATTCAGCCCATTACAGAAGCATTAAATATTAATGTGATTGCCAACGGCGAGATCTGGAACAATGCCGATGCTAAGGCCTGTTTAGAGCAATCGCATTGCCAAGATTTGATGATTGGTCGTGGTGCTGTGACCACACCAGATTTAACCCTATGTATTCGTCAAGATATGGATCATGCACTATTGTCTTGGCAGGACCTTGTTATACTTCAACAGCGTTTTTTAAGCGGCCAATATAAAACGGAAATTGGCATGGTAGGACGGTATAAACAATGGCTAGGCATGATGACCAAAGCTTATCCTGAAGCACAAGCCTTGTGGGGACAGGTGAAAAAAATCAAACAGCTCGAAGAAATCATTCAATATTTAAAACAAAGCTAAATTTAGAATTATTCTTATGCAATAAAAAAGCGGCAAAAGCCGCTTTGGAATACTTAAATTAATAGATGGTGAGTTTTTTATTTTACATCCCATTAACTCGGATTTTTAAATCTGTCACGGACGCATTGGTAAAACCAATATTCCCAATTGAGCTATTTTGTAAGCCATTAAAGCGATATGCAGCATCAGATGTAGCAGGAATAGTAGCCGTATTACCGAATTGAATGTTATTCAATTTTAAATCAACATTATCTGACTTTCCTTCATTTCCAAAAACCAAAGCCCCGTCAGCTTGACCTGCATTAGACTCACCAATAATCCCAGCATAGAATTTATCTAAATTAAATCCAGTAGTCGAATTTGATGCTTTTAGCTGAAAATTAAAACTCGCACCGATTGGATTATTACTTGCATCATAACCAGAAACAAGCATCATATTACAACCTGATCCAGTTCCACAAATTGAGTCAACAGCACCACCAAAACGAACCATCTTACCCTGTGGTGCCGATCCTAGTTGAATATTCATCTTCGGTTTATTAGTCGATAAAAATTTAACATTCAAACCATTTTGAAGTCGTAATATCTCTTTTACACCGCTTTTTAGTGTACTTGGATTAGTGTCAAAAATAGAACCTCTGATATAATTTGACCCAACTAAACTGGATAAAACACCAGTACTATCACTTGCCGCATAAACAGATAATGGCGAAATTACAAATTCATCTACATTCCCAAATGACAAAGCAATATTTGCAAATGCTCCAGTAGTCCCACTGCCCTTATCGGTATCAATAACTGCTTTTAACCCCAAGTCAGTTGCAACTCCACCTGCTTTGAATATTATGTTTGGATTAGATACTGTAGCATTTGGACTTTGTGCAAATACTAAACCAGCACGACCACCATATTCGGTAGCCGCTGCATTTTTAGTCCCCCAACCATCACTATCTACCACTGAAATTTGTTTAAATTCAATTTTTGAAACGTTAACACCAATATTCAAACCATCTTGCCCCGTTGCAGTAGATAGGCTTTGGTCATCAAGTGGTTGCATCGCCATTGCAAATGGTGACAACAGCAGAGACAAACATCCAATTATTTTATTCATCATGCCTATCCTTAGTTTCGAGGAATAATTCCAAGCTGCCCTGTTATGCGCCCACCAGTGAGAACAGCTTCACCTAAACGTTGAGGTGCACTTGTTGCAGATGGTGGGTAAAAATTAATATCCCGAATTCGTAATACACCGTCAATTTTATCTTGGGCTGTTCCCGTTCCAGTGGTTCCAGCGGGGTTAAAAGTTAAACCTGCTTTAAATGACACCATACCATCGCATCCAGCTGTAGGACACGTACCTCTTGTATCAGGTGCGATAATAATCGCATTATTAAATGCAACCTTACCATCAATATTATCGAAACCAATGGTTGAACCATCCAGCGGATCACTCAATTGAATGGCGCTTTTACCACCATCTTTTACCGCTTTTAACTCTAACTCACCAACAACACTTAAACGACTACCATCTGTGCTGGTATACTCACTATTTGGGATCAGAGAAAGATCAATTTTTTTACCATCTAGGCGAAGCTTGGTTGAAAGTAATACGTCATTATTATTTGAAAAGTCAGCAGATGATGCTAGTGCAGCTGTCGATGTCCCTGCATATCTTGCTCCAGGTAAATATCCACCAGCAATTTGTGCAGATAATATAATTAAAATATCTTTTAAGCTTGCATTAAAACTACCATTCTCGAGCCCAAGTGTTCCTGTGCCTTTCAACAGCATATCTATATTACGCAAACCCATATAACGCACTGAGTTTGTATCCGCATTATCCAATAATAAAATTGAAGTTGTTTTTTGCTTGGTCGGATCAGTACTACCATTCATGCCTGTAGTACTCATTGCAAGTGAGAATCCTAGACGTTCAGAACCAGCAACAACGGTATATGGTGTTCCATTCAAATCATAATAATAAGCATCCGCTGGAGCGGTTGTACCATACATGGCTAAATTAGCATTCAAATCATAGAATGGCAGTGCTAAACCCCATGTATTTCCTGCTGTATCATTAATTTTTGGAATGGTTGTTCCAACAGTTCTTGCGCTATTGGTAAACCGGCCACTTCGTGAAAATGCCTGAAACTCCGCACCACGAATTGCAGCGAGTATTGCATATGGATTCTGATTGGTTGTTCCATTATGTATGCTTTGAACATAATCGGCATCAGTCGTCAGTGTCGTTGATGTAGAACCATTCCAGTATCGACTAGTTTGTAGTGCTTTATTTGCAGGTAATAAAACTGTTTTCGTATCAACTAAATTTAAATAAACATTACCTGTGTCAAATGAACCACGATTTTGCAGGTTTAAACCAGTCAACTCACCGAACTCAAAGCCATACGTATTAAAACCAGCACCACCGATTTCCAAAGTCGTTGCCTTTGAATTATCCCCTTCCAACATCGGGTCATTCTTCTTAGTGAAATCCGCTCTCATACGAAAAGCAATACCAGTATCCCCAATAATATTTTGTGTTCCCGAAGTGGTCACCCCATTATTGGCTTTGCCCAAAATATTGGTATTGTCAGGATTACCATATTGATTTGTTGCAGTATTATAGACAGGATCTGTACGTACCGTGCCGCCATTCACACCAGCATCAATACTGTTAGAGTTTGTTCCTCTAACCTGAACCGAACCATTGACCATGCGTCCACTTGCACCTAGGCGGATTAGACCTTTTGCAGTATCCGAAGCAATTTGCCCATTCAGCGGCGTTTTTGTCGCATCGACTGAATAAGGAGTATTGCTATTTACATTCTTATTGAGCATGAACTCAAGATTTAAACCTGCATTACTCGCAGTAGCAGAGTAAGTATTTCCTGTAATCGTTCCTGGATTTGCAGGATCATTTACACGAGTAAAGTCAACATAACCATAAGTTGAATTCGGCTTGGTACTCGTTGCTGTATTCACTGAACCATCAGCGTTATAGTTAATTACAGCATTAGCTGCGTTAGCAGCATTGGTTCTTACAATAAAACCATCTGTCCCATCTATATACATCACACCCTTAGCTGCAAAATTAAAGTTAAAATTCTTAAGAATGAGCTGATTAAGGATTTGACTTGTTGATAGTCCTGTTTTTTGACCTAGATAAATATTGGCATTTCTTGAGCTAAAAACTAACTCACTCTGACCATCTTTACTAAAAAGACCATCTCTGGTTTTAAAACTAATACTAGTATCAGAGTTGGTTTGTACGGCAATATCCCCCACAGGACTGCCACATGCTGCCGTATCACAAACTTTAAATTTATTCATGCTAATCAATACAGGCGCAACTTTTAAATTAAAATCTAAACCTGACTTACCTGATTGACTACCACTATTGAGCTGAATATCTACATTCGGATTCACTGTTGGTGTTGAGGTATGCGACTGGATTTTAAAATTTTCACCTTCCGCACGTAGCGTTGTGTCCGCTGCTTTACCTGCACTTCCTCGTCCAGCATTATCTTGCCAGAAGAACGTCCCTACATTCACCTCTTTAAAGTCTAAATTGACATGTAGACCATCTTGACCATTGACATTACTTAAGGATCTGTCATCGAGTTCTTGCAGGGCATATGCAGAATGGCTTATCAATAACAGACTTGCGGCAAGTGCATTAAGTACAAAATATCCTGTTTTCAGCTTTTGATTATTTTTTTTCATTGCTCAATCCTTTGAAAGCGATAAACTTAACAACGCGCATGATTACTACAAGCAAAAATCTGAACTTTACCTTCCATTGCAAGATTTCCATTCATTTTCAGTCCCATGAAACCCGTTTCTTTATTGGTATCATAATTATTTGCTGTTGTGCCTGTTGCACCAATACTTTGTGGGACTGCACTATAAGTTGCTGTTTTCAAGAATCCATAATCTTGTGGGTTGCTACTTGTTTCCTCAATCAGTTTTCCTGATGCATCAAAATAAGATAGAACCTTATCCTGTTCTATCGACAAAGCATTAAAACCAAAGTCACGAATTTGAATCGGTTTAGTCGGATCAAATGAAAACTGCATTGCAGGTTTAATCATTGAACCTGAGGCTGCTCCATTCACGTATTTGGTATAATTTAAATCAATCCCCTCTAGACCAATTTTTTGGATATTCAAAGTGCCTTGCAATCCCTTAAATACTACCCATAATTTACGTGCTTTATTTGCACTAGTCGGGTCACTTGCTGCTAAAGACCACACATCAGTTGAATCGCCTGATTGAAATTGAACAAAGCGTTTATTGACAGAAACAGCTAAACGGCAATATTCCAAATTCGTACAATTAAAAGTCGGTACTGTACCTGCCAATAAAGCACTATCTGTCAACACGTTTTGGTTCAAAGAGACTTTTAACGACAAATCTGCCCCACCTTGGCCTCGAATAGATTGGAGGGTTTCATTATCTAAAGCTTGTAACTCAGCATAAGATAGGCTTGAGGTTAATGATAAGAGCAAAGCGAATATTTTTTTCATGTGTATGCTCCCCTATAGTCCTGTGGTTGTAATTTTTAAATGCTGAATAAGCAAACCATCAATCACAGCTGAACCAAAGTTGTTATTCGGTATCGTTGGAGTTGGAGCGGTATTGGTTGTTGGAATCACAGAACCCGTTGTTCCATTCGATGATCCAATAAAGCTGTCTAAAATTGGATTAGCCGTCGTACGCCATGCCGCGCCATTTAAATTTGTATCCGACCATGTACGGTTACCAACAGTGGCATACATTGGTGTAGTACCACTTGAATTATTACAACCTGAATTACCATTAAATGCTGAGGTACTACAAACAGAAGCATCTGTAGGAGTGTTCGTCCAACCATTAGTTGAATTCACCAGACTTGTCCCATTATTGTATTGCCATTGAGATAAAGAACCGTTGGTATTAGTCACGCCTGTGCAATTTCCTAGAAAGGAACTCGTACATCTACTGTTCTGCCGCCAAGTAGACGTTAACATCTCACGCTGAGCATAACGTACCTGTGTGGAAGTATTGGTGGTAACATCACTCAGAATACCCGCTGGATTTTGCATATTCCCAAAAGAAATACCGACAGCATCGTCAACACCAGCAGTCCCTTTATAAGCCTGTAAGGTTTTACCGCCATCACTGCTATAAACAGAACCTAAGCTAATACTACTGTGTGTTGCCAGCTTCTTACCAGAAAGTGCCGCAGTCGAATAATCGGTACGTGCTGAACCGCCCTGATAACCTGCGATATCAGAAGTACCACATTGATAGACATTACAGGTTGAACCTAAATAAGACGTATCAGCTCCAGTATAATCCGTATAGATCTTCTTATAAATTGCAGGATTATTTGGAATACGGGCAATTTCGAGACTAAAATTTCGACCATTGGAACCTAAAATTACAGGTTGGTACAAGCCGCCTAATACAAGATTGATGTTCGGGTTATAAATAAATATCCCCTCATTGGCGTCGAAACTTGGTGCTGTTGCACTACTTGTCAACGCTGGTGTTTCCAAACATTTAGCCGGATTGGTCGCACAATCATAAGCTGTTGTTTCTCGTGTACTGAGTCTTAAAACGCTGTTGGTTGGCACATTCCACACACGTTTAATTTGCTGAGTATCTGTTCGAGTCTGCTTTTGAACAATAAACTTACATCCTGTAGATGAGCTATCAAATGAACCCGTCCCAGCATTACCACAACTACCAGTCGCAGCTGTTTTCGAAGTTCCTAATGTTGCATCTTGACCATTATGAATGGTTGTCCATGCCGAAGCTGTTCCAACACCTCCCAATTGGGTATCGGTATAAGTCGCTTTTAAATTCGCCCCATCACCACTGTTGATACGAATAACGCCAGCCAAACCTAAGGTATTATTATAAAAAGAGCTCATACCATTGGCATTACTTGAACCAGCTAAAGTCTGAAAAACTTGCAAACTACTGCCATTTACACTAAAGCCATTCATAATCGCCTGTAATCTTAAGCGGTTTGCACGATTGGCATCACTGGTACTAAACAATTCTCCCAAGTTGAATTGATCCGAAGCGCCATCAGATTTACTCTGGTCACGAACAAAAGCATCTGCCCAAAAAGCAAGCTTTAAGTTATAGGCATCAACACCAGTTTTAGTCCCCGTTTCATACAATGGTGCTTCTAAATTCAGGTAAGTAACAGATCCGTCCACCCCAGCAAAGTTGGGAACATTGGCTGCTGTTTTTGCTTTTAATACCCATGGATTTTCAGCTGTGCCCCAACTCGCAATCTGTGGTGAAACTGAATCAAAACGACTATTTGTGTCATTATTATTATTTTTCGACAAAGCAAGACCGTATAAATAAATATCAGCTTTACCCACTGAATGGTCAGATCCATTCACTACACCATCTTTATTAGTATCCTGCGCAAGCGAAGTTAAACCACCAACAGGTAGGTAATGAATATAACCTGTATCTTTACTGCGATCATTCAATAAAGCAGAATTGGTCTCATTCCCTGTATTTGCACCACGGAAAATAAAGTCAAAATTGGTCGGTAGAATCGCAATCCCTTCACCTGTCGTCTGACTTAAAGCTTCATCTGAAATTTCCTGCAATGCAAAAGCAGATGGGCTTAAGCACAACCCAACCAATGTTGCTAAAACAGTTCGTTTAAATGATACCGTATGAAATGTCGTCATCTTGACCTTCCTGTTACACGATGCTCCGCACCAGTATTATTTTTCTAAATCTTGCTGAGTGGCTTCCTACTACGCAAACTCGCAGTCTAAGGATATGCTTCCAAGCACCACTCGAAACTTAGGCACAATTTACCTACTCAATCTCAATTTTTATTATGCCTACTATTTACGCAAATGCAAAAAAAACCAGTTAAAAGTTACATTTTTCCGATGTATGAAAATAAATATAATATTCTACTGGCCTCATTCAATAACTTACAAAGATAAATGATGTTTTATCTCCTGCACATATTTAGCTAACTTTTACATTTTTTGGTAATAGGGTTTGATAACACAGTAAGCGGTCCACCAACATCCCGCGCCTATACTACAGACAAAAATCGATAGCTCATGGTGTTCGATGTACCCAACATTTTTTCAGTCCCTTATAGCTGTACCACGTTCAATATTTATGTATGGCTAAAATGAGGTATCTGAACAACCAGTATCATAATACATGTGAATGCTACAAACCTATCTGCTGTCCCGCCACCAACTACCGCTACTCGATTTAATCGCCCTCAAATTCAGCATAGACTTTCTTTCAATATCAATAAAAAGTGGAAGCCTGAGACTTCCACTTAAATTTGATTAAAAACAATTTAATTTTAGATAAACTTAACAGAATGATAATGAACCATAGCAGTTTGAAATCACTTTCTGGTTATTCAATTGCTGATTTTGTAATGTCAAAGTAGCTGGATTCGTGGTGGTATATGCCCCTAAATCAATATTAATTTGCTGTACAATCGGCGCACCAGTTAAAGCTCCAATTGCAGATCCAAAACTAACATAGGTATAGGGAGAAGTTTTTAATTGATCAGATGCCATTTGCGCAACTTGTGGCAGCACTGAACTAATATCGACTGGATTTGTAACATTTAATTTTCCTAACTGTACAGGCTCAGCAAAAGACATCCACCACCCAGGTTGAGCCACATCTGTTCCACTGCTCATCGCATTCAAATTATTCAGCCCTTGATCAGAAGCCGCCATCGTTGCCCCAGGCCAAAGCAGTTTTTGACTTTGCAATGATAAATATCCACCAGTCCCTGTAAGGGGAATATTATGAATCATACTTAATGCTTGATTAAAAGTAATATTCATTTTTAAATTGGTAATGCTTGAATTATTTGCCATTTTAAATACAGTATTGGGTACAACTGCCGTAATCAACCCACAAAGCCCAGCCCCTGGTGCATTACAGCCTAAATCGACATAGAGCTGGTCATTTCCCCAAGTCGTATTACCAGAACCACAAGCTAGGTTTGTACCTGTAATATTTCCCGTACATCCGGTTTGCGGTGCAATCGGAATAATCGGAATATTCGCCATAATATTTTGCACGTTCGCTTGAGTTTGTCTCACACCATTAATAGGGAATGAAGGGAGTGTAAATGGTACCGTCATACTTGGAATTGTAATTCCAGTTGTTTTACTATTTGATGGATCACTCACAAATGATGCATTACCTAAACCAGAAATATTTGCATAACCACTCAATGTCTGATTACTAGCACCTTTACCAAAAGTTGCAGCTTGAGTTACCGCAGTACCCGTAGTACTGGCGATTTGCATAAAACCACTTAGGCTTTGAATACCATCTGTTGTCGATGGGGTAGCACTATTACTTGTTCCAGCAGTCAATAGACCACTAATAGCGGCTGCACCTAACTGTAAACCAACTACTTGTCTTGTTGATGCAGAATTAGGGTTTTGAATAGCAAATTGAATAAATGGATTTGTAATTGTCGCATCAGTAGATGCACGACTATTAAAGACTGGGCTGCCATTTGCATCATAGCTATCTGGCAAGCCACTCAAAGAGAGGTTCTTAATATCAATATCACAACCACCAGCACCATTCACACCCCCACAACCTAACTGTAAATTTTTAATATTTGCATTAAGTTCAACTTTGGCTTCCATACCTAATTTATAAAAACCAATATTGTTAGAACCTGAAATATTCTTCATTAAATTAGCATTATCTGTAGGTGCAATATAAGACAGACTCATTAGCGCCTGACCAGTAGTTGCTGACAGCTCACTATCTGACATCGATTGCAAAGTCGTGGAAATTGCATATGCAGAATGACTACACAACCCAATGGTTCCTAAAAAAACCATAGATAAATATCTATTTTTCATTATAAAAATCCTTTTAGATTCTAAAACTTAAAGTGAAGTACTTATCTCCCTGAACTTCACATATAGACAAATAATGTTAGTGAGCTAACCATATGCCATATTACGTTTTCCAATATAAACTCAAATATTGTCAAATAATAGACAATATCCGATAAAAATGGCCTATAAAGTTATAAGTGACATTCAATAACGAACTAAACAATAAAATTTTCAGTATCGCTAGTTTTTATCCACATAAAAAAAGACAGCTTATGCTGTCTTTTTCAAAAAATTAGGCTTAACAAAAACTTAGACTACCATAACAGTTAGTTGGAATAGCCTGATTCTTAAGCTGTTGATTTTGAAGTGTTAAAGTTGCAGTGCTGGTGCCGACAGGTATCGTTAAGCTTTTGACAATTGGATTATTGGTTAAAGCTCCCAGTGCATCGGCTAAATTAATACTGATTGGATCGCCTGCATATAAAGCTTGAGTTACAAATGTAGATACTTGAGGCAACACCCCACTAATATCAACTTGCTGTGATGCTTTCAAATATCCCAATTGAACCGGCTCGGCAAACGACATCCACCAACCTTTCTGTGCAATATCATCAGCATTTGCACCTGGCCATTGTAGTGCCTGTTTTTGCAAAGCTAAGTATCCGCCTGTCCCTTTCAAAGGTATGTTATGAATCATACTTAATGCTTGTTCAAAGGTAATATCGATATTTAAGTTGGTTAACTTTGAATCAGCACCCATTTTAAATTTTGCATTGTTGACAAGACAAATCAAAAGAGCAACACAATCAGTTTGAGCCAAATTAGCTGCATTATAACCAGAACCACTTGCCTTTCGAAGGCTCACATATAACTGATCATTATCATAGTTAACAGTACATGCTGCTCTAGTATCTCCTGCAACACAATTAGATGCTCTTGCAATTGGAATTTCTGGAATCGTAGCACTCACATTTGGTGCAACTGCTTTTGTTTGTCTATTACCATTTACTGTAAATGCAGGCAAGCTAAAACCAACATTCATACTTGGAACCGTAATACCTGTAGTATTACTATCAGCAGGTAAACTAGCAAAATCTCTTCGTCCCCATAATACGACATCTAACTTCCCAGCGATGGATTGACATGCAGTTGGCCCACTAATTCCAGGCAAACAGTTTGAATCACTTTTCCCAAATGTTGCTGCTTTTGTCCACACGTCACCCGTTGTACCCGCGATTTGCATATACCCACTTAAGCTTTGTATCCCATCCGTTGTCGATGGAGTTGCCCCATTTGCAATACCAGCTGTTAGTAGTGCATTAATTTTTTCGGCACTAAGTCTTAAGCCAACAAACTCTCGGGTTGAAGCACTATTTGGATTCTTAATTGCGAACTCAATAAATGGATTGGTAATCTCTGCACTTGTCGATGCACGGCCATTATTAAAGGTTGGACTACCTTCATTCGGATTTGCCGAGCCACTCACTACACCATCATTTAAACCACTCAGCGATAAGTTCTTAATATCAATATCACAACCACCAACACCATTTGAACCACCACAACCAAGCTGCAGGTTGCGAATATTGGCATTTAATTCTAGTTTTGCTTCTAAACCAAGCTTATAAAATCCCACACTTTGTTCACCACCTCGTTGCCTTTCTAGGTTAGCTGCATCACTCGGCGCGATATAGGATAAACTCATTAAAGCCTGCCCTGTAGTCGCAGACATCTCGCTATCTGACATAGATTGTAAAGTTGCAGAATTCGCATATATAGAATTCGTACAGAAACCGATTGTCCCTAAAAAAACCATTGATAAATATCTATTTTTCATTACAAAAATCCTTTTCAGTTTTTGAAATTAAAATAATTTTCCTTATAAAATTTACTTATAGACAAAATGTTAGTGAACTAACCCCATGTCACATGACGAATTTCAATATAAAACTAATTTTTGTTAAATAATAGACAATTTCAGGAAAAAATGACCCAAATTGTAAAATGAAAATTAATAGAAAACTAAATAACTTTAAGATCAAATAAATAGACTCCCTTCTTTTCAATAAAAAAAGCAGCAAAAGCTGCTTTTTTCTTAACGACAGAATTAACAAAATTTCAAATTACCAAAACAGTTTGGTTGGAAGTTTTGATTGGTTAATTGCAAGTTACCTAGATTTAAATTTAATGGTTTTCCAGCTAAATTAACCGTACCAATATCAACATCTAAAACTCCGAACCCCAATAGTCCACCAATATCATCCGTATAGGCCTCATGCCCGCCACCATCACGCAACCAATCTGAAACAGCAGCTGCAATTTGAGGAAAGAGTGGAGAAATATCAATTGGATCTTTTGGAACAACATAACCAATATTTACAGGATCTGAAAATGACATCCACCAACCTTTTTGTGCAACATCATCACTTTTAGCACCAGTCCACTGTAAGGCATTTTGTTGTAATGATAATGAAAAAGGTGAGTTAATCGGTAAATTATGAATTAAACCCAGTGATTGGGTTAAATTCAGATTCGCTGAAATATTTGAAATCGTACCATTCATCATGACTTGGTTAAATCTTTTACCAACCCCAGCAATCAAACACGCTGTAATATTACAACTGGTTACTTCAGCCTGGGTTAATCCACCTTGTGTGTAAATACCTGTCGGTTCTGGATATGAAGGATCATTTGGTCCACTTGGATTGTACTGAACAGAACCATTAATAGGATAATTTGCTCCACTACCCAAATAAATATTAGGAACCTTAACGGGAGCCGATAAAACTTTAGATTTAGCCCTATTCTCGTTTACCAATATTGCAGGAACTTCAAAATAGTTATTATTAATTTGTGGAATATTAAATCCACCACCTACAGTCTTAAACCCAGCTTTAGCAGCTAAAATAGACTTCAAAGTACCAGTGATTACCAAATCATCTTGGCTATACATCGTTCCATATAAATTATCCCGTGTTGACCCTGTTGTTGCATAGCCCTTAATCACACCAGCATTATCCGATTGAACTTTCATATAGCCTGAAATTGTATTGATACCATTCGGTGTGGAAGAGTTTTCAGTACCCGCTGTTAATAAACCAACAGCTTTTTCTGCACTTAAACGAAACCCTACAACTTGTCTAGTAGATGCACTGTTTGGATTTTTTATTGCAAACTCTAAAAATGGGTTGGTTAATTTTGCTGACGAAGAAGCACGTTCTTCTCTTGTCATAGCCACAGGTTTACCATTAGCATCAAGTTTCAAACCGCTTAGACTTAAATTATCAATATCAATATCACAGTCATTCGCACCATTTACTCCGCCACAGCCTAATTGGAATTTTTTAATGTTGGCATTCAGCTCAATCTCCGCTTCCATGCCTAATTTATAAAAACCAATTGTTTTATCACCACCTGCTCTTTTTGTTTCTAAATTCGTTGCATCCGTTGGCGCAATATACGACAAACTCATCAAAGCTTGCCCTGTCGCTGCAGATAACTCATTATCCGTCAGGCTCTGTAAAGTGGAAGAGGCTGCCCAAGCGGAACTCACATAAAAACCGCTCACCCCTAAAAGAAATATAGATAAATATCTACTTCTCATTATAAGAATCCTTCTTATTTTTTCACTAACCGGAATATATATTTATCTCTATAAAAACCTAACCACAAACAAGCAGATAAAGAATTTAATAAAATAAATAATACTTATGTAAATGATAGTAACATCTACAATATAAACACAATGATTGCTAAAAAATAAATATTTTCCGATAAAAAATGACCTATAATGATAAATAATCGTGCTTTTAAAGAAAAACTAAATTAATTTTATTGTATATATACAAGATAATAAAAAAGACAGCAGAAGCTGTCTTTTTTATTAATACTGAAACTAACAGAAATTTAAACTCCCATAACAATTTGGCGTAAAATTTTGCCCATTGAGCTGCAAATTAGATAGGTTCATTTGCAGAGCTGCGACATTAGACAAATCTACATTTCCAATATCTGCATCCAAACCACTTCCAGTCAGCACACCGAGAAGGTCACTGGTTCTAGCAGGATTCTGTTTTAAATAATCCCCAGCTTTTGTTGCAAACTGTCCCAACAATGGCTCAATGCTTAATCTTTGCGTTGGTTCTACACGTCCAATACTCACAGGATCTTGTAATGCCAGCCACCAGCCTGATTGAGCAATATTTGCAGTATCCGAATCAGGCCATAAAATATTTTGACTCTGCAAACTTAGAGATGCTGCTGAATTAATCTCTAAGCGATGAATAAATCCCAAAGCTTCTTGGAAATTTACTGTCGCTTTCGCTCCACTCACAGACCCGCTCATTTTAATATTGCTAAACTGGCGGCCTTCCCATGCAACTAAACATGTAGGAGCCAGAGTTAAATTTCTACAGCCCGTAATCACAGCATCAACAGGATTCCCCGCCGTATAGACTGCAGTCGTCGTTCCATTTGCATCTGAGGTTGTTCGACCAGAGGCTGGATAATCATCACCAGTGCCTAAATAAATTGTTGGGATATTGATGGTTGCAGTTAAACCGATTGAGGTATTTCTTTTACCATTGACTACAATTTGTGGGGTTTCAATTGGTAGATTATTCATTTCTGGAATACTAAAACCACCACCATTGGTTCTAAAATCTGCATCAGCTAAATCAACCAGTACATTTGCAATTAAACGCCCTTCAATCGGATAGGTTGCTAAACTCATATATTGCGCTGCTGTATTGGCAGAAACCTTAATTTTGCTTCTTTCTAACTCAGTATCTCCAATCCCAGATCGAACTTTCATATATCCAGAGAGACTATTTATTCCATTTGCAGTAGAAGAGTTCTCTGTACCTAGTGTCAATAGACCCAAAACCTTTTCAGCACTTAATCTCAAACCAACAACATTTCGAGTGGAAGCCTGATTAGGATTTTGAATCGCAAATTCAATAAAAGGATTGGTTAACTTTGCACTTGAGCCCGCTCGCCCTTCACGCGTGTCAGAAATTCCACTTAGGCTTAAATGATCAATATCAATATCACATCCACCCGCTCCATTCATACCACCGCAGCCTAACTGCAATTTTTTTATATTGGCATTCAACTCCAATTCAGCTTCCATTCCTAAACGATAAAAACCTAGATTCGGATCTCCATCCGAACGCTGATTTTCTAAATTTCTAGCATCTGTAGGTGCAATATAAGACATACTCAATAATGCCTGCCCTGTTGTCGCGGACATTTCAGAATCAGATAAACGATGTAAGGTTGTAGAAGTTGCATAAGCAGAATTTAAGCACAGGCTACCTAAAGTCAACATTGCGTAATGAAGAGACTTAAAGTATCGCATTACGGACCTCCGTGTTTAGTACATCCATATTTGTTTATTTTTATAATGCTCTTATATCAATCACAGAAGACTTTCTAATTCATATATCTTCTGTGAAGCCGTATAAAAACAGATCACTTCCAAATAATATATTAATAATTCTAAAATACTAGTTTTATTTTTCTAAACAATAAGGGCCAAAAAAAATAATAATACAAACTAGATCACAAAAATAAAAGCACATTATCAAACAATAATTTGATATAGATTTAAATCACTTAGGCTTATAAAAAATTGATATTTATCGACATATTCTTTATACACATCTCCAGAGCCTATGTTATTTTAAATAATATAGACTCTATTAAAATTACAGATTATTAGTGATCACATTTTTAATAAATATTACTCATTAATTTAAATCAAAATCTCCACCCAATGCCAAACTGCAATCGAGGTTGCTGATCCTTGTCGCTTTTCGCAGCTGAAGTATTTCGCCATGCGAGTGTCGCATTATAATCAAAGTCTTGATATCCACCGCCAAAACCAATCCCTGTACTTGCCAAATTGCGGGTATTTTTATCACCAAGATATGGATTTTTATTTTGCTGTATGCGTCCAAAATCTTGGAATAAATAAGTATTTAGCCATGGTGTTAGTTGATAATAAAAATTAATTGATGCCCCCCAACCTTGATCTCCAAGTCCTTCTGCTGCTGGATAAGCACGCATTTGGTTCAAGGAAAATTTCTCGGCGGAATCGAGGTTCTTGGATGCAAGTTGTCCATATAACTCACTGGTCAACCATGAAGATGTCGTCAACCGTTGTTGTCTGGAAAGCTTAAGCTCATATTTATTGAAACTGCCTTGGGTCTTTGCAGATAAGCGATCGATATTCAAAGCCGATGGGCTTTGTATGTTCAGATTGCCAATCGTCGTGATCAACTCAAATTGATTAATACCACCTTTGACATCTCCAATTCCCCAATCATCCATTCGGCTAAAACTGAGTGAGATCCGACTCGCCTCTATCTGTTTGGATGTCTCTGTATTTGTGGCCTCTATTTCATCAAATAACTTTCTTTTTTCAGCCAACAGCTTCAAATTCAAATTAGTCTTTTGACTTCGGATCAATGGATAAATGAGGTTTATATTATAGTTTTCAGAGGTGCCTGTAGCATCCAATTGCTTAAACTGTTCACCCAGTTCATATTCAGTTCTACTATAACCACCACCCAGCCATAGACCCGTTCCTGTTACAGGAAACCGAGCATTTAAACTTCCTGAAACCAAGTCTTGATTGCTTCCGAGTAATTGAGCAGATAACTTTTCGCCATATCCCAGTAGACTATTACTTTCGAGATAGCCTGAAAGTCGATATTTGCCGGTATAACTACTTCCAGCGTTATCAATACCAATTCGTCCGAGCCAAATTGGCTGTCCCAGAATGTCCAGAACAAGGTCGGTTTGCCCAATCTGTTCGCCAGCCTGTAGGTTTGCCTGAATTTGCCCCACACCTGCTAGGTCTGAAATAAGCAGCAAAGTCTGATTACTTTGCTGTTGTTGTAACGCCTGATGATGAGGAATTTGATCGGTAAAGTGCTTAATGGTTGTATCTTTAATTTTGGACTGGTTATTTAAAAGGACTTGACCGAGTTGTCCTTCGAGTACTCGGATCACCAATATTCCATTTTCTAATTTTTGTTTGGGGAGATAGGCTTTCGCCAGAAAGTAACCCTGTTTTTTATAGTATTGGGTGATTTGTTCTGCGCTAAGCTGTAAATCAGCCAGTACATTGTTTTTATTTTCCAGTGGTTTGACTAAATCATGTAAAACTGCTGTAGCAATTTGTTGATTCCCTTCTATCTGGACTTTTGTGACCCAAATGGGTGTTTGATCTTGACTGTAATTTTGCTGCGATGAATCAGCACCAAAGTACTGTTGGTCTGTTTTGGGTGTTTCTTTGAATTGTTCAGGACCTAATTGCTTCGTAATAGTACCACTATCAGGAATCACAACGTCTGCACGGACAATAGAAGAACCAGCAACCAAAATGCTAATCCCTCCCATTATTTGAAGGAGTGTTCTATTGCGCATCCCTACTTGTTTATATAAATAAAATTTCATTATTTCTCTAAATTTAATCAATATCTTATTATTTAAGACCAGAGACTTAAGCCTCTGATCTTATATCTTAATAATGTCTTTTAATCTTAATGATTATAACGGAGCCATGGGGTCGCATTATCTTCATCAATCACCCAGGTCGAGCTTGAATTTGGGTCAGAAGCATCGGCAATATCCCACCCTGAAAAAGTCAGAATTTTTTGCAGTTCTGCTGTGGTTTTTCCAGTACCGCCCGCGCTGATAGATTGACCTGATGTTTCAGTATTCCAATAGCTATTAATGACTATACCATTAGCATAAGGGTCATCTCCAATGAGCCCTCCAACATGATTTACACCAGTTACCCCCCCATTCGAATAGCTATTTTCAACTGTTCCATTGTTGTAACCAATTAGCCCTCCGACAGATGTTTCGCCTTCCACCATACTGGTTGAATATGAGTTCTTTACAATTCCATCATTCCAGCCAACAAGCCCACCAACATAAGTATCGCCTTTCACTCGACCTGTTGCATAACTGCTATTAATAATATCTTTTGTAGCATTCGCTCCCACAAGGCCACCAATATGCTCACTTTTAATACTACCTATCGCTGTTACATCACCTGTGGCATAGCTATTATTGATATATAAACGAGGAGCTAAATCATAGCCTCTAAAAGCCGTACCTCCTACTAATCCCCCTAGACCGGTTAGACCACTCACATTGCCTGTAGCATAACTTTGATCAATATAATGAGTGTTATTTTCTTGAGACCCAAAGAACCCTACTAAACCACCTGCACCACCGAAACCAAGTTCTGAATGCCAGTTTCCATTTACATATGCGCCAGATAATATATTCCCCGTAGCATGACTATTATAGATGCCTTGTCCACTTCCCACTAAACCACCAGCAATTAACCCTCCCGTATAATTAGGATCTAGATTTTGCTCTTGCTCAGCAGTCATTGTAAAATCAGGCAAAGCAATATTACCTGTGGCATAGCTATTATAAATCGGGATCGTACTTCCTGCCGCTAATCCACCTACACCAACAACACCTTTAACATTTGCCTCAGAATGACTACCACTAATTCGTTGCAAACTAGACTCAGTACCTCCTGTGTGGCCTGCGAGTCCAATTAAACCGCCTACATATAGCAAACCATTAACTTGGCCGGTACTGTATGCATTTTTAATATTCCCACTAAGGTGTAAGCCTGAAAGCGCCCCCATATAAGCGTACCCATAAAGAGATGCATTAGTAAGACCTACATCTCTTAATACACTACCATAGGTAATACTAAACAGCCCTTGCGGAGCTGTTTCAGGGACAGAACCTAGATTCCCCCATTCAGGGCGAGCTTGATTAATAGTTAGACCATCAATCTTGTGTCCTAAACCATGAAAATTTCCTTGAAAGAATGGTAGTTCTACTTCGGGTGGAATCCCTCCTTCAGGTAACTGTATACCACCATCAATCTTAACTTGAAGCTGTCCAATCGCCTCAAAGCCTTTCCCATTATTCCAATTCACCGTATCTGAGGCATCAATATTGCTACCTAAAGCATAATTTCCAGTCAGGTTATTGTTAATCCCTTGCAAAGTATTGATATTGGCATCACCTTCTTCGCCTAAGTCATTGATCACAATGTAAGAACTTCCATTAATCAATAACGTCGGTGATGAACCGCTGATATTAATCTTGGCACCATTATTTAAGTTGTAATCCGAACCTGTACCATAATTCATGGCAAGTTTGGCTTTATCTCCACTTAAGTCCAAATCACTATTAAAATTAATATCTTTAGCTGCTGTTAATGTCAGCGCAGTATTGGCATTCCAGCTGCTTGCATCATTGATATTAATATTACCTTGACCTTCTGCCGTACCAATCGCATTCAAAGTGACATTGCCTGTATTTAAAGCATCACCCAAAGTGGTACTGCTGACACTGCCACCAAAGAAATCGACATCGACATTTTTGGCTTTCAACTCCCAGCCACTGGTGGTCGGCGGTAAGCTGCCCGTACTATTTCGCTGTGTGGTGATATTGGTACCAGAATTGATATTTACTTCTGCCGCAGAGGTTTTAATCTGCCCACCATTGCCTCCATTCGGGGCGGATGCATCTAAGGTACCGCTAACATTTACCTTACCACTGCTTAAATCACTGCCGAGCTCAATCACACCACGGACATTATTCACCGTTTGCGCTTGGATCACCCCAACACTATTCACCACCGCATTACTTAATTCATCAATGCCTTTCGCAGTAAGGATCACTTTACCGCCATCGGCCTGAATCATTCCGCCTGAGTTAATCAAGGCCTGTGCTTTACCTTGATTAATGGTGTAACCCAATAGGCTGCCATTATTTAAATTCAGGGTAATATCACCACCTGCTGCCAATAATACATTGCCTTGCGGTGCTTTGATCGTACCTGTCTGTTTTACTGTTGGCGCAATTAAGGCAACCGTACCGCCTGTAGGTACAGTGATTTTGCCGCGGTTCTCAACAGTTTTGTTATTGGTAGGGTTGTTAAAATTAAATAGATTGTTATTAAAATCAGCATTACTCAAGTTTAAGGTCGATGCCACTAAACCCGCGGTATTCACCTGTGAGGTACTGCCAAATAACACCCCATTCGGGTTAATAATAAACACTTGTCCATTGGCATTTAACTGACCATTTAAGTTGGATGCACTTGTACCCGTGACGCGGTTTAAGGTAATCGAGCTGCTATTCGGTTGCACGAAATTCACAATTTCATTGCTATTGGTGGAAAAGCTACTCCAGTCAATTGCAGCTTTTGCGGTGGACTGGTTAATCGTGGTGGTGGTACCTGCGGTTGAAATGCTCGCTGTTCCAGAGCTAACCACGCCACCTGTTGGTCCTGCAAAAACAATACTTGCACTCAGTACATTCACCGCAAACAACGCTGCTAGTTTTACTGTATGAGCAACAGAAGTTTTAGATTTGATTTTTGTTGTTGATTGCGTTGCAACAACGCCACCTTTAGCCTTCTCACTCACGGCTTGCCAGCAAAGATGCGTCGTATTCCATACCACTTGATAGATCTTATTCACAATTATCCCCACCTGTTCTTAATATTTTAAAAAATTGCGATTTATTTTTAGCATATCTTTTTTATTATTTGATTAATTTATATATTTTCCTGACCAATGGTTAAAACATCATCAAGCAATCGCATAAATCACAGGTGAGTACTTATCTTGAATTTAAAAAGAACGAGACGTAGAACGTTTTATTTAAATGGATAAATCTAATTGATTAAAAATAAGGAAATACTAAAAATTTAAGAATTATTATTCATTAAAAACGATACGATTTATGATGATGTGATAAGCATTATATTTAGCTTTTACTGAAAGGGTATTAACCATTGACCCGATGATCAATGGTTAAAAATTTTAACGATTAATAATTAGGTTTTCGGTAAAGTCACACCAGTTTGACCTTGGTATTTACCGCCACGATCTTTATATGATGTTTCGCATACTTCATCGCTTTCAAAGAACAGCATCTGTGCAACACCTTCACCTGCATAAATACGCGCTGGCAAATTGGTTGTATTTGAGAACTCTAGGGTAACGTGACCTTCCCACTCAGGTTCTAACGGCGTTACATTCACAATGATCCCGCAACGTGCATAAGTCGATTTACCCAAGCAAACCGTAAGAACATTACGTGGAATACGGAAGTATTCAATCGTACGCGCTAAAGCAAATGAGTTTGGTGGAATAATACACACATCAGATTCGATATCGATAAAGCTTTTATCATCGAAGTTCTTTGGGTCAACAATCGCTGAATGAACGTTAGTAAACACCTTAAATTCGCGCGCACAACGGACATCGTAGCCATAGCTCGATACCCCATAAGAAATCAACTTTTCTCCGTTTTCATCAAAACGAACTTGATTCTCTGCATAAGGTTCAATCATGCCGTGTTTTTCGCTCATTTCACGAATCCAACGATCAGATTTTATTGCCATGACTTTTTATCCATAGACGAAGTTAATAATTGGCGAGTACTTTAACGTAAAATGGTATCAATGAAAACAACAGCACTATCCTGTTATGTGGATAACGCTGCCAAAGTTATAAATTGATCAATGCTGAATAGCTAATTGGAATAGCAAAAGCCATCAAAACCACAGAAGCCGTGCGTTGTAATTTTGATTGAGACAACCATGCAACTTTATTCGTTGCTAACATTGCACCAACTGAAATCCAGAATAATGCAATTGGCAAAATCAAGCCGACAAAGGTACTCATATGTGCCATATAAAGCTCTTGGCTTTTCCATGCTGCAACAGGAAATATCGCTGAAGCAAATAACAGTGCTTTAGGATTCAACAAGGTCGCACATAGCAATTCTCTAGGTCGAATCGTGGGTTGATTTAAAGCCACTTCTTGGTTCGCAGTGCGCCATAATTTAATCGCAAGAAAAACGATATAACCCGCACTTAATAATTTCAAAAAGATAGGCAATGCAGGTAAAGTTGTAGAGACTTTACCAATCAGCATGCCCCATGCACTAATTGCGATGATATAGCCAATTGCTTCTGCTGGAATCAATAGTAAAGATTTGCGTAATCCAACTTGAATACCCGAAGATGCCAATAAGGTATTTGTGGGACCAGGAGTCAACAGAATGGTAATGACTAAACCAATAAAGAACCATGAAATCATTGAATGACCTCACTAGAAGATAGTTTCAGATTAATCCAATTCAGAAGCCATAGCAAAAAAATAACTGTAAACAGTTATGACCAAACACAACTTAAACAACTGTTTTATATTTATTTTATGGATTTCAAGCCTACTCTACTCAACAGTCACTGCATAAATAGCGTCTATTTAAAATACAATAAATGTAACCTATTCATCTTGGGCTTGATTTTAATGCAATAATGTCTGAAGTGATTTTAAGTTTTCGCTAAGTAAATCGTGTTATTTTCTATACAACTTCCTATTTATCTGTCCTATTGGGTCTATTGCCGCGTTTATGCCTAAGCAATTCTTTCACAAGTGGCTACCTTCATCAGAGAAAGTCGCGAGCTTAAAGCTGATGAAAATTTTTGGCGATCGCGCCTTAAATCCATTGCTTTGGTATGTGAACCGTCGCTCGATTGCAAAAGCCATGTTTATTGGCACCTTCTGGGGCATTCTGCCTGTTCCATTTCATAGTCTGTTTATTATTCTGACGGTATTATTTTTTGAAGTAAATTTACCTATTGGCCTCTGTATGGCTTGGCTCACCAATCCCTTTACCGTGGTGCCAATTCTGTATTTAGGCTTTTGGTTTGGGACAAAAATTTATCACGTCAATATGATAAATAAAGAGATGCTACTTGGTGTTCTGCATCAAATTTTAAACTGGATTAAGAACTTTGGGCATGGTCATATTGATTTTAGTTTGGCCAAAATTTTAGTTTCAGGTCTAATCATTGAAGCTGTTTTATTTGCCGTTTTATTTTATCTAGCGACTCACCTGATGTGGCGCTGGATTGTAATTCGCAGTTGGCGCAAACGAGAAAAACAACAGAGAGAAGAAACCATCTAAATGATTTCTTCTCGATCACATTAATTATTTAGCCTCAGCTTTCATCTTCATATATTGCTCAGCGACCTCAAGTGCATAGTCCTGACACGCTTCGCCTGTTGCAGGGTCATAGGCACCATTATTGGTAATATTATTCGATAAGATACGCACCCCAAGGAGTGGTACTTTGAACTGTTGCGCAATTTGAGCCACCGATGCCGCTTCCATTTCCTCTACAGAAGTTCCGTATTTGGTATGGAAAAAGTTGATGCGATCGAGTTCATTATTCCACGTATCTGCTGAACCGATGGTGCCTTCGACCACTTGTCCTTTGCTGTAATGCACTTTGGCTTTATACGCGGCGACAAGTAATTCCTTATCTCCTTCGAATTTACGAATCGCAATCGGTTCTGGATCAGACTCATCCTCTGGTAATACGTCAAAGGCTTCATTCCATTCCAACGCATTTGAACCACCGCCAATCGGTTTATTTGGCGTTTTAAATGCACCGATATTGGTGGTGTATTTGCCTAATACAATATCAAACACCTTTAGGTCTGGATCATGTCCACCCGAGGTTCCTTGATTGATAATCGCAATCGGTTGATAATGCTGAATTGCAATGGCTGTCGCTGCGGCCGAGTTGCTCATCCCCATCCGGGTTTTAGAGATCACCATTGGATAACCTTTATAGGTGCCTTTCCAGAATTTCCAGCCACCAATGGTTTCTACACTGACATTTTCTAGTTTTGATGCCATTCGCTCTGATTCAACAGGCAATGCGCCTTGGATCACAATCGGCTGTAATTTTGGTTTTTCCTGTACTTGGTTATTACTATTTGAAGAATTATCTCCATTACAGCCACTTAAAACTAAAGCTGCACAAACACTGACAATACCCATCAGGCTTTTAAATTGCATCATTGATCTATACTCAAAAATCAAAACAAGTGATAAGCAAGCAACATACCATTTTTTATTTTTTTAATTTATTTTTAAAGCGTAAAAATAAAAACTTATTTTAATCAAATAGTAAAAACCCAGCAGGATATGCCGGGTTTTTAAGCATTTTAGAAGATACGCTTATCGTCTTTCTGACGTTTTGGTAACTTTTCCATTTGTTGCAACACGGCTTGTGCAATATTGAGATAACTGTCTGCGGCTGCATCCTTTGCGATCACACTTGGTGTGCCTTGATCTGCATGTTCACGAATTTTGGCATCTAAAGGTAAATGACCAAGCAAAGGAATATGATATTGCTCAGATAGCTGATCACCACCGCCTGTACCAAAAATTTGCTCTTCATGACCGCAATTTGAACAGATATGCGTCGACATATTCTCAATCACACCGAGTACTGGAATATTCACTTTATTAAATAATTCAATACCCTTGGTTGCATCCATCAACGCCACATTTTGCGGCGTGGTGACAATCACTGCACCCGTCACAGGAATACGTTGCGCCAAAGTCAGCTGAATATCGCCTGTACCGGGTGGCATATCAATCACCAGTACATCTAGATCAGGCCATAGAGTCTGATTGAACAACTGCATCAACGCACCAGTTGCTTTCGGACCACGCCATGCCACAGGTGTATTGTGTGCACCAATTAAATGCCCAATCGACAGTACCGCCATGCCGTAAGCATCTAAAGGTACAAAGTGTTCATTTTCAATCTGTGGGGTTCTGCCCGCATTGCCCAACATGGTTGGGATACTTGGTCCGTAAATATCGGCATCCAACACACCAACTTTTAGACCAAGTTGTTGCAATGCAAGTGCAAGGTTGACCGTAGTCGTTGATTTACCTACACCACCCTTACCCGAAGAAACCAGAATCACATTTTGGATACGTGGATGCGCAGCCACATCGCGTTGTTGTGGTGCAGCTTTTTGAATCGGAGGATTATTCGGATCGGCTTCTACTTTAGGTGATGCATCCATCACAGGAGGTAAATTGCTGTTTTCTGCTTTTGGCTTCGATGAGCAACTATGACCTGCTTCACCATGCGCCGCATGTTTTTGTTGGATAATATGTAAATTTAACTCTTGGATACCGCATTTTTCCAAGGCTTCAGCCAGCTCATCATGGATCTGCTGTAAGTGATCTTTTTCTTCAGGAAAGGTATTCATTGTAAGTTGTAAAATACGGCCTTGTACATTCACTTGGCTAATGCGTTCTTTGAGCGCATTGTCTGAATGTGGCAGTACATAATTTTGTAGAACTGTTTGAATCTCGTCTTCCTTCACTTCTTGTGCTGGTGAAAAAACAGATTTTAAGGAAGAAAGCCACGACATTTTGTTTACTCCAAAAACAGATCAACATTTCACTGAGTTTGGTTAGTTTAGCAGTATTGAAGAATTGACGCTCATATCAAAGTAGATAATTGCTCATTTTTTAGAGCAACTTTTCTGCTATAAATTTCAATCTTCAGCAACTGATACTTTTCACAGGAACAGGATATATTGCTAAGCTGATCATATCGACGATGAAAATATGGGATTACGCTTTCATCATATGCAGAGTCACATGATATTTATGCTTCACTTGGGAGTGTTCAATGACACGATATTATTTGGCGATATGTAGTTTATTTGCTTGCTTCCCGCTATTCGCCCAAGAATCGATGAATCGTGCTGTTTATCAATTGCCGCCACAAACAGAAATCGTGGCAAATAAGCAAAAAGAGCAATCCCCATCGTCTGAAATTAAGGTATCAATTAGAATCAACCCAGAAAAAAACGGATTAAAGATTCAATTATTGAAAGCAAGCAACTCAGAGTGGCTTAATCAGCATGCTTTAGCGCTTGCGCAACAGATAAAGCCAGAGGATTTACCCATTCAGGAGACTTCGGCAGAACAACGTGATCACAATAGTAAACGCCTATTCTCAAACTATGAACAAGTTTATTATTTTATTTCCATGCAAGATCAAGCTGTTATACAACGTATTCGACGGGTTGCTGCACCTTATTCCTTAACTGAAATGGCCTGTTTACTTTTACAAAAAAGTGTTCCATTAGAAGGTGAATCTTTCAGATTGAATGTCAAACTCTACATAGATAAAAAAGGTAAAATACACCTCCAAGAAACTCAGCCATCCTTAGAAACAGCATTAATGAATCAGCTTTTTCCTTATCAAAAACGTACTCAGCCCTTTTATAAGATTTTCGATCTAGAACGCCAACAATACATTGATATGCCCATCAATCAGCCAGTACGATTTATTTCCTCGCCCTAATAGAAACCCATTTAAAAAATATCCAAATAAAAATCCTCAAACATAGTTTGCCTATGTTTGAGGAAGATCTTCAGTCGATCACAAGGTTAGCAAGCTTAACCTTTGAATTTATTGATCGTATCCGTTGCTGCTTTCTTTAAATCATCCAGCTTATGACTTGCTTGAGCTTTTAGATCATCAAACTTTGCAGTAGCTTCATCTTTCAACTCAGAGGCTTTGGCTTTGGCATCATCCAGTTTATGGCCAGCTTCTTCTTTAAAGTGATCAAACTTATCTTGAACCGCATGTTGGGTATCTTCAAGTTTGGCTTTAATATCATCCACTTTAGATGAAACTGCCTCTTTACCTTCTGCATTTTGCTCAGAGACATCTTTCTTTAAATCATCAAGGGTTTTTTCGCCTTTTAACTTAAGCTCCTCGGCGGAGTGTTTTAAGTCATCCACTGCTTTTTCACCTTGTAGCTGAGCTTCTTTTGCTTTGTATTTTAAGTCATTACCCAATTCTGCTGCTTGGTCTTTTAATTCATCAAGTTTTTCGTTTGTCATGATATTTCCTCACTATAGGTAAAAAACATATTGTTTGGATCAATCTTAGTTATACCGTGTTTGAAGTTTTTTTTTGCCCATTGCTGCAAATTGAAACAAATGGGATACAGGAAGATTCAATTGATTGCGGATTGATAAAGCTTTTAATTTTTAGATATAAAAATCATATAAATGAATAACATCCCATTTATTCAACAAAATCAGATCGTAGAATCTCATACAGCACATGCCAGCTTAAAGGATGCTCTGAGGCTAAAGCGGGATGCTGAAAGTTAGACACTTTTTTCATGTTTAATTTTCGCATCACGGCTTGTGATTTGGCATTTTCCAAAGTGGTAAATGCAACAACTTTCTCCAGTTTCAATTGATCAAAAGCAAATGCAAGTGCCGCTTGGGCAGCTTCTGGTGCATAACCCTGCCCCCAATAGGCTTGATCGAGTCGCCATCCAATTTCCACACAAGGCGAAAATGAAAATTGTGTCGGTTGATCATGTAAACCGGTAAAACCAATAAATTGCTGATTGTGCTTTAGCTCAAGCGCCCAAAAGCCCCAGCCTTTTGCATCGATAATTGATTTCATTCGATCAATCAGTGCATCGCTTTCTGCTCGAGTCAGGAGTTTAGGGAAATATTCCATCACCTGTGGATTGGTGCCCATTGCGGCAAAGGATGCATAGTCCTCTGCTTGCCATTGTCTTAAGCGTAATCGTGCAGTTTCGATCATTTTTGCAACCAATAAATTTGTATTAAAAACTATTAACAATATAAGGAGATAGTTCGGATATACTTCCGCAATATCTCAATCATAGACCTCGTTGTCAGAATTACCTAATATGAATGAAAATGAACTCTTAGAAATTCAGCAGGAACTTCAAGCCCAAGAAAAACGTTTGAAGTACATACTTTCAAGTAAAAGAAGAATCCAAAACATGATTCTTTCGTTTGAAAAAGATCTTGCTGAACAGTTAATTCCAGTGATTCATCAGCAAAGTGATGATAAAGCACCTGTTGAAAGCAGTCTAGCGCTTACGATCTGCTGGAAATTTTCTAAAGCTGAATTTCCTAAAACCGAACATTGGTGCAGTGAACTGAGTATTACTGAGCTTGAGTTCAAAGATGAATTTACGGTGGCACTAAAAGCACAAGCATGGTTAGGAACTTTGGGCAGTGATGAACTTTGGCAGACGCCAATGTTTGCTGAAATTACCCTTGATCCGAAAACGGACGGCTTAAAGAGCTATCACATTCATTTCCTATCTAAAGGAAAGATTATCTCTTTAAGAAAAAATTCAAAGCACAGTGTCACAGTAAAACAAATGCAAAGTATGTAATCCTTCGGGATGCATACTCTCCTGCTCTAGATCCTCTCAAATTGATTTAAATCGCCATACTTCTTTTTGCATATCAACACATAATAACTATTGGCGCTGATACAACCCAATGCAAGCACAGGCAAAACCGCAACAAAAATGAAAAGACTCATGGCTAATGTTTCAAAATCAAAGCCATTAACCTGATCTTCGAATAAAATCAGCAGCACTAAGCACATCCACCCCGTAAAAAAGACCAAACTGACTTTTGAAAACTGCCCCAAATCAAAAATTTTGCTGGGTAATTTCAATATTGATAAAACAATGACGTAGAAGATAAAAGCAAGCACGATCAGAAATGGAGTGAGATATAGCATCACTTGCATTGCATTGCTGACCACATGCAATAAATGGTTTTGTTGAAAGTTTAAGAACAAACAATAGGGAATCACAAAACTAAAAACCGATGCCACACTTGCGCAAAAAGATGCGCAAAGCAAATGCCAAGATCTCATGGTTGGTTCCTTTATTTATTGAGCATGCAGCCATTATCAGTAAAGGAAATGTGTTTTGATTGAAGTGCAAGTGAAGCTTGCATGAAGTCATGAAAATAGACCCATAACACAGCTTGAAAAGATTTCACTGAATCCCTTGTGCAAGTCGGGGCCAAGTCATGTAAAATCATCTGCCTTGCAAATACGAATGAGAGAACAATATCCGTGCGTAAAATTTTAGTCACCAATGCCCTACCTTATGCCAATGGTCCTATCCATATGGGTCACTTACTCGGTTATATCCAAGCAGATATTTGGGTTCGTGCGATGCGTGCAATGGGCCATGATGTGACTTATGTATGTGCGGATGATGCTCACGGTACAGCAATCATGCTACGTGCTGAAGCCAATGGGATTAGTCCGGAACAACAAATTGCCAATGTTCAGAAAGAACATATCCGTGACTTTGATGGTTTTGGCGTACATTTCGATCACTATGATTCAACCAATAGTGCCGAGAACAAAGCACGTTCAGAAGAAATCTATATTAAAAACCGTGAAGCCGGCAATATTGCAATTCGCCCTGTTAGCCAGTTATTCGATCCTGAAAAAGGTATGTTCCTGTCTGACCGCTTCATTAAAGGCACATGCCCGAAATGTAAAGCGGAAGATCAATACGGCGACGCTTGTGAAGTGTGTGGTACAACCTATAACGCCACCGAATTAGAAAACCCACGCTCTACCTTAAGCGGTGCAACTCCTGTTGAAAAATCATCGGATCACTACTTCTTTAAATTGCCGAATTTCTCAGAATACTTACAGAAATGGACCCGTGACCAAGGTCGTCTGCCTGTTTCGATTGCCAACAAGCTAGATGAATGGTTTGAAGCTGGTTTATCGGATTGGGATATTTCGCGTGATGCGCCTTATTTCGGTTTTGAAATTCCAGATGCACCAAATAAATATTTCTATGTTTGGGTGGATGCACCAATTGGTTATATGTCGAGTTTTGAAAACTACATCAAAACTAAACGTCCAGATCTAAGCTTTGATGATTTCTGGAAAAAAGACAGCGATAAAGAAGTCTATCACTTCATTGGTAAAGACATCGTTTACTTCCATGCGCTGTTCTGGCCAGCAATGCTTGAAGGTGCTAATTACCGTACCCCATCAGGTTTATTCGTGAATGGTTTCTTGACGGTGAATGGTCAGAAGATGTCGAAATCTCGTGGGACCTTCATTAAAGCTGAAACCTATTTAGAGCATTTGAATCCTGAATATCTACGTTATTACTTTGCGTCTAAGCTGTCTGACAAAGTTGAAGATTCAGATTTAAACCTAGATGACTTCGTTCAAAAAGTGAATTCTGACCTTGTTGGTAAAGTGGTGAATATCGCCAGCCGTTGTGCAAAATTTATTAACACCAACTTCAATAATACTTTGTCAGAGACATGTGTGGAATCTGAGCTGGTGCAAAGCTTTATTGATGCAGGTGATTCAATCGCACAAGCCTATGAAGCACGTGAATTCTCAGCAGCAATCCGTGAAATCATGGCTTTGGCTGACCGTGCCAATCAGTATATCGATGAGAAAAAACCTTGGGCACTTGCCAAGCAAGAAGGTCAGGAACAACAAGTTCATGATGTATGCTCGGTGGGTATTAACCTATTCCGTCAACTTGCGATTTACTTGGCACCTGTGTTGCCAACACTTGCTGCACAAGTTCAAGCCTTCTTACAACTTGAAAGCTTTGACTTTGCATCACGTCAGCACATCTTGGTTGGTCATGAAATTGCTCAATTCCAGCCATTGATGCAACGTGTTGATGCCAAAGCGGTTGCTGCCATGGTGGATGCATCTAAAGATTCTTTAGCTGCGGCGGCAGAAGCGCCAAAAGCAGAGAAGAAAAAAGAAAAGAAAGCTGAGAAAAAGCCTGAGCCAAAAGTAGGTGAAGCTGAAATTATTGGTATTGAAGATTTCATGAAAATTGATCTTCGTGTAGCAAAAGTATTGGAAGCTGCCACTGTAGAAGGTTCTGATAAATTGCTGCAATTGACTTTAGATGTGGGTGAAGCTGAACCGCGTAATGTGTTTAGTGGTATTCGTGAGTTCTATCAACCAGAAGATTTAAAAGACAAATTGGTGGTGATGGTGGCTAACCTTGCACCACGTAAGATGCGTTTTGGTATCTCAAACGGTATGGTACTTGCCGCGGGTAATGGCGAAGGGGTTTGGGTAATTTCTCCTGAATCTGGTGCTAAACCAGGCGATAAAGTGTCTTAATATATAAAACTGATGTAAGGGTTTCTTCGGAAGCCCTTTTTTTATCTCTATAATTCAACCAAAATATTAAATGAACGATAAATACATCAGGTAAAACATGTTCCAAAAAATAATAGCTTTTCTTTTTTTAAGCATTTTTTGTTTGCATAGTGCGGTTGCTCAAGCACCGGATTATCAATTTAGCCCTCAAGTACAACAAGCCAAAGATCAAGTTCAACTAATATTCAATACTTTATTCCAATCGGATGATGAGAATCAAAATATAAAAGTTGATCCTACATTAAAACAGCTACTTTCAGAGAATAAGGAGGTGAAGGCAAAAGAATATATCGATCAACAGCAAAACTTATTTTTAAAGCAAATGAATCGCTATATCAAACAAGGAGACCCAACTGCATCTGTTGCACTTTTAGAATTTGCTCTATTCTCACAAGATTCAGCGTTAAAAGAACAAATCGACCTTAAGCCAATTCAAAAGCTTTCCAATCAAAAGGATGCTTATGCAAGTTATTTGCTGGCGCAATACTATTCAACTACTGAGCAATACATCCCCTTACTCGAAAAAGCAGGGCAGCAAGGTTCTGTTGCTGCACAAATGACACTTGCAGATGAATATGGTTTTCGACTGCCGGTTGAACAGCAAGATGCCAAAAAAGCTGCGTTTTGGGCAAATAAGGCCAAACAAAATTTAGGTGAAGCGGCCTATACCGAGCAGAAATGTGCATTGGCAAATTGTGATCTTGAAGAATTTGAAATGGTAGACTTTTCCAAGCTAACCCAGCATTAAAGCCATACGCTAAGACGAGAACCTCTCATAAAATCCGCTTACAAAAGTGGATTTTTTTCTGCGCTCAAATACCCAATTTTATTTGAATTCATGGTAAAAAAGTTTTTCTCTAATAAATTTAATGATTCTATGAAAAAAACAGCCCTCCTCCTTTCCGTCTCATTCTTGAGCAGCTTCCCTTTACTTAGCCATGCAGAAACAAGCAAGATCCTGCCAATCATTGAACAACAAAAACAGGTTGCGGGCTACTATCAACACAAAGTCGGTGATGTACAAATTACCGCCCTGCTCGATGGAACTAACTTTATGTCACCAAGCTTGTTTAAAGATATTTCTCAGCAACAAGTCCAGCAAATCTTAAAGAAGTACTATGCTGATCAAGATAAAGGCGTACAGACCTCCATCAATGCTTTCCTCGTCAATACAGGAAAATCATTGGTACTCGTCGATAGCGGTGCAGCCAGTTGTTTTGGTGCCCATTTAGGCTCAATTCTAAAAAACCTCGAGGCTTCAGGCTACAAACCGGAACAGGTCGATACCATTTTACTCACGCATTTACATCCTGATCATGTTTGCGGCATCAGCAAAGATGGCGTAGCCAATTTCCCCAACGCAACCGTGTACGTTTCCAGTGACGAAGCCAATTATTGGCTTGATCCAAAACAGGCTGCCAAGCTTCCTAAAGATAAACAAGCGGGTTATGAAGGAACCGTAAAGCACATTAAACAAGCGATTGCCCCATACCAAGCCAAACAGCGCTTTAAGACCTATAAACTCGGTGATGAAATTCAGGGCTTTAAAGTCATTAACACGGCGGGACATACGCCTGGTCACTTTAGCTATGAATTAAAAACCAAAGGTGAAAGCGTGGTGTTTATTGGAGATATCGTGCATTCACATACTGTGCAATTCGATCAACCCAAAACTGCGATTGAATACGATATTGACCCGAAAAAAGCCGTCGCTACACGCTTAAAGCAGTTTGCTGATTTCGCCAAAAATGGACAAACCATTGCTGCTCCCCATTTACCATTCCCAGGGATTGGACATATTTATTCTGCTGATGGAAAGAGCTATCAATGGATTCCTGTGCATTTTAAAGATTAAGCGAGATGCGTTGATTCTAGGCAATAAAAAAGCGACCTGCTCGGTCGCTTTTTTCTGCTGCATCATTTCATGCCAAAGATCAGCTTTAATCCGAGCAAGGTCATCACCCCTCCCGCAATCCGATCAAATATCGATTTTGATTTTAAATAAACTTTACGTGGGCCTTCGGCTGACAATGCTACTGCAACCAGCGAATACCAACCTGCATCAATAAAGAAGCACAGCATTGGCAACACCACATAGTAATAACTTGGAATGTCTTTCGGTAATAAGGCGGTAAAAATACTGGCAAGGATAATCGCAATCTTCGGATTACTGAGTTGAGTAATCAGCCCTAAGCGAAAGGCTTGTGCATAGCTCATGCGATTCACAGTGCCATTGACTGCTTCCATTGGTTCTTTGGCATGTTTGATAATTTTATACGCCAGCCAAAGTAAGTACAGACCACCAAATATTTTTAGTGCGATATAAGCAGAAGGTACGGCTAATAGAATCGCTTGCAAGCCCATGACCGCAAGCAAACCAAATAAGGCTGCACCCGTGCCTGTTCCCAAGGCGGTAAACAGTCCATGCTTACGAGAAATCGCAATTGAGTTTTTAGCCACATAAATAAAGGTAGGACCGGGGCTGATTGCACCCAACATTAAAGCCAAAGCAATTGAGCCTAAAATCAATAACGATTCCAAGTGAAACCTCTAGATTAGAATAATTTTCAAATATTAATTTTACTGAAAAAGCATCGTCAGAAGATATAAAAATTTTGACTAATCTCAGCAATTTTTGTGCACTTTAATCAACAGAAGTTGATGAGAAAGCCATAAGCTAGAGTAAAGACTCAATTCACAATGAATATCAAACACTTAAAAATAGCATATTCATCTCCGTCATGGATCGAGTATCCGTTTTTTCTATAAAACTAATTTTATGATCAAAATTTGTCATCCATTTTAGTGTAACTTTCATTTATTTTTCGAGACTAAAATCCCATAATAAATTTATGGAATTAAATTCATTTTCATCAATAACGATAACCGAGGCACATTAGATGCAAACTAAAAAATTGAAAAATTTAGACCCTTCACAATCACATCTGTGGATTATTGGCGGTGGTATTGCTGGTATGGCGGCGGCAGCCTTTGCCATTCGTGACGCCAAAGTACCTGCCCAAAACATTCATATTTTAGAAGAGCTTGAGGTCTCAGGCGGTTCAATGGATGGTGGACATAACCCACTCAATCCAAACCATGCATGGGTGACTCGAGGCGGAAGAATGTTAACAGATGAAACCTATCTCTGCACATGGGATCTGTTTTCCAGCATCCCCTCACTGGAAGATCCAAACATTTCTGTCCGTGAAGAATGCCGTGAATTTAATGACAAGATCAAAACCCATGCTCAAGCCCGTTTAATTGATGCGAACCATGTCATTGCAGAAGCCGAAAAACTTGGCTTATCCACCTTGAATCGTGCGCAGATGCTACGCCTGTTGGCACTCAAAGAAGAACGGATTGGCAGCCGTCGTATTGATGAATTTTTTGATGATGCATTTTTCCAAAGCAATTTCTGGCGGATGTGGCGCACCACCTTTGCTTTTCAGAAATGGCATAGTGCAACGGAATTACGTCGTTATTTTCTACGCTTTATTCAAGAATTACCCCGTATTCATACCTTGGCTGGGGTTAAGCGCACCAAATATAATCAATATGATTCGATGATTTATCCCTTACAACGTTGGTTAGTCGAACAAGGCGTGGATGTGCGCTTTGGTACTTATGTCACCGATGCTGATTTTATTGAAGATGAGCAAAGTAAACAACGTAAGGCAAGCAAGCTTTATCTCAACCTTCCAGAAGGGACTGAACAGATTATCTTAGGTGAACATGATCTCGCATTATTTACTTTAGGCTCGATTACAGCCGATTCACGTTATGGCGGTCAAAATGATGTGCCAGCCTTAATTCGTGATCGACAGGATCATGGCTGGCGCTTATGGGAAACCCTTGCACAAAAAGCACCTGATTTTGGTCGCCCAATGACCTTTAATGGCAATATCGACGAACATAAATGGAAGTCATTTACCCTGACCCTGCATGATGATGTCTTGCTCAAACGCATCATTGATTACACAGGCAATGAGCCCGGAACGGGCGCACTGATGACATGGTTTGAGTCGGGCTGGCATTTATCCATCGTCGTACCGGCACAACCGCATTTTGCTGACCTACCTGAAGGTAAATTCACTTTATGGGGCTATGGCTTTGAAATTGATCACATCGGTGACTACATCAAAAAACCAATGAGTGAAGCCACTGGGCGAGAGATTGTGATTGAGTTAATTCATCAACTCGGATTCGACGATATTCTGGATCATGTACTGGCGCATAGTGACATTAGCACCGTGATGATGCCCTATGCTTCTGCACTGTTTGCCTGTCGTAAAGCAGGCGACCGTCCCTTACTGATTCCAGAGAATGCTGTTAATTTTGCTTTCTTGGGTCAATTTGTGGAACTGGAAGATGATGTGGTGTTTACCGTGGAATATTCCATCCGTGGCGCCATGCTCGCCATTTATCAGCTTTTAGGTGTGGATCGTGAAGTTCCTGAAATCTACAACGGTCTGCTCGACCCTAAAGTGGGCTTAAAAGCTTTGGAAACCGTATTTCATTAAATCTTTCTGAAATACGAAACATGAAGTAGATCTTGATGATCTACTTCATCCACTTGATCAGTCCTTAGCCATGAGCAAAATTCAGTCTAATTTGCTAAGTAGTACGCTTATTCTTGAAGCAGCAGCTTGCCATTTTCTTTCAGTAATTTTCCATCATAGCTATAAATCATTTTCTTCTGAGCAACTTTGCGTTCTTGCTCCTCACTTTCTGGTGCCCCCATAAAGTCAGGCATGCTCACGATAATTTGATTGGGTTTTGCTGAAACTTTAATGAGATCCGAACATGAGCCAAAAACAGGTGAAACTGTCACTTTCTGGTTTGGACTGATTTTCACAAAATTCAGTTGAATCGGACAACCACTGCCGCCAATGTCTTGCACCAAAACCACATCATCCATTTGTAATTTATAAATGCCTTCAATCGACAGACCGTTATTGCCCTCAATTTTTGGCAGTACCATCTTATGATTAAAATATAGCGTTTCTTGCCCAGTCTCAGGGCTGACTTTAATTTGAACTTGCCCATAACGTGTTTTCTTGACGCTTTCCGCAGCAAAAGCAGTCTGTGTCGCGACCAATACCGTGGCAGCAAGCACCCATTTCAACATCTTATTTTGTGTCATCATTTTAATTTTACTCATCACCTTGTTTAATGATTTTAGGTTTTAAACTACATGGATTTTCGACTTTGATCTCCTGAAAATATTTCTCTCCGTCTTCTTCCGCATCATAGCCAAAATTAAACGAGCCATCGCTCTCGTCAAAGAAGGTAGAATAGCCAATCTGCTCCATCTCGCTAAACTTTGGATCTTTTTTACTGATGCTTAAATAAGGCTTGAGTTCAGGCAGTCGGTAAAACACCACTTTGTCATGTTCTTTATCCAATTGCTGTTTGGTCACGAAGCACTTTTGATTGGGTGACATTTTTAATAATTCAAAGAATTCCTGCTGCTTATTATTTTGGTCATACACTGTAAGGATATGCGCACTGCCAGTTGCACCGAGTTGAAAACCAATCAGTTTTGGGGTGAATTGATAGGCCCTTGCCGTCTTATTCCATTGCGATATTAAGACTTTGTCTTGACCTTTATAGGTTTTAATATAGTCACAGGCATCGATTTTTACATTGCAGTTTCGTTTAATAATTTTGACCTCACCCGCTTGAGCCAAAACTTCGGTTTTAGCCCATAGCGCGCTACTGCAACAGAGCAAACTGATTGCTAAAATTAATCTACTTGTCATTTTATAATATACCCAATTGATTTAAGCCGTGGTCTAAGTGCCACAAAATAGACAGCTTATTCTGCTTAGAATAGATTGGGAATTCAATGTTTTATTGCTAGCCTCATCCACATGACGTTGAAAGCACCATATACAACACCTCACTGCTAAATGAACCATCTGCTTGAATGCGATAATATTGCTGGGTTTGATCAGATGCCTTGTTCTGTAAATAACGAATGGTCTGAATCGCATATTCAGGGGTTTGCATCCGCTCCGTCCAGCTCTTGAACTCTAAATCTAAATATTGCTTTTCAACGCTCTCGACCCTAAAACCTGCAGATTCAGCAAAGCGTATCCATTCTTGTAAACTATAATTGCGTACATGACTTGGGTCTCGAATGGTTTCAATGCTCTGAAAGAAGGTATCCATCACTGGATTTGGGTGCCCTAAAATATCGACAATAATCACCTTGCCTTGCGGCGCCAATACACGGCGAATTTCCGCCATCGCCTGCGCGACGTTGTGCCAATGATGTGCTGAATAGCGGGTAATCACACAATCAAAGCGTTGATCGGCAAAGGGTAAACTCTCTGCTGCGCCTTGCTGAGTGATCACATTATTCAAGCCCTTTTGCTTGGCCTGTTGTGCCACCAATTCCACCATCGACGGCGTTAAATCATAAGCCGTTACTTGATCGGTAAATGGTGCGATCTGATAACTGACATGCCCACCGCCACAACCTAAGTCCAACACGGTCTTCAATTGATGTGATTGGATCAAGTGCTGCATTTTTGAAAACTCAACACCTTGCGCATGCACTGTGCTGTTTAAATAGGCTTGGGATTTATCTTGGTACTGTTGTTGATTGACTTGATGCTGGGTATTCATCTTCTTATCCTTGCACTGTAGATTTAGATTCAAAAATAACCAACCTCAGCCAAAAATAAAAATGATCATTTTTAAATTAATTAATAAAAATAAGTTATTAATCATAAGCCAATCAAGCTGGCTGCGACATTGATCGCCACCGCCAAAATTACAGTATTAAAAATAAAAGCCAAGACACAATGAAAAATATTCAGATGTCGGAGCGCTGAGCTGGTAATCGAGATATCGGCGGTTTGTGCGGAGGTCCCAATGATATAACTGAAATAGATAAAATCCAGATAATCAGGTTGATCGGTTTTAGGAAAATCCAAACCTGCTTCTTGATGACGACTCTTTGCAAGGTAGTAATCATGGGCATAATGTATCGCAAATAAAGTATGCAGTAATAACCACGTTGAAAAAATCGTCCCGATGGTCAGTAAAATCAGGGCACTTTTTAAAATCGGCTGATCTTTAGGCACATGCCCCAATTGCACCACAATCGAAATAAAGCAGATCACAATGGCAACCAGCACCACGGTCAAGATCATCCACTTGCCCTCATCCTGTTGCTTGGCGCGTTGTAAAATATGGGTGGCGTCCAAGTGCCACATCATTTTCAGGGTCAGAAATAAATACAGCCAAATCGCAATATTCCAACCCAGCTGTAAGCAGGTTGCCCAATGCCACTGGGTAAGCAGATGCAAAGCCCCATAAATCAAAAGACCCAAAGAGAAAGTCGCAGACAAATATGGCCGATACTTTATTCCTTTTAGCAAGCGCGGGATAAATCCTTGCATTGTTCACCTATTTGTATTTTTTATACATGCTTAATTTACTCTTATTTTTTAACACTGTATGGCCTTAGAAAAATCACTCAGAACGGCAATTTAACCGAAATTACACAAAATAAAGTTTCTCAGCATATTTACTTCGGACAAAAATGTCCGTTTAATTCACCCTATCTCCCAAGAAATTTGAATCATGGCAAAACGTCAGCAATTGGCAGCGCATAATCGTGATGAACTTCTGAATGCGGCTGAAGAAATCTTTCGCAAGCAAGGGGTTCATGTGCCTTTACAAGCCATTATTGATCATGCTGGCGTGGGACGTGCAACCTTCTATCGTAATTTTGCAGATCGTAAAGCCTTGATGACAGCATTACTGGAACGTGCCATAGAACGTTTGGAACAACGTACGCTTGCCTTACAAGACTTTGATGATGGCTTTATTCGTCTGATTGAGGGTCATATCGAACAACTGCCCCATCTGGTGGTTCTGATTGATTACTGGCGTATTATTGATCGGCAAGACCCAATCATGCTAAACATTTATGAGCGGCGTGATAAAGCATTACAACCCTTGATTGATCGCGCCATAAAACACAAATTGTGTCGTCCAGATTTAACGCCACATGATTTTGCCATGATCACAGCGATTTTAGGCTCCTCATTTCAAGGACATCATGCCTCTGATCAAGTGCGCTTAGCCAAACGAGCAATAGAATTATTATTAAACGGCATTAAAGTTTAGTTCGAGGAATAATATGGATAAAAGCCCTCGCTATCTAGAGACTCCTCCAGATTGGTCTGCCGATGAGCGCCCAACCTTACCGGGCTCACCTGCTGCAATTGCACATGCCCGACCAAAACGCTTTGCCTATTTTTTTATTGGCCTGTTTATATGTATTGCAGCCAGTTTAAGTAATGGTTTTATCGTTGCCAATTTACCGATTTTCCAAGGTGAATATGGTCTCACCCCATCGCAAGCAGCATGGCTACCTGCGGCCTATGTAATGGCCAATGTCAGCTCTAACCTGATTCTGTTTAAAGCCCGCCAACAATATGGTTTGCGCTTATTTTCAGAAATTGGTCTGTTGGCTTTTATTGGTGTGCTGGTTTTACATATCTTTGTTCAAACCTATGAAGTCGCCTTGTTTGTGCGCTTTATTGCAGGTTTGGCAGCCGCGCCTTTAAGTTCGCTAGGGATGTATTACACCATGCAAGCCTTTGGCAAAGCAGATATGGCCAAAGGGATTTATCTGGCCTTTGGCTTTCAACAACTGGGTCTACCCTTGGCATGGATCATCTCGCCTTTTCTGCTCAGTGCCAATCAGTGGGATGTGATTTATACCTTTGAATTAGGTTTGGCAATTTGTTGTTTTGCCATGGTGGTGGCGTTAAAACTGCCACGCAGCCTACGCTTGGAGGTATTCGAAAAGCAGGACTTCTTTACATTTGCCTTGCTTGCACCTGGTTTTGCCTGTCTGTGTATCGTACTCACCCAAGGGCCGATTTTATGGTGGTTTAATAGTCCTTGGTTGGCCTATACCTTAATTGTTGGTTTTTGTTTGATTGTGTTGGGACTGACTTATGAACACTATCGCAGCAATCCACTGATTATGACCCGTTGGTTAGCCGCAGGTGATTTACTCAGTTTTGTGGTCAGTGCCTTCGCCCTACGCTTACTCATGTCAGAACAAAGCTATGCCGCGGTCAATTTCCTCAAGACCATGGGCATGGGGCCCGACCAATTTGTACCACTGTATGTGGTGATCTTCTGCGGCACCATTGCAGGTTCGGTATTTAGTGCACTGACCTTTCATCGTGAACGACTAATTCTAAATTTGTTCCTTGCTGAAATCCTAATTTTGATTGCTTGTGCGCTGGATTATCACCTGACCAGTGATGTGCGTCCTGCCAACTTTTATCGTAGTCAATTTCTCGTCAGTTTTGCAGGTGGCGTGTTTATCGGTCCACTGTTGCTGATGGGCTTTATGCGAACCTTACAACGCGGCCCGCAATATGTAGTGACCTTCATTGTACTGTTTTCAGCCACACAGAATTTTGGTGGTTTGGTCGGCTCCTCCTTTTTCAACACCTATCAGCAGCACCATACCTATGATTATAAAGTCGAAATCAATAGCAATCTTGATCCGACAAATCCAATTGTGGCACAGCGTTTACAGGCCTATCAGCATAGTGCCATGGTCAGTAGCAATGACCCTGTTTTGCAAAATAACCAAGCCTTGCAAAATCTGAATAAGGTGGTCACCCGTGAAGCTCAGGTACGTGCCTATAACGATGTAATCGTATTAAACGGTATTTTTGCGGTGGTGTTATTGCTGTGGGGGCTATTTAAATATGCACGGGATAAATACAAAACCCGAAAAAATCTGCAAGCAGCCAGTTAGTCCTTTTTGATTGAGAAAAGCTTATGTCCGAACAAGAGAAACCTGAAAATAATAATGCTCAAACCACTGAGCAAAATGAGACAACTCAAGCAGCCAAAGCGCCTGAGGCTGTCGTCCAAATGCCGCCTCCCCCACCACCGCCGACCAGTAAACTCATTAAAACCAAACGCTCTACCCTGTGGTGGATGCTGTTGGTGTTATTGGTCGGGATCACCATTATTTTATGGGCATGGCGGATTGGCCCCTTTCATACGGCGGTTGAGCAAACCGACAATAGCTATGTGAAAGGTAAAACCACCATCCTGTCTTCGCAGATCAATGGCTATATCAAAGATGTCTTGGTCAAAGACTTTGATCAGGTTAAACAAGGTCAGGTGTTGATGCATATTGATGCCACCACCTATGACCAAAAAGTGACGCAAGCAGCATCTGGCGTTGAGCAAGCAGAAAACAGTCTCGCCAATCAAACCCAAGCCATTGCGCAACGTCAGGCCGATGTTGTGGCCGCACAAGCCAAACTGGATCAAGTCAAGGCACAGTATGATTTATCTGTGGCCCAGCTAAAACGCTACCAACAATTGGGCGATAGCGGTGCGGCGTCTAAATCTGAACAAGATAAAGCCGCGGCAGATGCGCAGAATAATCACGCCTTACTAAAACAAGCCGAAGCCAATATCTTGGTGGCACAAGAAGCTTTAAAAACGGCGCAAGTGGCACAGTCTGGCTTAAAAGCACAAGTCAATAGTGCACAAGCACAACTCGACCAAGCCAATACCACCAAAGACTACAGCACCATTGTTGCTCCACTGGATGGACAATTAGGTGAGGTCAATCCACGAGTCGGTCAATATGTCGCAGCGGGAACACAATTGCTTTATCTGATTCCGACACAAACGTGGGTGATTGCCAACTTTAAAGAAACCCAAATTGCCAATATGAAAATTGGGCAAAAAGCGTATTTCACCGTCGATGCGATGAATCATCAGAAATTTACAGGACATGTTGAACAGATTTCCCCTGCCGCAGGCTCAGAATTTAGCGTGCTCAAACCCGACAATGCGACAGGTAACTTTACCAAGGTGGTACAACGTATTTCAGTTCGTATCGCCATAGATCCGAATCAAAAAGGCATCGAAAACTTACGTCCTGGGATGTCGGTAATTACCTCTGTGGATACCGACTCCTAACGTAAGACTGACATTCTCAATCAAATTTATTTACAATGTGATCAAATCCATTTCTCTTGTTCGAAAATGTTTGATCACATTGCTTTTCCCACACCTTATCAAACATTAGCACTTCCTAGTTCGGTTCAACTGACCATTAAGCGTCTGGACCTGATTCATCCTCACATTTCAGGCAATAAATTTTATAAACTGAAATACAACCTGCTTGCAGCACAACAACAAGGTTTGACTCAAGTTCTGACTTTTGGCGGTGCATTCTCAAATCATATTGCTGCAACAGCGTATGCTGCACAGCGTTTTGGCTTGCAAAGCATTGGCATAATTCGTGGTGAAGAACTTGCAACTCAAGACTTAAACCCTACCCTACAGACAGCGCAAGATTTTGGCATGCGATTGCATTTTGTCAGTCGGGCTGAGTATCGACTGCGCCATGAAGCGGAATATTTACAACAACTTCAACAGCAATATCCTCAGGCCTTGATTGTTCCGGAAGGTGGCAGCAATGCACTTGCACTGCAAGGCACACAGGAAATTCTGAGCAAAGATGATCGAGAAAATTATGATGTGATTTGCTGTGCGGTTGGAACAGGTGGCACCATTGCTGGCTTAATTGAAGGCAGCTCTGCACAACAACAGGTTCTAGGCTTTTCAGCATTGAAAGGCGACTTCCTAAAACGAGATATTCAACAGTGGACCAATAAAAGTAATTGGTCTTTAACCGATGCCTACTGCTGCGGTGGTTACGCTAAAACCAATCCAGAACTACTGCAATTTATGCAGTATTTTGAACAACAATATGCAATTCCTTTGGAACAGGTCTATACCGCCAAGATGATGCTGGGACTATTCGATTTAATCCAACAGCAGTATTTTCCTGAAAATAGCCGTATTTTGGCGATCCATACCGGTGGACTACAAGGTCGCTTAAAATAAAAAGCCACTCGCAAGTGACTTTTTATTTGATCGAATCAAGTGCTTAAAACCAGCCATCACCAATCGGCTTATTGTCCATAAACACCACTAAACCTTTGACAATACGATAAATAAACCAGATTGATGCTGCAAATAGAATCGGAATGCCAATGAGTACAAAAGACAAGATAAATCCAATAATTGCAGCAATGAGAGTGATCCAAAAGGTTTTGATTTGCCACTCAAAATGACTGGCCAACCATGTTCCTTTTACCTCGTCACGCTTCATATAGTTCATAATAATGGCAGCAATACTGGTTAATCCCACAAAAATACTGGCCGCATAAAGCCCATACGCAATTAAGGTATATTGTCTGAGCTGATCTTGCTGATGAGGTGGAGTGCCTTCTAAAAAAGTCTTATCATTCATTATTGTTATCCCCTTTATTGAGACCAATTTTATAACATGCTTTGATTTTAAAAGTATCTTTTTTAATCAAACAATCAACATACTCAAACTGCTCTAAATCTTCTATAATTGCCCGCTTTTCCTCCCTTGAGTATTTTCCCCATGGTTCATCAAGTTGATGTTGTTGTTTTAGGTGCAGGTGCATCAGGCTTGATGTTGGCTGCAGAAGCAGGCAAACGTGGGCGCTCGGTTGTGGTGTTGGAAAAAGCCAATAAAGTCGGCAAAAAGATTTTGATGTCAGGTGGTGGTAAATGTAACTTTACCAATCTGGAGGTCGAAGCTGCCAATTATTTGTCTGAAAACCCACATTTCGTCATCTCAGCCTTAACGCGATACACCAATTGGGACTTTATTGCTTTGGTCTGCGAATACGGCATCGAGTACGAAGAACGCAAACACGGGCAATTATTTACCCTCAAAGGATCTAAAGAGATTCTGGAACTATTACTTTCAGAATGTGACAAAGCCAAACGTGTTCAGATTCAAACCCACTGTGAAGTACAGCAAGTGAAGGCTCAGGCGGATTCCAGTTTTATGATTGAAACCAGTCAAGGGACTTATCACTGTGAGTCTTTGGTGGTGGCAACAGGTGGATTATCCATTCCAACTCTCGGTGGCTCAGGTTTTGGTTATGAACTGGCGCAACAGTTCGGACATCATGTTTATCCAACCCGTGCGGGTCTGGTTCCTTTCACCTTCTCAGATCAGTTTAAAGAAGTCACCACCCGCTTGAGTGGCAATGCATTAGACGCAACCTTGATCAATGATCGTCATCAATTTACCGAAGCTTTGCTGTTTACCCATCGTGGTCTCAGTGGTCCAAGCTCACTGCAACTTTCGAACTACTGGCATGTTGGGGAAAGCTTTAAAATTGATTTCTTCCCAAGCCAAGACTTTGCACAATTCTTTAAAGATAAGAAAAAGTCACAGCCTAAAGTTCTACTACGCACCTTAATCAGTGAATTTACCGCCAAGAGTATCGTACTTGAATTACAGCAACTGATTTGGGCAGAACAAAGTGAAACACCAATTGGCAATCTCAGTGATGTACAACTCGAACATATAGCAGCGCAATTGCATGCATTTACGGTAAAACCATCAGGTACTGAAGGTTATCGAACGGCCGAAGTCACACTCGGTGGGGTGGATACCAGTGAAGTATCTTCCAAAACCATGGAAAGTAAAAAACAGAAAGGTTTATATTTTATTGGTGAAGTGCTGGATGTTACAGGACACTTAGGTGGCTATAACTTCCAATGGGCATGGTCTTCTGCACAGGCAGCGGCTCAATTTGTCTGATATGACCATATGAATTACAGCACTTCAGGCTACGTTCAATAAAATCTGTTTCAGTTTTGGTGGTCTGAAGAATTTGCCGCTTCTGAAGTTGCGATTTGTTGTGTATTTTCAATGGGTCTCTCTTTAGAAGAGTTTGATTTAGCAACAACAAATTTATAAGCACTCGCCAAGAACCCTACAGTAATGCCTGCAATAATAATCGGTGCGAATACTCGATTTGGCCTCTTCATGTTCATTCTCCTATAGACTTTTTATTTAGAGACTATTGATACTTTAGCTATAAATGAATTGCTTTTGAGGTCAAATTTGTTATTTAAACCCTCTAACTTTACTCAAAATATCCAATCGCAATCCAAAACAAAAGCCAATAGCGCCGATACAAACAAAACGACCACCCTGCTTAGAGTGGTCGAATTGATTAAAAAAATCAAAGATTATTTTTTCTATTCATCCGAATACGGCGGAGTTGGTGGTGTTGGATTCGCCGGAGTATCTGATGACGTTGGCGTCGGACTCACAGGATTTACTGGAGTCGTTGATGCTGTTGGTGTTGGGCTCACAGGAACTACTGGCTTAACCTCATCCTTATGTAATGGATTTGGTTTATTGCCCTCAGTTTTTGCTTTATCTAAAAGATCCGTCAGCAAACGTTCTGCAGGTTGACGTCCTCCAAGGCCAAAGGCCAATGCAAATGCGACTGCAACTGAACCAAGTGTTAAACCGAAAGCCAAATTCACAATCGAGTCAGCAATACCCATGGCTTTTAAGCCCATTGCAATCACTAAGCCCATAATTAAGATACGGACTAAATTGCTTAACCAGCGTGAACTGTTGTATTCACCACGTTGTACGATATTGGCGACCACATTGGCTAACCAGAAACCGATCACTAGAATCACCGCACCAAGTAGGATACTGGCGCCAAACTGGATAAACATCGCTATCAGTACACTGACCTGTTCTAATCCAAGTCGATTGGCCGCCTCTGAAACCGCAAACAGCATTGTAAAGAAAACAATTAAACAACCGATCACATCAGAAACACGGGTTTGTCCCAAGAAGCGTTGTAAATCCAGCTTCATCGGGATTTCATCTACCCCAGCTCCAGAAATCAGTTCAGCCACTAAACGTCCCACAAAACGGGAAACGATATAAGCCACAATTAAAATCAAACCTGCTGCAATGATTTGTGGAATTGCATACATGATTTGATTGAGCATGGCGGTTGCAGGTTGAGAAATTGCTTGGATACCCAAGGCTTCAAAAGCCACAATTAAAGTGGTAATAATAATGATGGCAAATACAAATGAACCTAAAAATTTAGCAACATTTGAGTTCTTAAATAAGCCAACTTTTTCAGCTTGCGCCTGTAAACCCAGACTATTACTTAAGCCTTCAACAATTCCTCTTACAATTTTCGCTAACACATAGCCCACGAAAATGATCACAGCCGTAATAAACAGGTTCGGTAGATAAGCAATTGCTTCATTGACCATGTTTTGTACGGGAATTAAAAGCCCTGTTAAACCCAGAATTGATAAGACAATAGGTAAGAACAGTAATAACACTAACCAATAGAAAATTTCACCAATATTGCTACTGAGTGAACTGACACCAACTTCGCCACTCAGCTTCTCATCGAGTTCAGTTTTAGAAAGTACATTGGTCAGCCCCGCACGAACCAGACGTGCGATAATCCAGCCAATAAAGCCCACGGCGACTGCTGCCAGCAAGTTAGGTATATAGGCCAACACGCGACCAACCATATTGCTAAAGGGATCACTGACCCCACTGATATTTAGAACATTGAGTGCGCCAACTACAGCGAGAATCATCACAAACCAGAACACCAGTTTGGAGACCAGATTTTCAATATTTGGAGTACGGCCTGTTGCAGAAGACAATTTATGATTGGTATCAAGCTTTTGCAGTAATTTTTTAACACCTGCTGCAATCACTAAAGCAACAATCCACCCTACAAGCAGGATGACAACTGCAGCAAAAATAGGATGAAACTGATCCCAATAATACATTGCATCAAATCCTCCACGATTGGAGGGGTCACTAAAAAAATCATTCATGTTGTTATCCTTATATTGTGTTTTTAAATCTTGATACGCATCCACCTAAGAACGTTCTGCAATGAAGAACATGATTTATGGATGCTTCCACCTTAGTTTTTGTCTATTTTCCAATCAATCAATGGCATCACTAATACAACAAAAAAGTCTCACAATATTGCAAAAAAGCTCATTGATTCACACCAATGAGCTTTATTATGAATTGGTTTTGGTCTAAAGATATGCTTGCTTAAGCATTCAGAATGGCCGACTGCATATGTGACATGATCACTTGAGCAGTTGGATTGGCTGAATGATCAGCAACCATATAAACAAGTAATGCAATCAGGAAGATTCCGACCATAATCAAAATATAAACGGGTAATCTTCTCTTTTTGGTAATTTCTTCTTTGCTGGCCACATGAGGCTGTGGCTTACTAAAATCATGCATGATAGCAGCCCTCATCCTTTTACTTTTCAAGTTTTATATTAGCAATACCCAGTGTTGCATTGTGTGAAAAAGCTTCGGACTATCGTTGCACTGGTTGCAGAACTCTACTTTCTTTTATTTATTTTTTGTTTAAAATATAGTCGGTTTTAGAATGCGTTAAAATAAGCTATAATATGCGCCTCCTTTCTCAGCCGTTCTGCTTTATGTCCTATAGCCAACAAAGCGTTTCTCTTGAATTAGACACTGATGTGACGCATCAATGTTTTTTACATCACACACGCGATGAACATTTGATTGGAATTATTGAGTTCAATAAGCCGAGCTATATTCTGAAATGGGGCGATTTAGAATACTTTCGCCGTCGTACAGAAGAGTTTTCGGTGATGCCATTGCCAGATTGTATCAATGCGATGATTGTCGATATTCGCAATGTACAACCATTTTTGGACAATGAAGTGCCGATCCTGCCTTGGCGCTTACTCGAAGAAGATTGTCCTGTCCGTCTGGTGGTCCCGCAAGATCGCCTAGAGCATTATATTGGCTTGTTTGAACCGACTTGGTTAACCACGGATGTCGATACCGCCATTCAAGAAATTCGTGAATTTATGGATATGTTTGTACATTAAGACATATCCATTCAGCACTCTTCTACCAATAATTCTCTACGGCAATATTGCCTTCGCCGCGGCGATTCATAATCAAACCGCGTTGCTTCAGGGCTTCTTTGGTATCTTCCACCATTTGTGGATTGCCACATAACATCACATGACTACTGTCTCGGTTAAAAGAGAGCTCTGCTGCTTTTTCTAATTCACCATTGCCAATTAAAACAGGTAAACGATCATGCAGGGCTGCATTCGGATCACGGGTAATGATTGGAATGAACTTAAAGCCCGTATGCCCTTCGCCAAATAAGGCCGCAATCTCTTGGATACGCTCGACATAAGCCAACTCAGATTCAGTCCGTACGCTATACACCAGATTGATCTGCTGATATTTATTCCATGTTTCAAAGTCTTGTAACATCGATAAAAACGGCGCAAGCCCCGTGCCTGTTCCCAATAACCATAAATCCTGTGGTAAAGGTTGTTGATAACGTGCCAGCGTTAAATAGCCATAGGAAATTTTTTCCAGATACAACTCATCATCGACTTTGAGGTGTTGTAGATTCGAGGTAAAAGCACCATCAGGCACAACAATTGAAAAGAATTCTAATGTTTCATCAAAAGGTGAAGAGACAACTGAATAAGCACGAACAACCAGCTCCCCTTCAACCATTAAACCAATACGTGCGAACTGACCTGCGGTAAATTTAAAATGAGCTGGTCGGGTCATGGTGAAGCTAAAAAGATTATGAGTCCAACGGTGTACAGATAAAACCTTTTCTACGCTAAATTTTTCAATTGACATGATGAGAACGTGGCATGAAACAGTGCGCTCATGTTAGCATGATCGAATAATTGATGGATACTCAAAACATTAAGGCTATTTAACATGCGCATGACATTACGCCAGTTGGCTGTTTTCGTGGCGGTCGCTCAAGAAGGAACGGTAACCAAAGCGAGTGATGCTGTCCGACTTACACAAAGTGCGGCAAGTATGGCTTTAGCAGATTTAGAAGATGGCCTAGGTGCACCACTCTTTGATCGTTTGGGTAAACGATTGCAGCTCAATGATTTGGGACGTTTTTTACTCCCACAAGCTTTAGAAATTTTAGGTCGCTGTGACTCTTTTGAACAAGCGGCTAAGGGTGAATTACAAAGCATTGATCTACGTTTAGGTGCAACACTTACAATTAGTGATTATTTAATGCCAGATTTGATGGCTGAATTTTTACAACGTCATCCACAAGCACATCTGCAACTGCAAGTGGGCAATACCCGTCAAATGATTGAAGCAGTCAATCAATTCCAATTGGATCTGGCCTTGATCGAAGGGTCTTGTCATTTACCTCAACTGCAATGTATCCATTGGCGTGATGATGAGCTAGCCGTATGTTGTGCGCCTGATCATCCCTTAGCACAGTTGAATCGCCCCGTGAGTCCAACTGATTTCCTAGATGTGGAATGGATTCTACGTGAGGAAGGCTCAGGCACTCGTGAAGTGTTTGATAATGCCATTTTGCAAGATTTACCCGATGCCAATATCCGTTTAACACTGGGTCATAATGAAGCGATCTTAAAAATTGTGGCGGGTGGTTTAGGCATGTCATGCGTGTCACGCCTAGCGATTGAACCGCTACAAGAAAAAGGCCAACTGGTAATCTTGGATACCCCATTCTGGCAATTGACCCGCCCGCTCTACATGCTCGTGCATCGTCAAAAGTACCAAGGACCTGGACTGAAAGCCTTTTTACAATTTTGCGAACATCAGGTTTAATTCATCGCAATAAAAAACGCTTCCAATAGGAAGCGTTTTTTATTTTCATTTAGAAATCGAAACTCACACCCAATTTATAGGTACGACCTGCACCAATAATGGCATAATCACTGTTAAATACACCTGCCCAGTGCTTTTTATCGGCAACGTTATCAACATTCGCTCTAAAAGTTGTATTTACACCACCAAGTTTAGTCGCGTACTTAGCACCTAAGTCAAAAATAGTGTAATCAGGCAATTCTAAAGAGTTATCGCTATTTAAATACTGTTTGCTTACATAGGTAGCCCCAGCATTTAAGCTTAAACCATCTAGAGTTGGAATTTCATAATTAAGGTTCAACCCCGCTGTAAAATCGGGAATACCATATATGGTTTTGCCTGTCGTTGTTGCCAGAGCTGTTTTCTTATATTTTGCATCGATATAAGCCATATTTCCAATTACACTCAAATCTTGAGTTAAATTGCCAGCAAACGTCCACTCAATACCACGTGAACGAGTTTTAGCATCGTCTGTAGTCATTTGTGTTTTCTTATTTGCATCAGGGGTCGTAAACTTGGTTGTCATCAAATCAGGTTTTTCAATTTGATATATCGCCAACGTATTTAGCCATGAGCCTTGCTGAACTTTTGCACCCAATTCATATTGTTTAGTCTGGTAAGGAGCAAAAGTTTTATTATAGTTTATATCATCTTTATAGCTTAGATCGGTAAGAGATTTTCCTTCAGATAAGCCTTCAACATAACTTGCATAAAAAGATATATTCTCACCAAAAGGTTTTAGAATGATTGCAAGACTAGGTGAAATTTTATCGTCACTGTAACTACTTGCGGCATAGGCAGGTATAGTTCTAGTATCAATTTCTTGATAACGTGCGCCTAAAATGAACTCTAACTTATCGTTCAACAAAGAAATCTGGTCAGTTAAAGTGTAGCTCACATATTTATTATCTGCATATGGTCCAATATATGGAGATGCTGTTGGCATAGCGCCATCAGATGAGGGGTTGTATAAATTCGTATCAAAGTTTGTTGTTGGAAGGATATATCCTGCATTTTTATTATTATAATGCTGCCAATATTTACGCGTTAAATAATCTGCTCGAACGCCAACAGTATGTTTGATACTTCCTGTTTCAAACTTTGCTTCAAGACCCGTATTTGCAGCAACATTGTGTTCCTGAGTCCCTACTCGATAATATTGAGATGTTGCAGCACCTGTTTTAGCATTTTGTACAATCATTCGCGTACCAAAAAGATGGCCTGAATATTCTTTTTCAGTATATCCAACCCCTGCAAACACTTTTAAATCTGGACTGAACTTGTATTCACCTGATAACCCAGCATATTGGCTACTCTGCGTTCCTTCAATTTTTGGAAAATAGTTATTATTACCATCAGGAGCTGCAATCACTTGCTTAATTGTTCCCATTGAGACCATTGCTGGTGAGCCACCTTCACGATCATCTCGCATCGCATAGGCATCAAAATTTAACTTTAATTTGTCTGTCGTATAGTCAAGTGCGAGTACGCCAGTTGCATTGGTATCATCCATTCCATCAATAAGATGTTCCCCTGTACCATATGAACCACTCGCTCTGATACCAAATTCATTATTTGCGCCTAAGCGACGGGATACATCAAAACCTGATTTATAGTATCCCCCATCTTCATAACTCGCTGAAACTTGCGTCAAATCTTGATTGGCACGTTTAGTCTGAGCCATGACAACGCCACCAACACTACCTGCTGGCGCCATCCCAGCAACTAAAGCATTTGGGCCTTTTAACAAAGTGACTGACTCAAGAATATCTGTAGGAATACGCCCAGTCGGCGCCATTCCAAACAGGCCATTTAGGTTATAGTCTTCAAATCCAACGCTAAAACCACGAATCTGAACATTTTCATTTAAATGTCCAGCATTGGTTGTTTCACGAATACTTGGATCATTTCTTAATACTTCTGAAACAGTGGCAGCTTGCTGATCTTGAATCAACTTATCCGAATAAGTCGTAACAGAAAACGGGGTATCAATAGTAGATTTATTGCCTAAGCTACCCAAATTTGAATTTTTCTTGAGCTTACCAGCAGCATAACTCTCTTGTTGATCAGCTTTTACCGTAATCGTTGGCAAAACGGTATTGTCTTCAGCAACAGCAAACATGGGTAAAGTAATGAGAGATAAAAATAATATATTCTTTTTCAAGTGATCAAACCCCGATAAAAATTTGACCACAGTATATAAGATAAATTTACAAATGATAATAAAAATCATTAATAAAATGATACCCATTTATTTAATGAATATAAAAAATCTCATCATGAGAATTCACATAATTTATTTTTAACTTAATAACCGATGAAATGCTTTTCTCTCAGACTCAGTGAAACAGCTGATTAGCTACAATAGGCCAATCGAGAAGCAATACTGATAGAAAGCAAAAGAGGCTAAACGCCTCTTCTCTTTTGAGCTTTAAAAACAAGTTCAAATCAAACCAGAAAAATTAGCGTCTGAAGTTAGATAACAACTCTGATGTGATTGAATTATTGTGCGTCGCTATTTTAGTTTTTCTGGTTTTCGCTGGATTTGGATCAACAAGCTCAATTTTTGTGGCTTTGTACTTTCCGTCATTTTCAACGACCACAAATTTCACTTTTTCATTTCTTTTCGGCTCGCCACCAGCGGGATACTCTGAAATATGAAAAAACACATCCCCTTCAGAGGTTCCAATAAAGCCAAAGCCTTTGTCTGGATTATATTGTTTAATTTTTCCCTGATAGAACTCTTGCTTCATGACATTTATCCTACTTTGCAAATCTGATCATCACAGTATATAAAAATAAAAAAGAGACTTTCAATCTACTCCCAAAACAGCTTCAGGATGAGATCAAGTCTCTTTTTATGAATGTTTCAAAAATCAGTCTTTTTGAACACTACCAAAAATCTTGTCGCCAGCATCACCCAGACCAGGAACAATATAGCCTTCTTCATTCAGACCTTGGTCAATCGATGCGGTATAGATCAACACATCTGGATGTGCAGCTTCTACTTTCGCAACACCTTCTGGCGCGGCAACCAAGACCATGACACGAATATCTTTACAGCCACTTGCTTTCAATACATCAATCGCAGCAATTAAAGAATTACCTGTTGCAAGCATTGGATCAATAATCATGGCTAAACGATTGGCAACATCAGGCACCAACTTTTTATAGTAAGTACGTACTTCTAAAGTTGCTTCATCACGCTCTAAACCTAAAACACTCACTTTCGCGCTTGGAATCAGGCTAAGAACGCCCTCAAGCATACCAATACCAGCACGCAAGATTGGAACAATGGTGATTTTCTTCCCTGCGATACGCTGAGTTGAGACTTTCCCTGCCCACCCATCAATTTCATGATCAACAACAGGAAGATCCTTTGTTGCTTCATAAGTCAGTAACATCGTGACTTCTTGCGCTAATTCACGGAAGTTCTTGGTACTAATATCTGAACGACGTAATAAACCAAGTTTATGGCGAATAAGCGGATGACGGATTTCTTGAATCGACACGAATGAGTACCTAGGTAATATTAATCTCACTCCATTATAAAGTGTTTTTTTACTCATCAATAAAAAAGCCTCCAACTTTGGAGGCTTTTTTGTACAAATCCGACGATTACTGTTGTTGAGACAACATAAAGTGCAATGGAGAAAGGATCTCTGCCTTCAATGCTAAGTTAATCATTGGATCTGGATAAACACCCATCACCAATACTAATAACGCAGCAGCGAGGACCATAAGACCACCGACTTTACTTCCCCAATGAGCATCCGCATCAATACGTGGTACATCTGGTGGAGTCATATACATCACCACCATCACACGTAAGTAGTAATACAAACCGATACCACTACCCACCACGATCATTGCAGCCAAGAACCAGTGTTGCGTTGTCACCGCAGCCATCACCACCAAGAACTTACCAATGAAGCCTGCTGTTAATGGAATACCGGCTAAAGACAGCATCATCACAGTTAAAGTTGCAGTCAAGATCGGACGGCGCCAGAACAAACCACGGTAGTCTGCAAGGCTTTGTGCTTCATCGACGTTGTTATACGGACTCGACATTAATGCAACCGCACCAAATGCACCGATTGTGGTCAATACATAGGTAATTACATAAACCGTCACGCTACCTAGGCTTGCATAAGTCATGCTAATTAAAGCAATCAACAAATAACCGAAGTGTGCAATCGATGAATAACCCAAGATACGTTTCAAGTTGACTTGACGAACTGCAAGTAAGTTACCCACCACGATCGACAATACCGCAATGATGGTAATGACTGTCACTAATGATTCAACCAAGATTGCACCAGAAGTCAGTAAGTAACGTACAAATAGACCAATCGTTGCAACTTTCGCAGCCGTTGCCAAGAAGGTTGCCATAGGTGCTGGCGCACCTGCATACACATCTGGCGTCCATTTATGGAATGGCGCAAGTGAAAGTTTGAATGCAACAGCAAAGGTAATTAAACCTAAGCCCAATAACACCATTGGTTGTTTGATCGCAGCAAACAATGCCTGAACAGAGTCATAGAATGACAATGAACCTGTGTATGCATAGATATAAGCCATACCCATGAGCAACATTGCAGAAGCAGTCGCTGAAAGCACAAGGTATTTAATCCCCGCCTCCAAAGACTGACTACGTTGATAGGTATACGCCAACATGCCGTATACAGGAATCGACATCAACTCTAGGCTGATGAAGAATGCTGCATAGTGTGAGCTTGAAACCAACAACATTGCACCTGTCACTGAGCACAGTAACAAGATATACAACTCTTCGCGGTTGTCCTTATAGGTCTCAATATAGGCATGAGATAAAGTACAGCACGCTAAAGCAGCAATCAGAATCAGGAATTGATAGAGCATGGTAAATGGATCAACCATGAACATACCCATCACGTTTACTGGTGCAAAGTGCCCACTAAACATGGTGTATCCAATATAAATTGCAGCAAGGTTTAAACCCACAACCGAAGTTGTTGCAATCAGATTGTGATTACGCTTAATCGCAGTTAATAACATCACGACGATTGCGGTCAAAGCCACAATCATCACGGGAGCAAGTGGCATTAGCTCAGAAAAAGAAATTGTGAAGTTCATGATTTATTGCATCTCCACATGTTCAAGTTGAGTTGCTGCTTGTTGGACAGTTTCGACAACTTCTTGTACTGGCATATAACTATTTACTAACCATTGCATGCTTGAATGAGACATATCCAAGAATGTTTGCGGGTAAATACCTAACCAAACCAAACCGATCGCACAGATCATCAAAATAGTGACTTCACGTGCAGATAGATCTTTAAGCGGACTGGTATAGTGCTGTTTTTGCTCTGGGTTTGGTTCACCAAACAATGCTTTGTGAATCAGAATCAGACCATAAAGACCCGCAAATACCAAGCTCACTGCTGCAATGATCGTGAACGCTGGATAAGCTTTGAATGAACCCATCAAGATCAGGAATTCACCAATAAAGTTACCTAGACCTGGCACACCAACCAATGCTGCAACAAAGAACATTAAGAAGAATGGCAAGTATTGCAGTTGGCCACGAAGACCACCCATCAAGCGTAAATCACGTGTATGTAAACGCTCGTACACTTGACCCGACATAATGAACAATGCAGCAGATGACAAGCCATGTGCCAACATCATGATCATGAGGCCTTGGAATGTCAGGATATTACCTGCATAAATTGCAAGTAAGATGAAACCCATGTGCGAAATAGACGTGTACGCAAGTAAGCGTTTCATATCTGTTTGTTGGTACGCTAAGAATGCACCGTAGAAAATACCAATCAGACCCAAAATAATGGCGATATCAGCAAATTGTGCTGATGCAGCCGGGAAGAATGGAATTACGAAACGAAGCAAACCGTACGCAGCTGTTTTAATTAAGATACCCGCTAAATCCACAGAACCCGCTGTTGGTGCTTGAGCATGTGCATCAGGTAACCAACCGTGTAATGGGAATACTGGTAATTTCACCGCAAAACCGATGAAGAAACACAGCATGAATGCATAAGCAACTTCAGGTGGTAAGTGGTTCGCAACAGCCAATAGATAGTTGTAATCGAAACCGATCATACCTGTCATCATGTATCCATAGACCACAAGGCCCAAGATACCGATCAACATGATCAAACCAGCGATTTGAGTATATAAGAAGAATTTAGTTGCAGCATAAACACGCGAACGACCATTCGACCCAGAGTGTCCCCATAACGCAATCAAGAAGTAGATTGGTACGAGCATCATCTCCCAGAAGAAGAAGAACAAGAATAAGTCAATCGCCAAGAATACACCGATGACCCCACCCAAACTCCAAAGTAAGTTTAAATGGAAGAAACCAACGTTCTTTTGAATCTCACCCCATGAACAGCCAACTGCAAGTACACCCAGTAATGCAGTCAACAACACCATGAGTAAAGATAAACCATCCACCGCTAAGTGAATGCTAATGCCTAAAGTCTGAATCCATGGAAGATGGAATTCAGCCGCCCAAGTCGGGACTTTACCGCCCAACTCGTAGCTAAATGTACCACTTTGCCACAGTGCAATGCCCAAACCGAAGGTAATCAACATACCAATCAAGGCAATCCAGCGCGGCAAATGTTGGTCGTATTTATCGACTAACCAACAAATAAAACCAGCAATGAAAGGAACTAAAATCAGTGCGGGTAAAATTAAATTGTTTTCCATTTTATTTCCCCACAACCTGAATCACGATCAAGATCATCAATAACACCACTACACCGAGTGACATGCTTGAAGCGTATTCACGTAATGAACCTGTTTGACGCGAACTTGTAAAGCTATTACCACCCTTCACAATTGCAGGGAGTACTAACCATAAACCGTCAACTGGATCACGACCTAAAATTTTCGCAATCAATAAATAAGGTTTTACAAATACGATGTCATACAAAGCATCGAAACCAAATGCTGTACGGCAAATGTGCGCTAAACCTGAACCCAAAGATGTTTGAGCAAAAGCTTTTACTGCACCGTATGCAAAAGCAAACAAGAAGATACCCACAGCTAAACCAGCGAGGGCAACACCACTTGCTAAATGTTCAGCATGTGCAACAGCTGCCTCTAAGCTCTCAGGAACAACAAAACTTGGAATGCTTGCAGCAGTCAATAATTTTGCAACTGGCGCTTGTAGGAAGTAGCCGATACCTGTTGATAACGCAGCAAGAATTGCAAGCGGCCCCCAGTAAGTGACGCCATGAATCGCATGTGCATGGGTTTTCTCTTCGCCGAAGAATACCACCCAGATTAAACGGAAAGTATAGATAGACGTTAAGAATGCACCCGCAACACCAACCCAATACAACGTATTGTAAAGCGGAAGATTTGCAATTGTAGACTGTGCATAGACTGCACCCAAGATCGCATCTTTAGAGAAGAAGCCAACAGTCACGATTGGAAGTGCTGCCAATGCGCCACCACCGATCACGAAACACCAGAATACGAATGGAATCTTGTGACGTAATCCACCCATTTTGAAAATGTTTTGTTCATGATGACATGCAAGAATTACGGCACCTGAAGAAAGGAACAATAACGCTTTGAAGAATGCGTGAGCCAACATGTGGAATAAACCAGCTTGGTATGCTTCAGCACCCACTGCCATAAACATATAACCCAACTGACTCATGGTTGAGTAAGCCAAGATACGTTTGATATCGGTTTGCACCAATGCGGCAAAGCCAGCGACCAGCAAAGTCACAGCACCTGTAATCGAGATGAACTGCATGACTTCTGGTGCCATTTCCATCACAGAGAACATACGGCAGCATAAGTACACACCTGCTGTAACCATTGTTGCAGCATGGATCAATGCAGATACTGGTGTAGGACCAGCCATCGCATCAGCTAACCAAGTTTGTAATGGAATTTGCGCTGATTTACCCGCTGCACCCAAGAACAACATCAATGCTGTCCAGATCGACAATGATGAGCTTTGCGTCATGACCGTCGCTGCATTTTCAACAATGTACTGAATATTCAACGTACCAAATTGTTGATAGAGCAAGAACAATGCGATGAGTAAGAATACATCACCCACACGTGTTACGGTGAATGCCTTGATTGCAGCCCAGCCATTTGCAGGGTTTGAGTAGTAGAAACCAATCAATAAGTAAGAGCACAGACCTACACCTTCCCAACCTAAGAACAATAACGCCAAGTTATCGCCCAATACCAACAACAACATGCTGGCAACGAATAGGTTGAAATAAGAGAAGAAACGCGCATAACCTTCTTCACCACGCATATACCATGATGCGAAGATATGAATCAGGAAGCCAACACCTGTGACCATACCTGTCATCAATAATGATAAGCCGTCTAAATGTAAGCTGATGCCTGGCTCAAAACCGCCAACACTGAACCAAGTCCATAAGTGTTGAACAAAAACGGTTTGACCACTGCTGGTAAATGCAAGACCGGCAATTAAAGCAAATAACGCAGATAAGCCCACTGAACCGACGCCAATAATGGCAGCTACATTTTCAGAAAGTTTGTCACGCCCTGCCGCTAAAAGGATAAAACCAATGAGCGGAAATAAAACGGTTAAATATAATGTACTCATCCGCGCATCTCACTAGCAGCATCCACATCCAAGTGATGGAAGCGATGATAAAACTGAAGGACGATCGCAAGACCAATACATGCCTCTGCTGCAGCAAGCGTCAGGATCAAAATGAACATGATCTGTCCATCTGGCTGAGCCCAAACACTACCTGCCAAGACGAATGCCAACGCAGCAGCATTCATCATCACCTCAAGGCTCATTAGCATAAATAAAAGGTTGCGTCGCACCATTACACCGTAAAAACCCAGTGCAAAAAGGATGGTTGCAACGATCAAACCATGTTCTAAAGGGATGTGTCCCATTATTCTTTATCCTCTTCTGCACCTGGTTCACGTTTGCCTAAGTGGAATGCTGCAACAAGTGCTGCAAGCAATAACATCGCGGCAACTTCTACCAATAATAGATAGTGAGTAAATAGTGCTTGACCGACTGCTTTAGGTCCAACAACTTCTGTACCCATTGGCGCAGAAATCGTGGTGTATTCACCACCGAGCATCCACACCAAGATTAAGCCCAATAAAAAGCTCATCAGTGCAGGAAAAGCCCAAGCATCTGAAGTCAACCATTTGCTTTCTTGTTCAATGGTATCTTGTCCAAGGTTCAACATCATGACAACGAAGACGAACAAGACCATGATCGCACCTGCATAAACGATGATCTCAAGGGCAGCCGCAAACGGCGCACCCACGATCATGAAAATGCCAGCAACCGCAAGAAGAGAAACGATCAAGCTAAGTAATGCATGCACAGGATTGGTGTTGGTCACAACACGTACTGTCGAAACAATGGCCACAAGTGCCATCAAATAAAATGGCCACATCATGGTAATAAGCTCCGTACATCTACTGGTGCACTTTCTTTTTGTGCTTGACCTTTTTCTTTACCGCTCACAGCCATACCAGTGACACGATAGAAGTTGTAGTCAGGATATTTACCAGGTCCAGAAATGAGTAAGTTTTCTTTCTCATACACCAAGTCTTGACGTACATATTCACCAAGTTCGAAATCTGGTGTCATCTGAATCGCTGTGGTTGGACATGCTTCTTCACACATACCGCAGAAAATGCAGCGAGAGAAGTTAATACGGAAAAATTCTGGATACCAACGTCCATCTTCTTTTTCCGCTTTTTGCAATGAAATACAGCCCACTGGACATGCAACCGCACAAAGGTTACATGCCACACAACGCTCTTCACCATCTGGATCACGCGTTAATACGATACGACCGCGATAGCGTGGAGGCGCAATTTGTTCACCCGGTACTTCTGGATATAAGATCGTGTCACGTTTACGTGTTACATGGCTGAACACCATCCATAACGAACGTACAATCGATCCAAAGCCAGCTAGAATTTTATACATTTTGTACTCCCTGCTGTCCTAGGCCTGATTCATCAGAATCACAGCACCAGTCACTAACAAGTTGACCAACGCCAATGGCAAACAAACTTTCCAACCAAAGTTCATCACTTGGTCATAACGTGGACGCATTAACGAGCCACGAGCCAAGACAAACATCATTACAAAGAATGCTGTTTTAATCACGAACCAGAATAATGGTGGAACAAATGGAATTTCTAAGTTAAACGGTGCAAGCCATCCGCCGAAGAATAAAGTCACGATCAAAGCCGAGATCAAAACAACGTTGACGTATTCCGCAACGAAGAACATCCCCCACTTCATACCACCATATTCAACATGGTAACCTTCAGCCAATTCTTGTTCAGCTTCTGGTTGGTCAAATGGGTGACGGTGCGTGACCGCAACACCCGCAACCACAAAGATCAAGAAACCTAAGAACTGAGGAATGATGAACCACATATCACGTTGTGCTTCAACAATCTCACGAAGGTTGAATGAACCTGCAATCGCAACCACACCCATCAACGAGATACCCAAGAACACTTCATAAGAAATGGTTTGAGCAGCAGAACGAAGACCACCGAGTAATGAGTATTTGTTGTTAGACGCCCAACCACCAAATAACACTGCATAAACTGCAATACCCGCCATTGCCATAAAGAACAATAGGCCGATACTCATATCCGCAACGCCCAGTGTAGGACTTACTGGAATCACCATGAATGAAAGTACCGCAGTTGCCATCGCAACTGCTGGTGCTAAACGGAAAGTCAACTTATCAGCAAACTTTGGTGTCCAGTCTTCTTTGAACATGATCTTGAGCATGTCGGCAACGATCTGGAACATACCACCCGGACCGACACGGTTTGGGCCATAACGGTCTTGCCATAATGCCAAGAGACGACGCTCAATAAATGACATCAAAGCAGCAACCAAAACCACCACCAGCAAGATCACAATCGCCTGAATCACTGAATAAGCGATTGGCCAGTTCTCAGCCCAAAGTGGCGTTTGACGTATAATTTCTTGATTCATGAATTACACTCCTACCGCCACAGAAACAGGCTCTGCCAATGAAACAGTTGGTGCTAAACCAATTGGGTAACCAATATAACCTGTTGGTAAATATTCGATCACTTGTACTGGCAAGCTAATACTCGTTTCACCCGCTTTCACTGTAATACGTTGACCATCTTGAACATTTAAGCGTGTCGCATCTTGCTCACCCACAGCAAACATTGCTTCAGGAATACGAGATTCCATCGCAGGTGTTTTAATGGTGAATTCGCCAGAACCAAAAATATGGTGCATTGGCACAAGGCGGAAGCTTTCAGGATTCACAACAACAGCTGAAGGTGCAACATAGCTACGTGCAGGACGTTTTGCTAAACGATCGAATAAACGAACACCTGAATCACCACCTTTTAAGTGACCACCCACTTCATCTTGGTATTTGTTCCAAGCTTGTGGTGAGTTCCAACCCGCAGACCATGCGAAAGGTACCAATGAAGATGCAGTTTGATTCCCTACATAACCTTCCATAGAGAACGTTAATGCAGAGTCGATATCCGTCGGTTGCTTAGGTTCGTGAACCGATAACGGTGCACGCATTGCAGTACGACCTGAGTAACGACGTGGTTCACGTGCAATTTTCAAACCGTGGATACGATAGCCAGCGTCTGGTGCAACGTCTTCAATTGCAGCAAGCACAGGAACATTTTTCACGATGTCATCAATCACATCATCAAGCAATGTCCAGTCCACTGCTTTGCCTTTGAGACCTGTCTCAATGGCATGTAACCAGCGCCATGATTCTTTGATCGCATATTCAGGCTTGTAGTAGCTTGGGTCATACACTTGATAGAACCGTTGTGCACGGCCTTCTTGGCTGACCACAGTACCGTCACCTTCAGCAAAGCTTGCAGCCGAAAGTACGATATCTGCAAGTTTCAAGGTTTCAGTTTCGCTATGATCGAGTACGATCACAGTTTCAGCCTTGTCAAATGCAGCTTTCACTTGAGCCACTGGTAAACGACGAGTTAAGTCATTTTCAATCACAACCACTGCATCATAATCTTGTGCAAATGCTTGTTCTAAGCTTAAGCCACCAAACAGCGCCAAGCCCATTGAGTTCACTTCAGGAACAGTCAATGACAAGCCTGCATGTTCACCTAAGTTTTGTGCAACTTGAGCTGCAGCTTCCATGATTGCAGGATCTTGTAAGCTGGTACCAGAGATAATCAATGGCTTTTTCGCAGCTTTCAGCGTATCTGCAATGGTTTGCGCAAATGCTTTGGCATCATCCGCTAAACCAGAAAGCACTTCACCTTTAACAGCAGCAGCAACCGCGAAACCTAAACGTGCGATATCATTTGGTGATGCAACCACTTCACCTGTTGCAACATCGGCTAAACGCGTTTGTGTTGCAGCAAGGATATAGATTGGTGATTTTGCATCTTGACCGATACGTTGTACAGGTTCTGCTAACCAGTCTGGTGTACGTGTTGCAGCAGCCATTTCTTTAGCTTTGTTTTTCGCAGCTTGGCGAACAGACAATGCCATACGTGGCGCAGTTTGAATTAAGTCTTCACCTAAGATCAACACCGCATCATAGCTTTCAATTTCACGCATGTTCGGGTTATAGATACCCTGTGTTTGCATAATTGATGCAGCTAACTCAACCAAGTTTTGATCTTTTTGAGACATACCTGTTGAGTAATTGTCTTGTCCGACCAATTCACGCAATGCGTAGTTTGATTCCAAGCTTGCGCGTGGTGAACCAATACCTAACACTTTCTTGCCTTGAAGTTGAGTAATCACTTGATCAAGTGCCTGATCAACACTCACAGTCGCAACAGTTTCACCATTGCGGAACTGCGGTTGACGTGGACGATCTTCACGATTCACATAACCTGTACCAAAACGACCTTTGTCACAAAGGAAGTATTGGTTGACTGAACCATTGAAACGGTTTTCAACACGACGGATTTCGCCATAGCGTTCGCCCGGAGAAATGTTACAACCTGAAGAACAGCCATGACATACGCTTGGCGCATACTGCATGTCCCACTTACGGTTATAGCGTGCTGAATGTGTCTTGTCCGTGAATACACCCGTTGGGCAGACTTCAGTCAAGTTACCAGAGAATTCAGACTCTAAAGTGCCTGATTCTGGACGACCAAAGTAAACACGTGAAGCATTGGCATATACACCAAAGTCCGTACCGCCCGCATAATCTTTGTAGTAACGCACACAACGATAACATGCGATACAACGGTTCATCTCATGCGCAATAAACGAACCCAACTCTTGGTTGTGATGCGTACGTTTGGTAAAGCGATAGCGACGACGGTCATGTTGCGTCATGACGGTCATATCTTGTAAATGACAGTGACCACCTTCTTCACAGACTGGACAGTCGTGCGGGTGGTTGGTCATTAAGAATTCAACAATCGATGCACGAAAATCCGTTGCTTCTTTGTCTTCAATCGAAATATAGGTATTGTCGGCAGCAGGTGTCATACATGACATCACCAAGCGTCCACGTGTGTCCTCAGGATTTGCGTACTGAGTCACCGCACATTGACGACAAGAACCAACAGAACCTAAGGATGGGTGCCAACAAAAATACGGGATGTCGATGCCAAGGCTTAAACATGCTTGTAGCAAGTTTTCAGTGCCGTTGACTTCATACGATTTTCCATCGACATGAATTGTAGCCATAGTCGAATTCCTTAAGCTTGTTCTACGTCTAGAGCAGGAGCATGGGTTTTAACCTTTGCTTCAAACTCGCCACGGAAATATTTAAGTGCGCCCATAAGCGGCTCCATCGCACCTGGTGCGTGAGCACAGAAAGTTTTACCAATCCACAATTTACGAGTAAGTTCTTGTAGGTGATCGATATCTTCTTTCTTACCTTCGCCTGCTTCCAGTGCTTTAAGCGCTTTAACTGCCCAAGGTAAACCATCACGGCATGGTGTACAGAAACCACATGATTCACGCGCAAAGAATTCTTCTAAATTACGTGTCGCGGAAACCATACATTGAGTTTCATCCACAACCATCAATAAACAGGTTCCTAAACGTGAGCCCGCCTTCATGATTGTTTCAGAATCCATTGGCAAATCAATGTGCTCAGCTGCTAAAAAGTCAGTCGAAGCACCACCTGGTAACCATGCTTTTAAAGTGAGACCATCACGCATACCACCCGCATGTTCTTCAATCACTTCACGCGCTGTTGTACCGAATGGAAGTTCCCAAAGACCTGGGAATTTAACTTTGCCTGATGCACCATAGATCTTGGTACCCGGATCTTTCGACTTACCCGCAGAAAGATTGATGTACCACTCAGGACCACGAAGCATAATCGCAGGCAAGTTGTTATAGGTCTCAACGTTGTTGACAATCGTTGGACGGCCCCATGCCCCTGCAACTTGCGGGAATGGTGGCTTAGTACGCGGATTGGCACGACGACCTTCAAGCGAGTTGATCAATGCAGTTTCTTCACCACAGATATAACGACCTGCGCCAGTGTGAACATGCATATCAAAGTTCCAGCCTGTTCCAAGGATGTTGTCACCCAAGTAACCTTTGGCACGGATTTGCTCTAATGCTTTATTTAAGTATTGAGCTGCTTCAACATATTCACCACGGATGAAGATATAACCTTGAGTTGCTTCTAAGGTATAACCTGCAATCAGCATGCCTTCGATCAATTGATGCGGAAGTTTTTCCATCAACAAACGGTCTTTAAAGGTACCTGGTTCCATTTCATCGGCATTACAGATCAAATAGCGTGGACCACCATCATTTGGCGCCATCAATGACCATTTAATTCCCGCTGGGAAACCTGCACCACCACGACCTTTAACCGTTGCAGCTTTAATGACTTCAAGCACGTCTTTTGGTGGCATGCTCAATGCTTTTTTAAAGCCAGCATACCCTTCAAGTGCTTCGTATTCATCTGCCGCACGCACAAACTCTTGTTTGCTCAAACGCCAAGTTAATGGATGCGTTTCTGGGTTACCGTCGCCATAAATTGGTTTTGGTTCAGTATTCATACATACTTCTCCAATAACTGTTTAACTGATGACACGTCCACAAGACCGTGCGTATCTTCATCAATCATTAAAGTTGGACCTTTATCGCAGTTGCCTAAACAGCAAATTGGGAGCAAGGTAAAACGGCCATCCGCGGTGGTTTGTCCGTACTGGATACCCAACTCACGCTGGAACGCTTCTGCCAAAGTTTCTGCACCCATCAAGAAGCATGCAATTGAGTCACACAATAAAATCACATGGCGACCAACCGGTTGACGGTAGATACGGTTATAGAAAGTTGCAACACCTTCAAGATCCGCCACACTCATCGTCAACAACTGTGCAATCGCATTCATTTGTGCATCATCTACCCAACCATTACGGCGCTGTACACACTTCAAAGCATCCAAAGAGGCTGCACGTGGGTACGGGTAGTGGTCAATGTGATGTTCAATGTCATGGATTTCTTCAGCAGTCAAAATCCCTTCAACATTCACACGAGGTTTTTTATCAGTCAAAATCATCATAATCGTTTACCCCTAGCGATCCACGTCAGCCATAACCACGTCAATGGTCGCCAAATAAATGATCAAGTCAGAAACCAAACTGCCGTTAATCACTGAAGGCATTTGCTGTAAGTGAGTGAATGTCGGTGTACGAATACGGGTACGGTAACTCATGGTTGACTTGTCTGAAGTCAAATAATAAGTACTCGCGCCTTTCACGACTTCCGTCATAAATGATGACTCACCAGCAGGCATTACTGGACCCCAAGATACGCTCAAGAAATGCGTAATCAAGGTTTCAATATCTTGTAATGTCTTATCTTTCGGTGGTGGAACAGCCAATGGATGATCCGCTTTATAAGGACCAGATGGCATGTTGTCCAAGCACTGTTGAATGATTTTCAACGACTCAGTAATTTCACGGAAGTGAACCAAGACACGTGCATATGCATCGCCTTCATATTCCACTGGAATATCAAAGTCGAAGTTTTCATAACCACTGTATGGACGATATTTACGAACGTCAAAATCAATACCCGTCGCACGTAAACCAGTACCCGTTACACCCCAAGCCAACGCAGATTTAGCATCGTATTGCGCAACGTTACGCGTACGACCAATAAATACTGAGTTTTTAAGCGCTGCTGTGTAGTACTCGTTCAAACGTTTCGGCATCCACTCTAGCAACTCTTTAACAAGTTTTTGCCAGTTATTTGGAAGGTCGTGTGCTGTACCACCAATACGGAACCATGCTGGGTGCATACGGTAACCCGTAATCGCTTCAACGATGTCATAGACTTTTTGACGGTCTGCGAACATATAGAATACAGGAGTCATACCACCCGCATCCTGAATCGCTGTACCACAGAACAACAAGTGGTTATTGATACGGAATAATTCGTTCAACATCACACGAATGACTTGTGCACGCTCAGGTACTTTAATACCAGCAAGCTGCTCAACAGCCATCACGTATGGCATGTTTTGCGCACAACCACCGAGGTAGTCAACACGATCGGTATAAGGAATGAATGAATGCCATGTTTGACGTTCAGCCATCTTTTCCACACCACGGTGGTGATAACCGATATCAGGCACACAGTCTTTCACTTCTTCACCGTCCAACTGTAATACCACACGGAAAGCACCGTGTGCAGATGGATGGTTAGGACCCAAGTTCAGGAACATGAAGTCTTCGTCGTCATTACCACGTTTTAGACCCCAGTCTTCTGGTACAAAGCGTAAGTGTTCTTGTTCGAAATCTTGCTTTGCTTGGTCTTGCATATACGGCGTATATTCTGTCGCACGCGCTGAATATTCTTTACGTAATGGGTGACCTTCCCAATAGGTTGGTAACAAGATACGACGGAGCATTGGATGCCCTGCGAAATCGATACCGAACATATCGTAAGCTTCACGCTCGTACCAGTTGGCATTTGGCCAAATGTTGGTTGCAGTTGGAATGCTTAAATCATTTTCATTCAATGCAACTTTAATACGAATATCACTATTACGCTCAAGCGATAACAAGTGATAGAACACAGTGAAGTCAGATGCTGGTAAACCATCACGGTGAACACGTAAACGCTCATCTACCGCTGATAAGTCAAACAACATCACATAAGGACGTTCCACTTTACGGAGGAACATAAGGACTTCTTGCACGCGTGCGCGCTCAACCCAGACTGTTGGAAACTCTTCAAAAGTCGTCTGCACATAGAAGTTCTCACCAAATTTGGTTTTGAGCTCTTCTACGATTGCAAATGCAGGGCGGGAATCAACTGGTGTTGATTCTGGCATAGCAATGTCAGTTTCAGCCATTGGCTTGGCTTCCTATTTAATACAAATTCTGGCAATTTTTCCGATGACCATACCCATCACGAGACATGTCAAAAACTCATCGAGAAAATTATTTAATATCATCCATAGAGCGTAAGTTTTTCACCGCAATACGTTCAGCATTTTTACGGTCACGTTCTGGCATCATCTTTGGCTTATACACAGGCTGAAGATCATCACCAATAACCGCTGAAAGTGGACGGCGCTCTAGTTGAATTTGGTCTTGAAGTAACATCAATGCTTGAATCAATGCTTCTGGACGAGGCGGGCAACCTGGGATGTACACATCAACAGGAATAATTTTATCGACACCTTGAACCACAGAGTAGATGTCATACATACCGCCAGAGTTCGCACAAGCACCCATTGAGATCACCCATTTAGGCTCAAGCATTTGTTCATACAAACGTTGAATTACAGGTGCCATTTTGACAAAGCAGGTCCCTGCAACAATCATCAAATCTGCTTGACGTGGTGAAGCACGAATAACCTCAGCACCAAAACGGGACAAGTCATGTACACCCGTTAAAGTCGTTGCATATTCAACGTAGCAGCATGAAGTACCAAAGTTAAAAGGCCACAAAGAGTTTTTACGCCCCCAGTTCACCGCTGTATGCAACACATCTTCAAGACGCGTCATCATCACGCTTTTATTAACTTCTTCCTCAAGTGGATCAGTTACGATTTGACGATCTTGTAATGGATATTGATCGGCATCTGGATTCGCACGGGTTAAAGTATATTTCATCCCGACTTACTCCTTTTTAAGTAATGATGTAGTCGGTGTTTTAGATTTAACACGACCTGAAGACTGTGCTGGAATATGACCAGTAGGATCGACAACTAACTCTTCAATATTATTGAATCGCGTAATGTCAGCAATGTTCATATTTGGCGAACCTATTTTGGTTTTAATCCCAGCCGCTTTACGACGATCTGAAGGTGCCCAGTTAAGTGCGCCTGTAGAAAGCTCATAAATCAAACCGATTAATAAAACTAAAATAAAGACAGCAGCCGTTGCAAAACCAACCCAACCGACTTCACGAACTGAAGTTGCCCAAGCGTAGAGATAGAGGGCTTCCAGATCGAAAACCACAAAGAAAATTGCAACTAAATAGAACTTGGCTGACAAGCGGATACGAGCACCGCCCGCACCAACTACACCTGATTCAAACTGCTCTTGCTTTGCACGTCCCCATGCTTTACCCCCTAGGAGTAAGGGAACAGTGAGCATAAAAACGCAAAGAAATGTAACGCCGATCACGAAGGCAATTATTGCCCATTCGTATGGAGTAATGGCACTCATGCGGGGATAACTCCTGGCAGGCCTATTTTTAACAAAGAATGTATGTATTGGCCTTCAAATACACCAAACACAAAATTAATCCCGCCAATTGTACCTGATTTCTAATTTCTCATGCTAGTTGAAGCGCTTTAGTCTTTCGGATGATTTTGTCCTTAAATTTACCGATATATCCAAGATCATGGTTAATTCACCCCTAAAAATCGAATTATCTAATCAAGAAGACTATATTGATCATTTTTTTCTTTTTCTACATCGTGAAAAAATCTAAATTTTGGGTGGTCCGCCCCAATATACTGCAGCACGAACTAAATCATTGCATTGATACAAATTTATGATGAAAATTTAAACAGAATTTATATAATAGCGCGACCTTGCCTCCCCATAGAACCGCGTCAGCATGCCCCAAGCCTATGCAGCATTAAAACCACGCTCCCTTTTACAATTATTTCTACTTTTTAGTGGGGTAATTCTATTTTGCTGCCTACTCGGTATCGCAACCAGACACCTCACCTTTCTTGCCTCTTTTTGGCCTGCTAACTCGGTTCTGCTCGGTTTACTCATTCGTTTTCCGCAAACACGCCACCCGATCAGTTTCATTGGGGCAATCGTGGGTTATCTACTTGCCGATACCTCACAAGATACGCCTTTTTTACTCAATATTTGTCTAACCTCAGCAAACCTACTCTATGTCATTACGACACTGGCCCTATATGTCAAATTTAATGCATTTATCCGTTCAATGCATCATGGTTATTTTTATCTATTTCTATTTAGTTTTTGTTGTATCGGTGGTTTGGCTAGCTCATTATTTGCAGCCATCACCCTACCTTTATTTAACACCAAATTTGCTTTAGGTTCATTTTGGATTGATTTTGGCTATTGGTTTACTGCGGAAATTCAAAATGCATTATTATTGCTCCCTGCAATCATTAGTGCTCCGCTTTGGAGTGAATTTAAACAGCAGCTCCAAGAGTTTAAAACTCAAACGGTACAAGAAAGCTTACCGCTATTTGCAGTTATTTTCTCCATTGCCATTGGCTACTATGATGCAGGTCCCGGTTCCCTACTTTATCCAATTGCGGCACTGATCTGGTGTGCATTGAGCTATCGTCATTTTTCAGTGGCAATTATTACCTCGATCAGCTGCGCCTTTGTGATCTATCACGTCTCGCAGAACTACCTACTACTTTATCCCCAGCAATTTTTAAATAATGCCATCTCAATCCGCCTTGGACTAATTATGATGACCATTGCCCCACTCACCGTATCCAGCATCAATATGGTGAGATCCAAGCTAATCCAAGAATTGCAACATACCATTGCCCATGATGAACTCACCTCAAGCCTGACCCGCCGCCAATTTCTACAATCGGTACAACTGTTCCAACAGCAAGCGACACAGTCTGGTCAAAGTACGGCCTTTCTCATGCTCGACATTGATCACTTTAAACAAGTGAATGACAGCTATGGGCACCAGATGGGTGATCGTGCCTTGCAAAGCTGCGTGCACACCATTCAGAGCCTACTCAGCCCTCAAGACTTGCTCGGTCGTTTAGGCGGTGAAGAGTTCGCTATCTTTATGACCGACACCGATGCCGATGCAGCTTATCTCTGCGCTGAAAAAATCCGCCAACAGATCAGCCAAACCCCAATTGAACATGAACAACAGCAACGTTTCTTCATTCAAATCAGCATTGGAATTTGTATCTGCACACCTGAAAATCATCACGCCATTGAGCAATTATTTAAGCAGGCCGACGATGCGCTGTATCAAGCCAAACGGCAGGGCCGAAACCAAGTTGTCATTTCGACATAATATGTTGCAATTCAGCTAAATACTTTAATTATCTTTATACACAGCAGCGCGAATAGATGAGTATTCTAGAATGAGAACAAAAGGAGAAAAATATGCATCTAGAATACACTCACGCTTCGGATTATTTCTTTTTTTCACAACTTCTGATGCGCCATATAGAAAGTTATGTTCGAAAACATCCAGATGCTGATAATGCGATTTTTGATTTAAGAGACATTTACGAAGTATTTAGAGAGGATTTTGCCGCCACAACAACCAATTTAGAAAGTATTCTCAATATTGCCGATGGCTATAAAGTCGAAACCTTAAATGGAGATCAAACCCTGATCAAAGGTTATAAAATCGATATTAAGAACAATGCGCTACTGATTGACTTCAATGCAGATGCATTGCAGAGCCTTCGCTCAGGAAAACCGTTGATTGAACCCGACCCATCTATTCATGAATAAATAGTAATAATTCAAGGTCGCCGAAAGACCTGACTTAGCCAAAGTATCTTGCTTTGGCTTTTTTATTGATATCAATAAAAAAGGAATGATAAATATCATTCCTTTTTTACTACTTATTTTTTAATGACTTGTTTATAACGCTTGGCAGGCCACGTCATGATAAAGCGTGCACCACCCAAGTTTGGACTTTGATCGACTTGAATCGTACCACCAAACCAATAGGCAATCCGGCTGACAATTGACAGACCTAGACCATAACCACCTGAAGCACGGGTACGGCTGTCATCTAAACGGGCGAAGGCCTCAAAAATACGACTGCGCTCTTGTTCAGGAATTCCCGGCCCGTCATCTTCGACGCAGACATAGGCATTGCCATCAGCACGAATCCCACCACTAATGCGCACTTTATTATCACAGTAACGTACTGCATTACCGACCAGATTTTGCACTACGCGGTGTAGATAGCGACGTTCTGCATCCACTTTCAAGGCTAAAGGCGGTGCAATCAGTTCAATTTCTTTTTGCGTCTTCAATGCTTCCGTTTCCATTGCGACCTGATCCAATACTTCAACCAGTACAATGTCTTCAAAATCTAGAGATGGCATACCTTGCTCCAGCTTGGCATAGGTCATGATCTCATCAATCAAGGTATTGAGTGCTTCAATATCTTTATCAATCATGTCCACTTGCTGAATTCGATAATTATAATCATCTTCTTCAGCTAACATCTCCATACCAAAACGGATCCGTGCCACAGGTGTTCTGAGTTCATGCGACACCGCACGCATCAATTCACGCTGCGCTTCAATCAAACGCTGAATATGATCTGACATATTGTTATAACTGGATGCCAAATTTGCCATTTCGTCAGTACCTTCAATGGGTACACGCAATGACAAATCACCCGACTTCATCTTATTCAAGGCATAACGTACCTGACGAATTTTACGCTCAAGCGGTAAAATCAGGCCATATACCCCCAAACTCAATAAGAACAAGCTGAATAAAGTGATCCCTGCTGACAGCTGGAACGGCATCCAATTAAACATTGGAACAGGCCCTAAAATCAGCACTTGCGCAGGATGGTTTGGCATTGGAGAAACAATGGAAATGGTAGTGCCACGCACAGTTGCACTGTCTTTATACAGCAACACACTTTGATCTTGGCGCAAACGACCAATCTGCTCCGAATCCAGATTAATGTCTTTAATATCCGCAATTTCAATTGGGTAATAGAAATGCTTTTTAATTTTTGCTAAATACTCACGCTCCTGCCCCGGATAAAAAATCAAATAATCCAGTACAAAAATCGGTAGCGCTTTCATTTGGCGTTCGCCAATTTTATCGACTTTAATATAGAGGAAATGCTTAGGGTCGTCTTTTAGGCCAATAATGATATAGCCAATCCCATTATTCGCATCATAACGAACCACTGATTTTTGCTCAGCAATACGCTTTTTCTCAGTCCGCGATAGTTCTACCCGCTCAGCATCGACATAGTAGATCGGCAGCTCCAGCAAATCAGATGCATCGGAAATCCAATCTAACTTTTGTTGCTTTTCTGGCTGACGAGATACCCCCTCACTAATAACATAAGAAATGCCATCGGTAAGAGATTCACGATATTCTTGCGCCCGTTGATAGTTAATGATCTGCACCAGCAAATAACAAAATGCGGCAACCACAACAACCAAAACCACCAACCCAGCATAGATACGCAAGAATATGCTGTTTTTCAGTACTCGACTTACCATAGGGTAAATAATTCCAAGCTAGTTAAAATCTCTCCTGAACAGCCACGCTGTACAAGCCCCTCCTCTATCAAGGGAAAAGCCCCCTTTTGAAAGGAGGCTTTAGAGAGTTTAGATTCCGTTGGTTTCTTTAACGAATAAATAACCTTTACTACGCACTGTTTTGATACGTTTTGGATTTTCTGGGTCATCACCAATTTTTGGACGGATACGTGAAATACGTACATCGATCGAACGATCTTGACCATCGTATTCAATACCACGCAAACGCTCGAAGATATCTTCACGAGACAAGATACGACCCGCGTTCGACGCCAACAACCATAACAAGTCATATTCAGCGCTGGTGAAGTCAACCAACTCACCATTTAACGTTACTGAACGGCCACCGTTATCAATCACAAGATCATCAAACTCGATACGTTGTGCAACTTCGTCTTCAACTGTTTTGTCAGTACGACGTAATAAAGCACGGATACGTGCTAATAACACACGTGGTTGAACAGGTTTCGCAACATAATCGTCTGCACCCATTTCTAAGCCAAGAACCTGATCCATATCTTCAGTACGTGCAGTGAGCATCAAAATTGGTTGATGGTAATGCGGACGTACTTCGCGACAAACGGTTAGACCATCTGCACCCGGTAACATCACATCGAGTACAACAAGATCTGGTTGCTCGCTGATAATGCGACGGATTGCACGGTTACCATCCGTTTCGACTCCAACTTCTAAACCGTTACGAATCAAATACTCTTGTGTTAAGCGTGCTAAGCGTTCGTCATCTTCTACGATCAAAATCTTCGGTAACTTTTCTTCTTGGCTCATTTGTTTGCCCCTAAAATCTGAGTGAATCTATCTATGAAATCTGACAGATACATTGGTTTATGTTTTGCAATATACACACGTTTACATTGTAAACAAGTAGGCGTTCACCAAACTGATACACGCTTACCCAGTTTTGTTATCTTTTTATTAAAATTATGAATTTTAATATATTTTTCAGAAATATATGCATTTTCCGATAGGATGAATATTTAGTATAGATTTTGTGCCAATGTTAAACAATTTGTTTCTTTATTCACCCAAAACAATTTAAGTGTCTGTTTTTTGAGTTATCCACAGAGTTATCTATAAGCCTTTTTTAATGGCTTTGATATGCTATGTGACTGTGATTTCAGCAGTTAACACATGAAAAAAAAATTAGTAAAAAGTCAAGGATTGATCTACTGCAAAAAATCCCGTATCTTGTGTTGAAAATAAACTTTAACCACTAAGTATTGTGTTTATCCCTCAAACATCGTGGCATACTTTTTGCTCGATTCAAACGGTCCATGAACATAAAAATAGATGATAATGGAGCTATGCTGACATGAGCATCATCACTTCTACTCCTGGCCAACTTCAGGTCATTAAGCGCACCGGTGAGATTGCGACATTTAATGCCGAGAAAATTTCTGTTGCGATTGGGAAAGCATTTTTAGCTGTTGAAGGTCAACAAGGTACTGACTCAAGTCGTATCCATGACCGTATCACTCAACTGACTGAAATGGTAATGAACACATTCAATCGTCGTTTGCCTTCTGGCGGTACGATTCATATCGAAGAAATTCAAGACCAAGTTGAATTGGCATTGATGCGTACAGGCGAGCAAAAAGTTGCCCGTGCCTACGTCATTTATCGTGACCAACGCGCAAGTGCTCGTCAGCAAACTGGTGCGAACCATCACCCTACCCTTCAAATTACAGATGCCAATGGTCAGCTCCAACCATTGGATTTGGATGCGCTTACAGCAACTATTCAAACTGCAAGTGAAGGTCTAGAAGGAATTGATGTTCAAGCCATTCTTGATGAAACGGTGAAGAACTTATATAACGGCGTAAAAGAAAGCGATATCGCGACCACCATGATGATGGCAACGCGTACCCGTATCGAACAAGAGCCAAACTATACTTATGTGACTGCGCGTTTACTCAGTAGCGAATTGGTCAGCACAGGTTTAGAGTTCCTCGGTCTACCGACAGACACCTTAGAAGGTGATGCTTTAGAAACCTTCTTGAAGAAAGGTATTGAGCTTGATCTTCTTTCTAAAGACTTGCTTGAATTTGACCTTGCAAAATTGGCTGCTGCGATCAAACCAGAACGCTCAAACCAATTCACTTATTTAGGTCTACAAACTTTATTTGACCGTTACTTCATCCATTCAAATGGCGTGCGTTTTGAATTACCACAATTATTCTTTATGCGTGTATCAATGGGTCTTTCGCTCAATGAAGAAAATAGAGAAGATCGTGCAATCGAGTTCTATGACTTATTGTCTAGCTTCGACTACATGGCTTCTACACCAACGCTATTTAACTCAGGTACATTGCGTCCGCAATTATCTAGCTGTTACTTAACCACGATTGGTGATGACCTGTACGACATTTATGGTGCAATGCGTGACAACGCAATGCTATCAAAATGGGCGGGTGGTTTAGGTAATGACTGGACACCTGTACGTGCCTTGAACTCTTATATCAAAGGCACCAACGGTAAATCTCAAGGTGTTGTACCGTTCCTTAAAGTTGCGAACGATACAGCCGTTGCAGTAAACCAAGGCGGTAAGCGTAAAGGTGCAGTTTGTGCATACCTCGAAACTTGGCACTTGGATGTTGAAGAATTCCTAGAGCTACGTAAAAACACAGGTGATGACCGTCGTCGTACCCACGACATGAACACAGCGAACTGGGTTCCTGACTTGTTCATGCAACGTGTATTTGAAGATGCTGAATGGACCTTGTTCACACCGTCTGAAACACCAGACCTGCATGACCTAACTGGCGCAGAATTCGCTGAGCGTTATGCACACTACGAAGCTGTAGCAAAAGAACAAAACATGCTACACAAGAAAGTACGTGCTAAAGATTTATGGCGCAAAATGCTTTCGATGTTGTTCGAAACAGGTCACCCATGGATCACATTCAAAGACGTATGTAACTTACGTTCACCACAACAACACGTGGGCGTGGTTCACTCATCTAACTTGTGTACAGAAATCACGTTAAACACAAACCAAGATGAAATCGCGGTATGTAACTTAGGTTCGATCAACCTTGTACAACACGTTCAAGGTGGCGTATTAGATCGTGAAAAGCTTGCGCGTACAGTGAAAACTGCGGTGCGTATGCTCGATAACGTAATCGACATTAACTACTATGCTGTACCACAAGCGAAAACATCGAACTTGAAACACCGCCCTGTGGGTATGGGTATCATGGGCTTCCAAGATGCATTGTATGAAATGAATCTTGCTTATGGTTCAGATGCAGCTGTTGATTTCGCCGATGAATCGATGGAAGTGATCAGCTACTACGCAATTGAAACATCAAGCAACCTTGCGCTTGAACGTGGTGCTTACTCAACATTCAAAGGTTCATTGTGGGATCAAGGTATCTTGCCAATCGACTCTTTAGAAATCGTTGCGAAATCGCGTCCAGAGCGTATGTTCGAAGTGGATCGTACTCAACGTTTAGACTGGGACACTTTACGTGCCAAAGTTCAAAAAGACGGTATGCGTAACTCAAATGTGATGGCGATTGCACCGACTGCAACTATCTCTAACATTTGTGGCGTGTCTCAATCAATTGAGCCAACGTTCCAGAACTTGTATGTGAAATCGAACCTTTCTGGTGAATTCACCGTGATCAACCCTTACCTTGTTCGTGCATTAAAAGAACGTGGTCTTTGGGATACCGTAATGGTCAATGATCTAAAACACTTCGAAGGTTCAGTTCAAAAGATTGCGCGTATTCCTGAAGAATTAAAAGCAATCTTCGCGACTGCATTTGAAGTGGATACTCGCTGGATCGTAGATGCTGCGTCACGTCGTCAAAAATGGATCGACCAAGCACAGTCATTGAACCTTTACATCGCTGGCGCGAATGGTAAGAAACTTGACATCACTTATAAGATGGCATGGTTACGTGGTCTTAAAACCACATATTACCTCCGAGCTTTAGGTGCGACTTCTGCAGAGAAATCAACCATTAATACTGGGGCACTGAATGCAGTTAAACCAGCATCGGTTGAAGCGCCTGTGGTTGCGGCAGCAGCGGTTGTAGCAGAAAAAGCTGAAGTTCAAACTGAAGATGATGGTTTCTCAACAGCAGCGCCAGTGCCATTGGCCTGTTCAATTGACAACCCAGACTGCGAAGCTTGTCAGTAATTTCACACCTCTCTCCATACTCCCTCTCCTTTGGAGGGGTGAGGAGCGACTAAAGCTCCGCAAGAGAGGTTTCTATTGAGGCATAGATCATGTTCCATCTCAGTCATAATTATCAATTTGGTGTGATAGTCCTGATCTGTGCCTTTTTAGTGTTTTATATTCCAATGGTTTACGCATTTTTTAAAATACGTAAACAACAGCGTAAGCAAAATAAGTTTTAGGGATTATCAGTGTCCATTGGTCACTTTTAAGATTTCAGTCAATAAAACTTAATTTTGCTTACACAAATTGAGCGTATAGTAGGACATCTCCTTGCTTGAGATGTCTAAATAAAAGATATAAAGCAACGAAGAGAGAATGAATATGTCTATCCTTAGTTGGGACGATTTTGAAGATGATTCGCAAAAACCGACTGCACCTGAACACAAGTCTGCGCCCATCGACACGCAAAAAACGGTTAATACGCAAGTGGTATCTGATTCAGAGCAATCATCGCCGCGCGTGGCTGCTGCACAACCCGCTGGAACCAGTACCGTGCGATCAACAAATCCAACCGATTCGTTGGCACGAGCATCTGCTGCCTTAGAACATTTAGATGCTGCACCTGGCTTGGAAGAGCTTGAGATGGGTGCACAGCGTGTTCAGGTTGATGATAAAGCAATGATCAACTGTCGCGCTGACTTAAACCAGCTTGTTCCGTTTAAATACGAGTGGGCTTGGCAGAAGTATCTTGACGGGTGTGCAAACCACTGGATGCCGCAAGAAGTCAACATGAACCATGATATCGCGCTTTGGAAGTCTGAAAATGGCTTAACTGAAGATGAGCGTACCATCATCATGCGTTCTTTGGGTTTCTTCTCGACTGCTGACTCATTGGTTGCAAACAACTTGGTATTGGCGATCTACCGTCACATTACCAACCCTGAATGCCGTCAGTACATTTTGCGTCAAGCATTTGAAGAAGCGATTCACACCCATGCTTACCAATACTGTATCGAATCTTTGGGTATGGACGAAGGCGAAGTCTTCAACATGTACCGCGAGATTCCGAGTGTTGCACGTAAAGCATCGTGGGGCTTGAAGTACACTCAATCTTTAAGTGATCCGACTTTCAACACTGGTACGCCTGAAAACGACCAACGTTTATTGCGTAACTTGATCGCGTTCTATTGCGTTCTTGAAGGGATCTTCTTCTACTGTGGCTTTACTCAAATCTTGAGTATGGGTCGTCGTAACAAGATGAACGGTGTTGCTGAGCAGTTCCAGTACATCTTGCGTGATGAGTCTATGCACTTGAACTTCGGTATCGACATGATCAACCAGATCAAGATCGAGAACCCGCACTTGTGGACGGCTGAGTTCCAAGAAGAAGTGATTCAAATGATTCTTGAAGGCACTATGCTTGAGATCGAATATGCGCGTGACACGATGCCACGTGGTGTATTGGGTATGAATGCAAGCATGATGGAAGAATACTTGAAGTTCATCTGTAACCGTCGTTTAGCGCAACTTGGTTTACCTGAGCAGTTTGCTGGTGTAACCAACCCGTTTGCGTGGATGTCTGAGATGATGGACTTGCGTAAAGAGAAGAACTTCTTTGAAACACGTGTAACGGATTACCAAACTGGTGGTGCGTTAAGCTGGTAAGTTGAATTACCTGCTGTCAATTAAAGCATAAAGTGAAATTTATAAAGCATAAGCTGAAATAAATTAAACTATAATGTGAAATCCCACTAAAACAATAAGATAATGTCATAAACTATTATGACATTATCTTTATACTTCAGAATATCAGTGAAATAATCGAATAAATTAAAACTATTTTTGTGAAAATCAATAAATAACCGCAAAATTAAAAAGTATTTCATCTTATTGTTTAAAATTTAAGTATAAGGCATACATTTCTTTCATTAATACACAAATAGGCATAATTTCGCTTAGATAATATAGAAATAAACAATTGATATTAAACAAAAAAGTAAAAACAAAACCCTATACTGCAAATTTTAAAATTATAGAAAATGAAATAAAAAATAATTACTAAATAATATTCAATCCATTACAAAAAGATCCTTTTCTTAAACAAAAGTTGATTCAACTATAAGATGAAATCAAACTATTATTAATTATAAAAAAGAGAATTCTTGGAGTTTTCAAGATGGGTAAGCATGGTGTTAGACGTATTACCAATAGAGGACGAAACCGAGTAATTGGAAAATTTGCCAGCTTGAAGATGAAGCAAGTTATTCAATGGGAGTCCCAAATAGAAAGAGATTGCTGTTATTGGCTTGAGTTTGATAAAGACGTAATTGCCTATCATTCACAACCACTTATCATTTCTTATACTTTTGAAGATAGAAAATTACGCCATACCCCAGACTTTGAGGTCATGCGACATAGCCTTCAAGTAGGTCAATACCAATACATCGAAGTAAAGCCATATAAGAAAACAATGGAAGATGAGTTTAAACGAAAACATATTGCTCGCGCTGCCCATTTTCACCTCCATGGCCATAAATATGATTTAATAACTGATGACTGTCTCCGTAAAGGCAGTTACTTAGATAATATTCGACTCTTATACCGATATGCTCGCTTAGCATCCAATCCTGAAATACTTTTAAGAATCAAACAAGCTTTACCAAATCATTCTAAACTTACTCTAAAAGCACTACAAAATCATTGCGTTGATTTTGGAGCAGAAATGGAACTTGCATATTTCTTACTCTATAACAGTAGCGCAAAATTCGATATGGGGAAGCCTCTTCATGTTAACACCGAAATAGAAATGACTTGGTATGTTGGAGGCTATGATCAATGAGCAGCTATCAATTTTCTTTCGGACACTACATCTCTTACCAAAGCTCAATATGGGAGATTGAGAACCTTGATCAAAAAACAAAAATATTAAAACTATCAAGAACAACTGATGCGCTAAAGATTTCAATGCCATACTCAGAGGCATTAAGTCACTTAGTTAACAATGAACTTAGATTTGTTGATCCTGAAACAGCTACCAAGCCTATAATTACAGCAGAACAACGTGCTTTAGCAGATTTTTCAACAAAATCACCAGAACAAAAAAAGGAAGCACTAAGAAGATCTAAATATCTAAATATGCTAAAGGAACTAAAAGTTCCATCCTTTACAAAAAAATATCTTGATCCACTTATTGCAAATATTGCACTTCAAATTGGAGATCCCTCCCCACCTTCAGCAATTACAGTATATCGTTGGCATAAAAACTATATAAAATCTACTGAAGATATACGTGCATTGATTAAGAATGAGAGGAAAAAAGGGAATCGAAGTAAACGCCTTGATCCAGAAGTACAACGTATAATGGATATGACCATTAAGGATGTTTACCTTAAAGGCCATAAACCTTCAATGACAACAGTCTATGAAGTACTTAAGAGAAATATTTGGAAAGAAAATAAATTCAGGATCCCTAGTGATATTTTAGCAGTACCGAGCTTAACGACTCTGATCAATAAAATAAAAGCGCTTGACCCTGTATTAGTCACTCTGCATCGTGAAGGGAAACATGCTACCGAAATGAAGTTTAGAGTCTACCAAATGGGCGTCTCAACAACTAGACCATTAGAAAGGGTCGAAATAGATCATACTCAGTTAGATTTATTCGTCGTCGACGATCAAACAGGTTTTCCTCTGGGCAAACCATACATTACTGCTGCAATAGATCACCACACGTGCTCTATTGCAGGGTTCTACATTAGTTTTACACCTGCAAGCGCAATTAGTGTCATGGAATGCCTAAAAGTAGCCATATTACCTAAAGTTGAAATAAACAAAATCTTTCCTTCTGTTAAAAATACATGGGACGTATTTGGTGTATTTGAAACTTTAGTAGTAGACAACGGCAAAGAATTTTACAGCATTGCACTCGAAGAAGCATGTATTCAGCTAGGAATTAATATTCAATACTCCCCTCCACTTCAACCTTGGTTTAAAGCTTCCATTGAACGATATTTCTCAGTTATAAATCAAAAGTTGCTTAATGGTATGGAAGGCAAAAGCTTAAGCAATCTTGGAAAATTTGCTGACTATGATCCTATTAAAAATGCAGTAATAGATTTCTCATCATTCGTAGAAATTATGTATATATGGGTGATAGATATTTATCATCAAAGCTTCAAAGAACGCATTGGTGATACACCAACAGAAAAATGGCGTAAAAGTGTACTGATATATCCACCATTACTTCCCAAGAGTGCATTAGACGTGAATATTACTCTAGGTCTACATGACAAACGAAAAATTGTGAGGACTGGAATCTCCTATGAAGGTTTAATCTACAACTCATCAGAACTGGCTTTACTGAGGCAAAAAATTCTAGACAATCCCAATGTGACTATAAAAATAGATCCTTCCAATATTTCTCATATATTTGTTCTTGATCCAATCAAAGAGGAATATTTTAGCGTTCCAGCAACAAACCAGAAATACGCAACGGGTAAAACTTTATTTCAACATCAAGTAATCAGAAGGAATGCCCGTGAATACGCAAAATCTTCGGTAGATATGAATAGTTTAATGGAAGCAGCTGATAGAATTGAAGAAGTTGTTGAAAAAAGTAAAGTTGCTTCTAAAAATAGAAAAACACAACTATCTCAAAAAGTTGCACGTTATGAAGATATTTCCCAAAACTCTGTACTCCACTCCAAAACAAATGAACAATTAGACTCGGCACATGATGCTACCGATGACTCTACAGAAAATAGTCCTAATAAATTTGCGAAAAAAAATACCTTTATTTCTAACGACAAAATACCTCTCGCTTCATTTTATGATGATGCGGATGGCTGGTCTTCTGATTCCACTTTGAGAGATGTCAAAAATGAGTGATATATCAGACTTTATTAAAATCAATGCCGATCGAATCCAAAAAATTGAATCTATCTTTATAAAATATCCTAGAGTCACAGAGATTCTTAATAGCATTGAAGAATGTCGTGAAATGTCGAAACTCTCAGATGAACCTCAGTGTATGTTTATCACTGGTGGATCTGGTGTTGGAAAAACAAGTTTAATCCGACAATATTCTGACCGTTGGCCGCCAATCGAAATGCCTGATGGCGACATTCTTCCTGTATTTAAAACATCTATACCTGCTAGTGCTACAATTAAAAGTGTAGCTACCGCAATGTTAAGCGACCTAGGTGATTTAGCTGCTACCCATGGAACCACTGTAATTCAAAGCAACCGTTTATATTCTTTAGTTCATCAATGCAAGGTGGAACTTATTATTATTGATGAATTTCAACATCTTATCGACAATAAAACACAAAGAGTAATTGGATTAGTAGCAGACTGGATCAAGATGTTTATCGAAATTACTAAAATTCCAGTTATACTAATTGGCATGCCAGAATCAGAAACGATTCTAAATCAAAGTCCTCAACTTCGTCGCCGATTTCTCATTAAGAAACGTCTCACCCCTTTTTTATGGGATAGTGAAGTTAACCGAAATGAATTTAGAAAATTCCTAGCTGAAGTGGACAAGTCTCTCCCATTCGATAAATATAGTAATTTGGCATCAGAGGAAATTGCTTATCGCCTTTTTGTAGCAAGTAAAGGAACAGCTGCAAATATTATGGCGTTAATAAAACGTGCGTCTTATGATGCGTTTAGGCATAATGATTCGTCTTTAGCATTACATCATTTTGCCAATGCTTTCGAGTCAATTCAATATGACACTACCCTCCCCAACAATCCATTTCTAGTAGAGATTGATGTAATTTCTTCTTGGAAAGCAACAAGCCTGATTACACAGTCAGAAATTGGCACTAACAATCGTGTTAAAGCCAAAGCAAAAGAATTGACTATTAGAAATACAATAACCCGTCGTTAATTGGTAGATGTCCGTATGAAAAAACGACTATTAAGACGACCTAACCCATTTGCAGATGAAAGTATGATTGGCTACTTAGCACGCCTTTCGAATACAAATGGTTATGAATACCTGAATCCAATATTATCACTTTTAGGTGGCATTGATTTTGAAATAAAACCACATAGAGTACGTGCTCTTTGCATGGGTAAATTTAATATAGAACAACTATCTTATCTTACAAATAAACCTCAAGAGACTTTTTATAACTTAATTCATCAATCACTTACACTCAATCAAAGCCAATATTTTAGAGTCAATCATGCAATCATTTCCGATGAGTTAATGAATTTTAGAAGTCCCGCAGTTTGTGTTCAATGCTTAGCAGAGTCTTATTATCATCGAAAAATATGGACAGTTGCATCTTATACAGTATGCCTTAAACACTTATCTCTACTACAGGATACATGTTCAACATGTAATTCAGTATTTAATTGGTCAAATACAAACTTACTGAAATGTCGCTGTGGTACTGAATTAAGAGTAGAAGATTCACGGCAAGTAGAAACCTCTGAAATACTACTAACAGATATGACTGCGCAAGCAATCAATAGTCATTCGATCAAGGGACATCCACTAATCAAAGATATGCAATCATTTTATGCAGTCATTCATCTTAGCTATATGTTATCCAATAGATATTCTTGGTCAAATACAGAATTAGACCTTAGTTACCAAATTACAAGTAAGAGGCACACCGAAGCTCTAAATGCATTCAAACCATTTGCTAATTGGCCAGAAAGCTTTCATCAGTTTCTAACAGAAATTGTGGCAAAAAATGCTGCTATCTATCCAACTTTTAGTAAACCAGCTCTACTCTATCGCATAAGTATGGCTTTGGATCGTTCTCCATTACGTAAATTACAACCTGACCTCTATCAAGCAGTAGAATATGAATTAGAAAATTTTATTCGCGCACAACAAACTCCATCAATATTATTAAAGCCTTGGACCAAGAATCTGATACATGACAAACTTTTATCAAAAAAAGAAACTAAAAATATGCTAGCAGTGTCTAGTTCTAGCGTTGATCAGCTTATCAAAATTAATTTGAAACCATCTTTACTAAACGAGAAGTATTCGTTAGATAATGTAACTGAACTCAGAGATATATTATTGAGACTAGTTACACTGAAGCAAGCAGCGAAAATTCTAAAGCTGTCGCCTCACAACACAAAGAACCTTTTAAATAGTGGGATTATTACAGCATTCCGTAGTCCTGAAGTTGATGGTTATCGCAACATTTTGATTGATACTAAGGTACTGAATGATTTGTTAACTGCTATTAATAACTCAGTAAAATCAAATGTTGTACACGAAGATATATCACTTTCACTTTATTTTAAGAAATATCATTACAATTCAACGCGTACACTGAGTGAATTAATTCATGCCGTACTTGTAGGACAGCTTTCTACAGTGAACTTTGATAAAGAAGCTGGTCTATTAGGTGTCAGTTTCTCCAAAAAAGAATTACTTCAATTTATTGATATAAAAACAAAAAATAAAAAGGAAAATGAATTATTAAGTATCAATGATATTATTATCGCATTAAATAGCTACCGTGATGCTGTATATCGAATCATGTCAGTAGGCCTTTTAAAGTATCAAATGGCAACAATAAATATAAAATCTGCACAGCGATTTGTTTCAACAGAGGAATTAGCCCGTTTCAAAACTAAATATATTTTGCCAAGTGAAATTGCAGAACTTTTTCAGACAAATGCTACCAACATTGCTGAGCGTATAAAGCATCTTGGAATAAAACCCATCTCAGGACCAACAATTGATAATGGTCTAGTCTATGTCTTTAAGCGTAAGGATATTATCGGCATCAACAAACAACAATTGGATAAAGTACAAAGTTATCAAACCCGCACCGGTAGGCCCCCAAGAGGACAAATTACCGCAAAAAGCAACGCCAAAATAGATTATATGGATGCTCAAGCAGTTGCTGAACTCTTGGGAGATAATGCTAATATTCAAAAAGTGTCACGTTTAGTAAAGAAGGGTTTTTTACAAGCGGTGCAACATAATGGAGAACTAGGTAACAAACGCTACTTCAAATCAGAAGTAATACTGCAATACCTTGCCAAATTCCGAAATAATCCGCATCTTATAAAGCTACAAGATATACCTACTTGGTTATCAATTGACAAGCGCAGACTTGAAATTGATTGGCTTAAATCAGGTCGGTTGAATCTAATTGACGATGGCTTAGGACAACGTTATGCCTGTGTGGATGACTTGGAAAACATCAAGGAACTCAGGAAATATGCATTAAGTACACAAGAACTAGCTGAATCTGTTGGAAAAACCCGCCAAGATATTAATAATGCAATCCGTTTAGGAAAGATTCAGCCTATATCAGGACCCAATTATGATAATTTTCCGAATTTTTTATTTGATTATACAAGCTCTACAGACTTCTTTAGAATGTAACCACAAGACTAGATTTGTATTAGTTGCCATTGAAGATTTAGAAAGTTGGGATGCTCGTATTTATAATGGTTTAACGAAATAACCCTCTCAACGTGAACACTTAAATTTACAGCTTTAAAAATCATAGAATTAAAACCATAAATTCTAGACAAATTCAGTGGCTAACTAGTATCAATAACGTAGCTGTTGGATCATAATTATGAGCCTGTAAATAAAACTGTGTAAATGTCCAAATTTTAGTCCCCTATACAAGGGATAGATGGAGACATCCACAATGGACCACCGTCAATTAATGGCACTGGCAACAGAATTTGCCAAAAACCTAAAAACAGATGATGATCTGAACGAATTCAGCAAAGCACTGAAGAAACTCACAGTTGAAACAGCTCTGAATGCCGAACTCACCGAGCATTTAGGGCATGAGCGTCATCAGACCAGTGCTAAAGGTAATGTACGTAATGGCTATAGTAAGAAGCAACTTCTGACTGTTGGTGATTTTTAACTTCATACGCCACGTGATCGTGATGGGACTTTTGAGCCTCAACTGATTAAGAAGCATCAAACTAGAATCACCAGCATGGATAGCGAAATCCTTTCACTTTATGCAAAAGGTATGACTACTCGCAAAATCGTTAGCACATTCAAAGAGCTGTACGATGCGGATGTGCCTCCTAGTCTGATTTCCAAGATAACAGATGCGGTCAAAGAATAAGTTACCGAATGACAGAATCGCCCTTTGTATGGCATTTATCCCATCGTTTATCTTGATTGCATTGTTGTAAAAGTTAGGCAAGACACTAGTGTCATCAATAAAGCAGTGTTCTTGGCACTAGGCGTCAATCTTGAAGGGCTTTCCTGATGTGATTACTACCGTTTATCCACAAACACGTATTCAACTCTATATTATCCACATGGTAAGCAATAGTCTGAAATATGTGAGTTGGAAGGACTATAAAACAGTCACTAGTGACTTAAATCGTATTTACAAAGCTGCGACTGAAGAGTCTGCCTTGCAGGCGTTAGAAGTCTTCGCTAGCATGTGGGATGATAAATACCTACAGATTAGTAAACCTTGGTACGGACACTAGCAGAACCTAAATACCTTGTTTGCTTATCCAGCAGATATTCGTAAGGCAATTTACACCACGAATGCGATTGAATCATTGAACAGTGTAATTCGACAGACAATCAAGAAGCGCAAGCTCTTTCCAACCGATGACTCGGTTAGAAAGATGATTTATTTGGCGATTGACGCTGCATCGAAAAAGTGGAATATGCCAATTCGGGATTGGCGTGCCGCTATGAGTCGGTTTATGATTGAATTTGAAGGTCGTTTAGACGCTTTCATTTAAGCAGCATTTACACAGAAGTTTTTACAGGCTCAATATAAAGAATTTACCAGTATCGTTGCTTATTAACTCAAATAAAAAAGTGCCGATATTTAAACTTGAATACCGTCACTTTTTCTCAAATCAAATTGATCAATCAAATCACATCATAAAAAATGTAGACTTAACCTTTTGGCCTCAGCTTCATCGCCATACCACCATACTGCTTTGTCTTTAACTTTAGCGGACATTTCTTCATCAACACCATAAAATTCATTTGGGAACGGACTACCATCTTCAAATCTTTTTAATGTAACATTATTAATAAATAGGTCATAAGCCTGCTGATGGCAATGAGGACAGGCGGGTAAAGATTTTAGAAAGCGTCTATTATGATCATAGTAAGACTCTTGATTATTCGGAGCTTCCTTAAATAAAATAGGATCACTGCGCCCTGTTATCCAAACAATGGTATGACAATTGCCACATTGTGCGCCTAAAGGTTCAGCCCTTTCATATTGATTAATTCTATATTGCAAGCCATGTTGTTGATATCCTTTTAAATAGTAAGGAATCACAGCTATCTCTCTTGCTGCAACCTGATGCAATTCTCTCATTGAATGACTCCTTTATTTCTTTTCAATTAAAATCGGCTTATCTAATACTGGCTTGATTTTTGCGGGATCGTAACGTCCACCAAACAATACCACCACACGATTATTGCTTACCTCAGTATTACGACTGCTGTTGTAGATGATACCCGTATAACCTTTAGCATAAGCTTGATTAGCAATATTGTTTGTATAGGCATATATCGAAGCCTTTTGAGCTTCATTCGCGTCATCAATTTTTTGAGTTAACTTCTTCTGATCGATGCCCATTTGTTTTAAAATCTTCGGATCTGTTAAATCCAACATATTTTTTACTTCTACCTGACCTACAAACAACGATTTCCCGCCAATAGCTTGCCTCACTTCAAAATATGAGGTGGCAATGTTTTCTCCAAAATAGACATCGCCACCAGTTCCACCAAACTCCTTTCTGTAAACAGGATCAGAAAACCTATATGTTGCTTTTTCGTTAGAACCTAGCGGTGCAAACTCAGGGTCATATATTTTATGCCCATCTAAAGTAGTAGGAACACCTTTATTAGAAATTATCACAGGGTCTTTTAGAACTTTGTAGCTAACTTTCGCTGCTACTTTCTCTGTCAGTATAAGCCCGCCTTTGGCAAGACTGGCTCCACCTGCAAGTAAGCTAACCATATCCGTCGTAATTTTACCTAATTCCAAACCTGCCTTATATGAACCTGACGGACCAGCTTTTTGGTATTCTGCTTCAAGTTTATTAATACGGTTCGTATATTCATCTTTGACAGCATTGGTGATTGTGCCTAAAATATTTTCACTGCTCAGGATGTCTTTTAAAACTCTAGCCGTTTGCATTGGGTTTAGCCTCATTTGGACCAACCCAATTGCTGACTCTCCAAGGGCTGTTGGGATGCCAGCAACAAAGCCCGTTGCATAGCCAATATCTTGCCCAGCGTCAATTGCCGCCCACTTTAATCTTAAGCCACCACATTCAACCCCTTTACAACTATTAAGCTCTTGTTTCTTTAATTTTTCTTGTGCATGGTTTAAATAGTTATTCGTTACCGCTGTATCGGCAGCATTCGCAGCAGCAGTCACATCGTAGCCTGTATAAGCCGCTACAACCCCTGTGGTGAGCTTACTGATATTTAGAATTCTTTCTTTTTCTGCTACCGTATATTCAACACCATTCGCAGGTTTAAACATATTCTCAGCAATAACTTCTCCTAATGCTGCACCAAGTGCCCGTGATTGACATTGATTGTCAACCAAGCCTGTAGCGCAACTTGCTGCCGCATGCGCTGCAATGGCAACAACTTTGCTGACAAAGGCATTATTACTCATCCCCAATGTATCCCCGATTGTTCCTGCCAATGGGGCTTGCAAGGAATTGGCTAATCCTGCTAATAAAGCTTTTTCCAGTCCCTCACTTAGATTTCGACCATTAATCGCAGAATCAATCAAGGTACTACCCACGCCTTGTATCATGCCATTTGCCATTCTATTGGCAAGTTCATTCACCGCAGCATCACCACTAATTTTTAAATTAGTTGCTACCCCTTTCAGTAAACCAGCTGTAGCAACAGTTACCGCAAGATTTCTGACAGAATCTTTACTTCCCAACTCTTTAAGCGTTTTACCAACATCACCACCATTATTGGCCAGTCCGACTGAAGATTGGATTGCCAGTGTGGTTAAAGCTGCATTCACTGCCGTGCCTAATGCGGTATAGGTTGTTACAGCAGCCGCTCCAGTCCCTACTGTCGTAGAAAGAACGACCCCACCAAAAGTTGTTACCGAGCCACCCGCAGCACCAAATGTAAATGTTGTTCCTGCTGCTGTGATTGTGCCACTTCCTGCTACGCTTGTTGTTGTCCCTAATGCAGCAGCACCTGCACCAGCTGTTACCGCTGCAATAACAATCGCTAAAATAGCTGCACCAGCAGCAGTCAATCCTTGTGATTTATAATCCCAGTCTTTTTGGGTAAGAATCATTTTTTGCCAATCAACATCATCTCGACCAATAAGGTCTTTGAGATATTGGTTACCTGGCTGATTCGCAAGCTTTAAAACCTCTTCTTTCAGTTGAACCTTATTCTGGTCCTTTTCCCCAACTGGAATTTGTACAACTAAACCACCTGCCGCTTTAAATTCAGGCGCTGATGGTCCATTAAAACTTGGCAGTTTTGCAGTTTCAGTGATGGAACCTTTATCCTGCATCGACTGCCAAACTACACTATTACTCTTTTTCGTTGAAGTATTCTCAACCAAATTAGTTGCAGGCAACAACTCTATTTTGCCTCCAGCCTGAACCGATGCAGCCTTTAAATAATTAAACTCAGCACCCTGAATAATCGTGTCATAGTCAGTACGAGTATTGATGTAATCTCCCTTCGCCTTGACTGGAACCTGTGTTAATTCTTTGTAACTATTATTGGTTTTGGTATCGTTGTATTTAAGCCCCCAGAACGATGATTTCTTCCGTGTTGTTGTTTCTTTTTTATTAAGTTCATCTGTAACAAGTAACTTAAGATTCCTTGCTTTGATATCAACCTTGCCACCTGTGCTGGCTGCCATTTCAGTAGAGTAGAGGGTTGTATCACCAAGACTTTTCAGATTGATATTCTGTGCATCAATTGTGACAGGAATTGAAGACGTATTGATATATTGATTGATCGTTGTAGTTGTCTTTTTCTTACCGTACCACGATCTCTTTTTAGTGATATTGGTCCATTTATCATAAGACTGATCCTGACCAGCCAACAGGATCAAATCATGGGTACTTTCTAAATTCACATCACCTGACGAACTAATTTTTGCACCTTGAGCAACTAGATGGTCTGTTGCTTGTAGGCCCGTCGCCTTGATATCTACACCTTGACTACCACCAATATATGCCCCCCTAAAAAACTCCTTGACCGAATAATTGGCATCATTTTCATTGCCCTTTTCATAACTATTCACCAAGCCATCAATCAATATCCCAGCATTCACTTGATCTTGGGTATCTTTTGCAGTCAGTGCTTTAGTAAGGGTGCCTTTTGATTCCAATAAAACCTTACCCGCCCCACTCACAGAGGCACCTCGAACTAGGATTCCATTTTTTGAGGCAATATTAATATTTCCGCTTGTTTGTATCTCTGCTCTTTTATGTTCATATCCATTTAAATTCGATGAAAAAAACCCTAGATCACTATTGATTTGAGCTCCTTCATTTTCGTAATAGACTTTTAGATTTCTTAAATTTTCATCTCCTATAATTGCTTTCATCACATTCGATGTTGCAGAGTTATCATTTAAAAGATTATTGGTGTATTGCCACTGTGTATCATTAATAAACTTTAGCGTATTCAAATCACTCACTTGGCTTTTTGATGGAGACGATATAAGTTGATTTTTTACCCCATCAATCACAACATCACCCGATGCGGCTACGATATTAATATCTTTAGCGGCTGCTAACTGAGTTCCTTGTAGCTCAACCTTATTTCCTTGTAAATTAATCCCCCCATTGACCGTCTTTAAAGAAACGACTTTTTCGGACCCATTTCCTGATGTTCCACCGTAGCCCTTGAGTGTGAGATTCCCCTTTTTTGAAATTAAATCGATATTCCCAATTGCTGTCAACTTATCACTCTGCGGGTCAATGATCAGATCGTTGCCCATCTGCACACTCAAACTGCCATTTAATCCATTGAGCTTTTTATCATTTTTAAGTAAATCACTGCCTGTTGCATTGTAGTTCATCCCTGTACGATTAAGAATGAAGCCTCCGGCCTCCATTAACACAGCGCCACCTGTAATATTCGCATTTTGTATCACCTGATTCCCCGTAGCAGTGACTGAGGTCACGCCTTTGGAGCTTAAGTTGGTGACTTTATTCGGGATCCATACCGTAGCAGGCGTGTACTCGGCATTAATATAAACTGTACGTCCCGAATTCAATGCTAAGTGTTGATCAGACTTAGCACTAACACCTTGTAAAGTCAGTAAATCTTTTGCGTATAGTTCCGTATTTCCTATTGAAGTCAAAAAACTATCTTTAATTGTTGTCATACCTACTTGATTATTGATTGATAAATTCCCTTGTGATGTTTGTAAACTAGTATTTTCAACATTCACTCCCCCTTTTTTATTCTTTATATTAATATTTTTGCCTAACAAAAAACTTGGAATCGTAACTTCATAAGGGTCATCTCCACTGACATATACATCAGTATTACTAGACAGACTTACTCCATTCTCTCCTATTATTTGTATATCACCCTGACCTGAAATTATATTCGTTGCTCTAATTCCAACTGAACCATCACCTATAGAACCAATAGTCACACCTTTAGCACCATTGATATCTGTATTATTAATAGTTGTTACTTTATTAGTTGGGAACCTCGATTCAACAGATTGATTTGATTCAACTATTACACTCTTATTAGCTAATAGCGATATTTCCCCTGCTGTAGATTTTGCCTTAACACTAGTTACATTCAAATTCCCAACCAATGCAACAACATTGATATCCCCCTGTGCTGTTAAGGCTTTATCTAAGCTGAGATCACTCACACGGGATGTAATATTAATATTTTTTTGAGAGCTCAGTGCCGTACCTAAATTAATCTTATTGGCTTGGAGAGTGATATCATCTTTATTTGAAATTGTGCTACCAACTAAATCAAGTTGATTCGCAGCATCTAACTGAACTTTTCCTGTAATCTGCGGTAACGTAATACCAGCATTATCCCATTTCAAATTCTGCCCACTATAGGCTTTGATATTCTTCACTCGGCTCGCTGAGTTCTCCACAGCCAAACCTAAATTCTTTAAGTTAATATCACCAGTACTATATAAATTTAAGTCTTTTCCTGCATAGATAGTACCTGTCTGAATATCAATTAAACCTTGGGTACTTGATGAGTCTGCTTGTAGATTGATTGAACCTAACGTTGCATACAGTGTATTGCCTATTAAAGATAATTTCCCTTTACTTGATACATTCAAATCCTGTGCTGCAATTAATCTTGCACCTTGGGCTGTAACGATATCCTTTTGTGACTGTATATATGCGGAAGCACGGTTACTTGTAAGCCCTGAGTTTGTAGCTAAATTGATGTTAGCTGCATCTACATATAACTCCCCACTCTGTGAATCGTTAAAAATTCGGCTATTCGCAGCTAAATTTAAATTACCTTTGACATTGATCAATAATGGTGATGCTGTAACACCTCCAAGATTTACCATAATTTCTTTGGCATTCACATTAAGGTTATTGCCTGAATCAATTTTGATCATGCTATTACTATTGATACTTCCAGATGAGTTAATGTCTCCTGCAACTCCTGTACCTGTCGTACTAATACTCACTAAACCTTGTGTTTTGCTAGTTGAACTGATCGTGCCTTTATGTTCAATTTTGCCATTACTATTCAGCACCACATTATTTAGCGCTTGAATTACCCCTGCATTGTTTACCCCTACACCTGCTTCATTGGCATACAGATAAATACTATTTGCATAAAGCCCGCCTAACTGCGCAACATCAATCGCAACTGTAGGTTTCGTTCCTGTTCCTGTCGTTGCCGTAAAAGCTCCTGTATCAGCAGCAATGGTATTTGCCCCTGTAACAGCAGTAATAGTCGTAGCATTCACTGGTGCATTAATCGCAATGGAACGACCTAACAGCTCTAATGCAACCGGATTATTGGCATTGCCGCCTAGCCCTCGGTTATTGGCATCCGGATTAATCGTGATTGCACCTTGTTTAACAGTATGGTCTTTAATTGAACCATCACTGTTATAACCCAACACCCCTGTTGAGAGCGTGACCTGATTGGCATTGATAAATCCACCACCATTTACAGTAATACCGGTTGGGTTGGCAATCACCACATTTGCTCTTGATCCTAAGACTTCAAGATTACCCTGTAATAAACTTGGATTGGTTGAAACCACTTCATTCACAATAGTCGTCGCAGCACCTTTTGCCAGATTCGGGTTCGCTGCAATGGATGTTTTGGTAATTTGGCTAGTTGCTGCGCCACGTGAGTTATTCAGGATCACACCATTTTGATTGACATCAAACTGGGTATAACTATTACGTGACACGCCTGATGCAGATGGTGCTGTAATCCAAACATTGGCTGCATTGCCTTCTTTGAGCACGGTCGCTTTATGCGCAGCTGCTGCATTATTATTGACGACGACATTGGCATAAATCGGACTAATCGCCATCAAACCAGAAAGCGCCAGCACCAATTGTTTTAATGTTCGTTGCCCAGCTGCCGCAATACCTGAGTCTGTCACATCATGATTACTGTGGATTGAAGCTTTGATGCGTGGGGAGGTATCACCCTGATGGGATTTTGCCAATTCAGATACTGCAACATAAGTCCCAAGTTTGGCGTTAAATTTAGTGCGGTAAAATTGCTTATTCATCTTTATACCTATATTTCTATGAATAGATTTGCTTAATAGTTAAATGAGAGATTAAAACCAGTGATGAGGTCTTTCTGGATATGTTGTGGTGCAACCAGCCCCCGGCCCATGAAAAACTCACCATTGATATGTTTGAATTGAGTTCTTAGTCCCACCACGCTACCTAACAGATAACGGTCGGAGTAATATTGAGTGCCTTCACCTGTCACCAGTCCTTGATCCAGCCCAGCGTAGAGTGAAAAATTCGGAATAGGATTGAGCCAATGAACGGTTTGCTGTAAATAATGTCCATTACTGCCCACGATACTTTGCTCAGGTCGATAACCTCGAATGCTGTAGCGTCCACCAATATTGAAAGTTTCCTGACTGACCACTTTCTGGGGACTCCACTGTCCTTGCCAGTTCAGCTGATACATAAAGTTACTGTTAGTGGTCTGCCATGGCACTGCATATTGAACAGCAGCATTCCAAATTCCAGCCCGAGAATCGCCCTCACCAGTAATATCTTCAGCAGTTTGGCTGGCCCCTAAGATGCCTGTACCCTTGCGATAGCTGAATTGGGCATTGATGGTTTGCTGCCCGAGCCGTAACTGGTATTTGCCGCCAAGCTCCCAACCTGCTGTGCGTTTGCGTTGTACTTCAATTTCTACATCTTCAATAAAACTGGATGCTGATTTACGGTACAGTTGTGCATAGCCTGACAGACGGTAAGATTTACTGCGGCTGAGTTCGCGTTGTGCTTGGAAGTTAAAATCTTTGTTAATGGTTTTATAGTCGAACCATTGATCAAAGCCTTCTAGTTCTTGGGTATTGGTATATTGACTGGCATTGATATTAAACAGCCAGTTTTGATAAGGAACTTCATAGGAAACAAAGACATTATTAAAATCGGTATGGTCTGCATTCCAATCATTGAGTGACTTGGTATAGTAAATAAATAGGCTATCGGCAAAATTAAGTGGGTTTTCTAAAGCATAGCTGGCATAGCCTTGGTATTTTCCTGAACTTTTACTACCTGCATCATTCAATCCAACAGTGATAAAGTTCCGCTCCCGAATCTCCCATACAATTTCGACATCGCTATAACCTGCATCTTCAGCATTTTTTTGGCTGGGTAAGATATCGAAACTGGTCTGCATACCTTGTAGACGAGCAAAGGTTTCTAGAATTTGTTCCAGTTGACGAATATTGAGGATATCGCCTGCATGCATGGGCAAACGATAATTCAAAGTTTGGTTTTTACTATTTTTAAGTCGGATTTCGCCAATTAATCCGGGGATTAAAGTTAAACGTAAATGTCCTGTCGCAAGATCCTGTTCAGGCACGATAACTTGAGTCGACACATAACCCAATTGCACCAGTCGTTCATTGATGTAATTCACAAGGCCAGAAAGCCCTTTTTCGCCAATACAGCGGCCTAGGACTTTGTTGTCTGAATATTTTAGTTCTTTGAAGATACGATTGAAATCTGCCGTTTTTATGCTGGGATGTGTGCTTGGAACATCAACCTCTAAAGATGTTATGCCAAAGCAAACTGGTTCTTTCTGTAGCCAAGGATAGCTTGAATCAACCTTTGTTTGCTGTAACTGAATAAACGGTGCAACAGATTGCGTTAACTGATCAATCTGTTGTTTCTGCGAAAGATAATCTTTAGTCTGTTGTTGGCCCACCTGATCTTCGGCATAGCTAAAACCAGAGTGAAATATCACGAGAATGATTAAATATTTATTACGCATTTATTTCACTTTTGTTACACTAATTATACAGTAAATTCATCATGATGTATTGTACAAAAAGCACCTCACTTTTCAACAAAAAAATTAATTAATTAGTGTTTATTACAAATAATGATAACTAGACCACTTTTTAAAGCAACCTTAATTACTCACAACCATTTGAAATTTAATAAAAAGACTCAAATTAATTTTATATCGAGACTCAATTATGTAGTTTTCCGAACTTTCTATTTGATCACATAATTATTATCGAGCTTCTTTAGGTCACTAATGCAGAGACTTGATAATCTAAATATTTATCAACTTAAATTTACATGTACAAAACTGGGTAAAACCATCATCCTAAAACTCAATTATTAATTAATTGACTTAAATAAGTTTTTTTGAGCATGAAGACTAGATACAGTATTTCACTTACTTAATTAGTAAAATTTCATTTTATGGTTTAAAAACTGACTATTATTTCAATTTATTCTTTTTAATTTTACTTAAATAAATGAATTTAAAGATTATCCACCTACACTATATGCCTAATTATTAAAGGAATACAGAAGTTAAAAAATTTCATTTTATGATTGAATCCACACGTCACGCGACACATATGTTGTCATTTGCGACACATAAGTTGGCAAAGAACGACACATAAGTTGTCATAGACACCATAGTAAAACAGGCTGCAATTCGCAGCCTGTTTTACTATCAATAATAAATTATATGATTCAGAACCTGATAACGACCTTTAATCAGAGAAAAGGTCAAAAGGTGGGAATTTTTCAGAACATCCTGTTAACAGTTGCTCCTGTCCCCATTGTTTTAGTCTTTGCTCGCTAAGTAGTCGCCCATCTTTAGAAGTGATCGGAGCGGAAAAGGCAAATTGTAAATGAAATCCTAACTTACCATTCAACCAATCAGCGGTAGCTTGAACCCCATCGTTTTCACTCATCCCTACCTGACCTCGATCTTCCATAGCAAGCCGAAAATTACACAGTTGTCTCACCTCATGAAAAAATTGATTTTCACACTGAATATGAATTCCTTTTTCCCCATCATGTGCAAGTGGAAAGACATAGTCTTGCATCAATTTTATCAACTCAGCACAGAAACTAGATGAACAGAATGGTAGATATGTACACATAATTAAAAGCGTTTGATAAATCGATTGCCCTATTTTTAGTGCTAGCGTCCGTTCATTTCTATTATCAGCGTCTCGAAGAAAAATTATTTGTGCTGCCAAAGAATCTAAGTTTGCTAAGCGTATCAATCGAGAAAGATTTTTTCTGGTTAAAGTTGGCAATAACTCACTAGAATTCTTAGATTTATTTGTTTTATATAGAACATTCTGAACATCCCATGATAATTGCCTAATACCCTCTTTAAGCATCCAATCTAACTTTTTCTTCCCCTTTATGACCTCCCATAAAACACTATTAATGATAGTAGAGCTACCAGAAACATGAAACTCAGCAGCAGCAACTAAATTTGGCTTTGGTGTATGTATGCCTGAACGATAAACCACCCATTTATTGTGGTGATAAGGAACACCATAAACACTTTGGCCAAAAGCCTCTGGTTCAATAATTCTTTCAAGTTGGCAAGAATTAGAGGCCGACAAATTAAGCTTCAGATTCTCATACCACAGTGACACTCTTATGCTATCTATATGATCTCTTCTTGGTCGACCAGGCATTTTTTTGATTTTCGTCATCATCTACGAAAAATCCGAAAATAAAAACATTATCATTAAAAATCAGTTATATGAATAAAAAAATAAGATTAAAGTTTTACTATTTCGTAACTCATGGACTCTCTAATGAACAAAATATATGATGTTGTTTAGACTAGACAGGACATGGCATGACAGGAATGCAACACATTACCCCAGTTAGTGTAGAAACCATTGAACGTGAGCTTTTTGAACGCCATGGCCCGATGATTGCAGATGATGCATTACGAGTGGCTCTAGGCTATCGATCCACTGATGCCTTCAGAAAAGCACTTACAAGGAAAACAGTACCGATCCCAGTCTTTTCAGTTGAAAACCGTCGCGGGAAATATGCACTAGTCAAGGATGTCGCAGAGTGGTTAGTCAAACAGCGTAATGCTGCTATCACGCAACAAGAGCTTTAAGAAAATAGAAGAATGTATCAAAACTACTGATTAACTCAGATAACAGCCAACAACATAAGGAGAAGTAAGCCATGACATAGAACTCTATCCAAATAAAAAACGGACCCTTACGGATCCGTTGGTTCTATATGGTTAGATATAGAGACTTGAGAATCCTAGTATCTTCCGTATAGAGCCATCAGTCAAGTTTTGCGTTTTTTACGCAAGAATGAACTCATCCCTAAAAATGGGATGAATGGCTATACATACTGGAAATACAACATGTACGCTTTTTCTTTTGATGATAAACACAATCCTCATCAATCTATTCTAGATCAAATTAATAATGCTTTTAAAGCAGAGCCGAATCTTGCCTCTACAATCCATGGTCAAAGGAAAATCTACCAAGGCTGCTATGGACGAAGAACTGCACTTTTCCCCAGCGCAAAATCTGGAGGCTCCATTCCTACCGAAAGTCGTCTTGAATTGGCACATGCTATTTGTCTTGAGAAAAACCCACAGGTTAAATGTTTTAGATCCCAAGCTCTCAAAATCGCTCTTGGAGAAAAGGAATTCTGTTACCCAGATTTCTTAGTCCAAACAATCAATAACCAATATGAAGTTCATGAAATTAAACCTAATATTTCCAGTCTATCTGTAAATGATCTAGACAGATTTCTTAGGTTAGCAAACTTACTACATCCTTTAAACATTGCATTTCGACTGATTGACCAGAAAAGCTTGCCATCAAATAAAGACCTACAACAATTACAACATTGGTATCAACGAGGTCATACATGCTCTTGGACAAAATACGAACTCGAACTCGCAACAGAAGCGTTGAAGCCTTATAAATTCAGCCATTCCGAGCAAATATATCAAGCCCTACAACAAGCAGACCTCGATCCCCGATTAGGTGACTACTTACTTTTTTATGAATTAATCACATTAATCAGCCACAAAACTTATTATTCAGGTGAGGAGGTTTAAAATGGAAAAGCCTTTACTCATCCCTCAACCTGGATTTCGATTCACTTTTGCTGATCATGAACATGTATTTGAAATCACCTCATCTAATTATGGTGTAATCCGCTATGCATCAATTGCAGGAGGAAAACCATTTTCCATTTCTGCTAGTACCTTTGAAACTCGCTATAAAGCTGGAGATATTCAATGTGTCTTCGCTCCAGAAAAGCTATTCATCAATCCAGACAGTTGTTCAACCATTCGTCGTAAAGAACGCTATGTACTCACTGCTCTAGCAAAACTGACAGCCCCCACTTCTATTGAACCACTTCGAGAACTCATTCAAGAAATTGCATTAGAAATTGAAGATGCCTCTCCACCATCAGCAAGAACTGTTGCGCGCTGGATTTTTCAATATCGAATGAGTAGCAATAACGCTCTCAGCCTAAGCGAACATGGTAAAGGTAATAAGACGCTAAGATACCCACCGGAAGTCTATCAAATCATCAAACAGGTTATTTCAGAGATATATCTACAACCAGAGCATCGAACAAGCAAAGATGTGAGGGCTTTCGTATTATGTAAGCTTAATGAACAAAATATTCCAACTACATATTTACCTAGCCTTAGAGCCATACAGCGATCTATTGCAAAATTAGATCCTTATATTGAAATGCGTGTTAAGAAAGGAAGTCGTATCGCTCGCAAATATTTTCAAGCTGCTGGTATAAGTGCTCCAAACTCATTTGCTTTACATACTGTAGAAATCGACACCCATTATCTAGATATCATCGTCATCGATCCTGAAACTGGACAAATACTCGGACGACCTTTTCTGGCCTGTGCCATCGATACATATACACGTGCAATTGTTGGGACTTACATCAGTATGTTTCCACCTAGTGCATTGACAACTTTAGCTTTAATCAAAGACATGATTACACGCCCTGATCGAGATTTACCTGGTGGAATTCCGTCTATTATCATTCCAGATAATGGTGTTGAGTTTAAAAACAATGCTCTAGCACGTGTATGTAAACAACTCTCAATTACTATCACACCATCGCAAATCGGGACGCCAAACAACAAACCTCATATTGAACGCTTCTTCAGCACATTAACAGAAGGTATTCTGCAAAAACTTCCAGGTACAACATTCTCCAATCCTATAGCACGAGGACAATATGATTCATCCAGCAAAGCTAGTCTTACATTAGACAAGGTTAAAGAATACGTCGACTCTTGGATAAAAATGGTTTATCAGCAAACAATACATAGTACTACTAGACGAGCCCCTCTTATTGTATGGCAAGATGCTATTGAGCATACAAAGCCCGCATCTTTAACTAAGACCGATGCTGATATTATTTGTCGAAGACCTACTGACCGAAATATTAATCATGGGCAAGTGATTATTGATGGACTTAGCTACTTTTCACATGCACTCACCACATTGAAAGCTGACGGCATCAAAAAAGTTACTGTACTTGTTGATGATTTAGATCTGAGCAAAGTTTATATCATACACCCAGATAAAAAGGATCTAGTCATTCAAGCAGACTCTACTCGGCCTGAATACACGTATAACCTATCTCGCAGTGTTCACCTAGAAGTTCAGAAGCGTAAAAAACTGATGTCTGAATCCGATAGACAAAGACTGGGGAAACACGCAGATCTTTATAATCTGTATCAGCTTATGAAAGATATACAAAAGGATCTTGTCCGTAAAAAACCAAAACTGAAACAATTCAAAATTGAGCTACCTAAACAGCTTACACGACTGGAGTCCGAGTTAACTTCCCCCCCTAGTAATGAAGAACTCACAACAACTTCCCACCAACATAATGCTCAACAATCAGCTGTAAGTTTTGGTTCACTTAAGGTGAAAAGAAATGATAAGTAATCAATCTATCTATGAACACGTAAGTCAGCTTAACGAAATCGTAATCACTTCTGATGAATTCATGCAGGCGTTTAATGGAATCCAACAATGTGCGGAGCGCAGTATCGCGTACAAAGAACCTATTGGAAGTATGCTTCTGGCAAAAGGTGGTCTTGGGAAAACAACGTTATGTAATACGATTGTGAGTCAAATGCCACGATCCATCAAAGTAGAAAAAGATCGTAAAAAAACGATTATTCCAGCATTCTATGTTGAAGTTCCTTCACCAGCTACCGTGAAGTCTTTAGCAATAACAATGCTACATAAGCTAGGGGATCCATCTCATTACACAGGTACAACCTCCTACCTAACAGATCGGCTAGGCTATTTACTACAACAGTGTGAAACCAAGCTTGTTTTTCTAGATGAGTTTCATCATTTATTTGAACGCAAAGCAACATCGACACGTTTAAACATTACAGTGGGCAATTGGCTTAAGACCTTAGTCAATGAAACAGGTATAAGCTTTTGTCTCGTTGGTTTACCTGAATTTGCCGAACTCATTCAAATTGATAGTCAAATCGCGCGACGATTCCCTTTTCATTATCAATTAAACCCTCTGACTTTAGGTACTCAAACCTCACCAGGAACCCTTTACCCCTTTCTCAAAGAGGTCAGTCATAGGGCATCAGAAATTCAAATTTCATTTTCGCCAGATTTTGATAACTTTCTATTGAGAGTACAAATATATACAGCAACAAAAGGCTATCATGCTTATGTCATGAGCATGATACGTGAAAGCATGGCAATTGCCTTGGCTGAAAATAGAAATACCATAACTATTAATGACTTTAGTCAGGCTTGGAACTTAGGAATTACGTCATTTATCAACACACAAATAACCAATCCTTTTGAAATGTCTTTATCAAGCCTAGCTAGTACTCTAAAAAAGGAGTACTCATGACATCCGTTAGCAACCTTCTTATTCATCCCATTCCTTATGATGGCGAATCGGCAGTGAGCTTCTTAGCTAGAGTTGCTGAGCTTAATAGGCATTCATCTATAGAGAGATTAATTAATAAAGAGCAGCACCATTTCTTGGCAAAAAGCGCACCGAATTGTAGATTAGCAGATCTTCCGCGTTTTAAATATGTCTTACAACTACTTAATATTGACCCAAATCATCAAAGTCTTGCCTTTGCAAAAGCTGGCCCCACGAGCCGATCAGCGAGAAAATGGAGCAATATAGAACTACATGAAGATTTATTAAAATACTATCCTTGTTCCTATTGCCCACAATGCTTAGAAGAACAGCCATTTTTTAAAAAAATTTGGCTTTTACAACCTTTATATGCATGTCCAATACACTCTATTTTCCTTGTCGATAAATGTTATCAATGTGGATCCTCAATATCGCTTAGCTCAGGAGTGACAAAGTGCCGTCATTGCCATGCGCTATTGCAAGATGCACCTAAGATTGAATGTAGTTCAATACGAGTCATCAGTTGGTTTGTTGAAATGCTTAATCATGATTCGAACGATTTCTTTCAATATTTCACTGCCTTTTGGCTAGCAATACGAGGTTTTTTTGAGCTTGATAACGTTATAGATAATGAAACTACATTAGAACTGGTATACGAATATTTTAATAATCATAATCAATCTATCATTAGCTTAAGTACTTTGATTAATCAAAGAATTAATCTAGCTCATCCAAGAATCCAATTGCTCCCATTTTTGAAACATTCTAGATTTTTTAAAAACTATGCAGCTTTAGTTGAGGCAAAATGCCATACATATACCCCAAGTGATAAAAGTCATATCTTTGGGGTAAAAAAACGTGAATTACAACTTGTTTTAGGAGTTACTCATAACACACTCGAAGATTGGATTGAGCAAGATTTTCTAGAACTAGGTGATATTAATCATTACTATGATGTTATCCCTAGCCATTTGATTGAAAAATTTTTAATATTAAACAGACATAAAAATTTATTACGGAAACCGCGTATCAAGGAAATCCATCTTCATCCCAAGCAATTAGATTTAAAGGAAATTTCAAATATTCTCGACATAAATTATGAAACTGCACGTAAATTAGCAAATACGGGATGGTTTGATTTGGACAGATTATCTAATGATGCTAAAGCAGCAGAAGGATATTCTTTTACAAAACTCGAAAGTTTTAAGAGTGAATATATTCTAGCCTCAACAATTGCAAAGGAACTAGACATTAATCCAACAAATCTTGTTGAAAAACTAGCAAGCATAGGGATTGTTCCTATTCGAGGCCCACATATCGATGCTTCCCCAGTAAATATATATCTTATGAGCTCTGTTAATCACCTAAGAAAATCTGATCTTGAAAAAATAATACAGTATCCTACTCGTACAGGTAGGCCTAAAAAAAGCTTTACTCCACTAAAAACAAAGCAAGATTTTTTGTCGTTAAATGAAGCAGCAGAACACTTAAACATTAGCCCCAATAAAGTTGCTGTTTTGATTAAAAAAGGGATCCTTATTAAAGATACCAATTATCTTTTGTCTATTAGAATTCCTAAAGTATCTGTACTTAAACTAAAGCATAAATTGCTGAGTGAAAACTCAATAACTACTGAACAAGCAGCAAGACTACTTAATTGTTCAGTGAATTGGTTAGGCAAGTATTGGTGCAAATCTGGTTTTTTGACGGTAGAAAATCTTGTGTATTGGAAACTTGTTCAGCAAAACGATGTCGAGGAAGTACTTAAGCTGAAAGAAAGCTATATGACAGGAGCTGAAGCCAGTAAATTGCTAGGTATGCCTCACTCGCATATTACCAATTTACACACTCAGGAACTGATCCAACCTATTTATCTTGGAACAGGAACCCCAATCCGTCTTTTTAAGAGATCAGATGTTCAACAAATAAAGCGCAGAAACTTGTAGAAAGCTCTGTTGAATTACTAATTAAGTGTGAATTGGATATATATATGCCAATACACACTTATTTAAAAACTTACTGAAGATACTTTGATGCATAATCTTGGCTCAAAGCTCTAGCATCTGCTAATGCATTATGAGGAATTGTGGAATTTTTTGTACTAAGTGATAAATCGAGCAAAAAGCCTAGTACTGGCACGTTGATACATTGGCCCTGCCCCAATAGCAAAATACGGTTAAACAACTCTATATCTGAAGGATAATCAGCCACGATCGTGATGCTGCCCTCCTCTTGATTATTCACTTCCCATAAGAAACTACATAGCTTATCAACCAACTCCCACATAGGAATGATGGATTGCCCTAAAATTGGTATGACATGTTGTAAAACAAAGGGGGTTGGATTTTTGCATCCAACTGCCTCATAAAACTCATATTTACCATCAACGGATACCAAGCCTAATGAAATTAGTTCACCAGTACCTTGATCATGCCAGCCGTTAAATTCACAATCTAAAAAAAGATTCATTTATCACCACATAATTTATATACGTAAAGTCTATAATAACTTCAAATATTTTGGTTGATTAATAATCATAGCCGTTAACTCTATCTTTACATATAATTCTAGATGGTAGATTTTTACAGCTCCTCTTTGCTGCATACCTTCTTCTTTGTTTTTTTCTTTATATATTAGCTGAATAGCCTAGCTGCCATATTATCTAACAGTTCCTTTCTTGATTCCCAATCTGGCATCACTTGACTCATAAGCTGATAAGACCTCTCACTATGGTTATGTTCAGCTAAATGACAAGGTTCGTGCAGAAGCACATAATCAATACATTGAGTAGGTGCTTTAACCAGATAAGGATTTAAAACAAGTATTCATTGAGGTGAACAGCTTCCCCACTGTGTCTGCATCTTACTAACACGAAAATTTGGTTTTTCAGTAGCCCATAGGGCTCTACCCAAGACGTGCTCTAAACGTTTTAAAAATACGCTCTTCGCCTTTGCCTTGTACCAATGATCTAGCATTTCTTTAATATGCCCAGCATCCGTATTTATCTTAATTAATATTTTATTCACTTCTGCAGAACACAGTATTCTTTCATAGGAAAATGTTTCATCCTCATAAATAAAGCAGTCTGCCCAAGCTAATAGTCTGCAGTTACTATTAATACATTCGCAAGGCATCGAAGTGTATCAAATGACGATTTACGTGAGCCAGCGACTAAAAATAGTCGATAGAACTTGGCGGCAAGCTAACTCACCCAGACTCCATTTATATAATTACCTAGTAGCTTTTAACCGTCCTAAAAAAAGCCTTAAAGCTGAAAGCTCATTATTCAATCTAATTCGTCATAAAACAATTGACTAGTTTTTCAACATAAATTAAAAAATAGTTATATATCATGTCGATTTTGATATGTAACTTATGGAAAATACCCATGACCCGAGAACACGTAAGTCATCAAGATATTGCCCGTTTCGCTCAAGAAAGGGTCAATCTACCAAAAGAAAAAGCAAATGAATTTCGAGCACAAGCCAAACGTCTGCGCGATAGACTTGAGAATTATTTAAGTGAACATCCAGATTTCACTCTCAAAAAAATGATGTTGGCTGGAAGTCTAGCTAAAGGTACGGCACTACGCTCTCTTAACGACATTGATGTGGCATGTTATATCAGTGGGGCTGATGCACCACGTGATGTAAATACACTCATGGAGTATCTTGCAGAGCGGTTGCGTAAAGCATTCCCAAACTTTTCTCCAGATCAGGTTCAGCCAAAAACTTTCTGTGTAACGGTTTCTTTTCGTGGTTCTGGATTGGATGTTGATGTAGTACCAATATTGTATGATGGAAATCCGAATTGGTATGGGAATTTAGTAAGCCAAGACAACGGTTCATTTCTGATGACGAATATTCCTTATCATCTTGAATTTATAAGGAAACGCAAACAAGCACAGCCTGAACATTTTTCTCAAGTAGTTCGATTAATAAAATTTTGGGCAGCCCGAATGAAAGCTGCTAATGAAGGGTTCAGATTTAAATCATTCATGATAGAGTTGATACTCGCACACTTGTGTGATCGAGGCTTGTCATTAGCCGACTATCCTGAAGCTCTTCAGCATTTTTTCACCTATCTTGCAAAGACTGACCTCAAAGAAAAGGTTTTATTTACTGATTATTATCCAGCATCTACGGTTGAAAACTTTAATACTCGTGTTCAAATCATTGATCCTGTGAACGCTTCTAACAATGTCAGTCAGTTGTATACAGACTCCAATGCTAGCGCAATTTACGAGGCTGCACTTGATGCAGGTGATGCTATTGACGCAGCTTTATCCGCACCGACCAAGCAAGAGACTGTGTACTACTGGCAAAAAGTTTTTGGTGCATCATTCCAGGGGTAAATGAAATATGTCTAGCTTTACTAGTACCGAGTCAACGACTTTTACTGTTACTCATGCACGTCATATGGCAGCAAAGGTTGCGGCAGACTTGAAGCGTATGCAACGATTTTATGAGCGACCTACAGACGATCATATTACAAATATTGAAACAGAAGTGATTGAGCTTCTAAAGGCCGGCTATTTTGGTACTCTCACTTTGGGATTTAAACGCAACGATCAATGGATTGAACCCACGCTGAGATACACGGCACTTGATCTTTCTGGAACGGGGGCTACTGATGATGACCCTGGTCGCGTAAGGCCAGGGGCCGATACTTCGGGAGCATCATTCTATAATTACCATACTTATTCATCTACATGGAATGCCCTCAACCAAGCCCAAAAAGATGCTTTTGAAGCACGGATGCCATATCAGCGTACTGGTGCTCAAGAACCAACAGTAAACGGATATTTGGAAACTGATAAAAATTACTCAGCTGGAGGGAAAGCATTGAGTAGAGCAAGCGTAAGGAGCAATAAATGACTTCACATAATACACCGTCACTTGATCAACTTTTCGAGAAAAGACTTAATTTCCCAGATTTCGAGCCTCAAGAAAGATTAGCAAAACTGGTTGGGCTTGATGATCAAAAAGCTCGTCTTACTAAGATACTTAGCCTTCTAGTTAACCCTTCAGGTTTAAGAACTTGGGCACAACAATTTCATCCTGATGCTGAAGATTTATTGAAGTATGTACTTCGTCGTCCACCACTTGTGGTATTAGCAGGAGATGTTGGTTCAGGGAAAACAGAACTCGCGGAAACTATCGGTGATGCTGTTGCACGACAGGACAATATTGATATCACCTTGTATCCTCTTAGTTTATCAAGTAGAGGACAAGGTCGTGTTGGAGAAATGACTCAACTTTTATCAGCCGCATTTGACTATACAGTAGAAGCCGCCACTAGACTTAAAAATGCAGACGGTACAGCACGTGGAGCTGTCATTCTTTTAGTAGATGAAGCAGATGCTCTTGCCCAATCTCGAGAATCAGCTCAAATGCATCATGAAGACCGTGCAGGAGTTAACGCATTTATACGGGGTATTGATCGAATTGCTAATGGTCAATTGCCAGCTGCCGTTATTATGTGTACAAATCGGATTGGAGCACTTGATCCCGCGGTTAAACGCAGAGCAGCAGATATTCTGACTTTTGAACGACCTAATGAAATACAACGTTATGCTGTTCTCAGTAAATCTCTTCAGGCTCTAGGTTTTACTGATGATGAAATTAATCACTTTGTGGCCGCAACAGGCGAGAAAGCTGATAGTTGTGGTTTTACTTTTTCCGATTTAACTCAGCGACTTCTCCCAACAATTGTTCTTGATGCCTATCCAGCGCATAGCGTTAAGTTTGAACGAGCATTGGAAATCACTAATCAAATGAATCCAACGCCACCATTTGAAGAGAAAAAAATATGAGTGAGTGGTCGTTATCAACATTATTTAGTAATTTCCATAAAGATATCCAACTTCGCCTTGAAATTGCACGACAATCATTTTCCCATCCTGGAACAAAAGGTGATGCTAGTGAGTCAGTATGGCTTGAGATGCTTAATACTTATCTTCCGCAACGCTACTCTGCGGATAAAGCTTTCATTGTAGATAGTAATGGCATTTTCAGTGAGCAAATTGATATCGTAGTTTATGATAGACAGTATTCTCCTTTCATTTTCAAATATGAAGGACAAACAATCATCCCAGCTGAAAGTGTTTATGCTGTTTTCGAAGCAAAACAAACAATTAATGCTTCACATGTTGCATATGCTCGACAAAAAATAGCTTCAGTAAGAGCCTTGCATCGCACCAGCTTACCAATACCTTATGCTAAGGGAACTTATCCAGCAAAACCATTAATTCCTATCTTAGGTGGAATTCTAACGCTAGAAAGTGATTGGTCACCATGTGATGGTGAACCATTAAGGAACGCTTTAGGGGATGGAAGCACAGAGATAGATCATATAGATATCGGATGTGTAGCAGCACACGGACACTTTATTTGGGATTCTACTAGTAAAGCTTATACATTTATATCAGAAAGAAAACCAGCAACTGCGTTTCTATTCCAGCTTATTTCAATGTTGCAGTTTAGCGGTACTGTGCCAATGATCGATGTGAATGCATATGCCGAATGGTTATCAGATTAGTATGCTATTCCAAAATTTTATTCGTACAAATCACGATATTATTCAGGCAAATGAGTCAGAATTTGATTTCTTAGATCGTTGTGCTTGGCCAAAAGCCCAGCACATGCGATCACTTTTAGAGCAATGTCTGAATAATTATCCTGTAATCGAGCAACCCGAAATAATAGCTCGTTTAAAATCAGGCGATCCGAGACAATTTACTTCAACTACTTTTGAACTTCTGCTACATCAATATTTAATAAATCAAAATTTTACACTGTCTCCTCACCCGGAATTAGCAAATGGTTCAGCTAAACGCCCAGATTTCTTGGTCACATGCCCAGACGGAAATCAGTTTTATTTGGAAGCAATTTGTACTTCGGAAAATGATGGTAAAAATGATTCTACAGAAACATTAAAAGAATCAACCCTAAACTATCTTAATTCTAAACCCCATCCAAATTTTTTTCTTTCGATTAGCTGTTCTGGAAATCCTTTAACTCAACCTAGTGGTAAAAAATTATACTCAAAGATTAAACCATGGCTAGACTCACTTGATCCTGATATCGTATTAGCTGAGTCAGAAAAGAATGGATATTCTGCATTTCCCCAAATTACATGGGTACATGAGGAATGGGAAGTTACGATAGATGCTATCCCTTTGAAAAGTGAATATCGAGGAACACACGAACAACTTATCGGGATTCGTAGTTATGGAGCGAGTTGGATTAACGGTTGGATACCTATTCGGGATGCAATTCAAAAAAAGACAAACAGATATGGACAATTAGATTTGCCGTTGATTGTTGCTGTCAATGTTAATAGCTTTAGACTTAACCAAATTGATGAATTACAGGCACTCTTTGGTGAGGAAAAAATTAGTTTTAATTTTAAAAACTTAGATAATTATCATTATTCTAGAGTTCCAAATGGAGCTTGGATTGGCCCATCTGGACCAAAAGGGAGAAGATGTAGTGGTGCCTGGCTCTTTGGAAACCTTTCTATATATTCATTAGCTAATGTAGGCCACACTCTCTATATAAACCCTTGGTCAAATTTCCCCTTACCTTCATCTGCATTAATAATGCCAAATGCAAAAAAAGATGGAAATCAAATTAAGTTAATAGAAGGGAAATCATTTAAAGATGTTTTTAATCTCAGTAAGAATTGGCCCAATGAATAGACTCATTGGCAGACTATAAGACCTTGTAGAGTTTCAGAGATATTTTTTAATAGATGTCTTGAACAAGCAAAAGATCCCAATCATAAACAGTAACTTAAAACATGTTTTTCCAGAATAATAAGCATTTCTATCAAGTTAATAGTTAACTTATATAATTCCATTTTTCAGAAAATGACAGCTTATGTATCGCAAAACTCTGAAAATGACAATAATTGTGTCGCTGAAATTGTCATTATGTGTCGTATTGATCGCTAAGTTTTTGAATTTCTGAAATGGAAAATGACAACATATGTGTCGTGTGACGACCTGCTATAAAGAAACCGCCATAAATGGCGGTTTCTTTATTGATTAAATTAAATGAATTTTACTTTTATCAACAATAAAAGTTTATATCATTCAATACCATCTAAGTTTTAATAAGTGATAGGGCATCTTTCATGTAAAATATGATAGATGACTTAGTTAAAGTTTCATTCGAATAAATTTTCTAATTACTTTACGCTTGAGAATTCGAACCTAGAGTTTCCAAAAACTGATATTCTTCTGAGTCTGTCGAGAAAGAAGCTTTTAAGTTGCTAAAAGCTAATTGGCAAATATTCTCATCTAAGGTTTGAGTAACATTAAAAATATTTTGCAATAAGAACTTATTTGAATAAGATGTATCATTCAACACCTCTATAACTTGCTTATATTTAAACCAGAAATCCTTATGTACTTCACTTTTTAATGCCTCGGATTTTTTCCTTAACTCTATTTTCAATCCACAATATATAAACCAAGTATTCACAACATTTTGCGGATCAATTATTGGATTAGACTCTAACAACTTACCTATCAAACTTAATATAACCCTAGGATTTAAACTGTTTATATCAACATAACTAAACATATTGAAAAAAAAGAGTTTTTTATCCAAAAAACTATTTCTTTCATCAAGAAGTTTATCAAAAATATCTTTAAAATCAGTAAGTTCATAGTTACAAATATCAGGCTTACCTAGATAAAAATTAACCAACTCTCCCAAAAAATCAAGACGAATATTAAAACCCACAATTCCAAGAGAAAAACAACTAACAATCTTTTCAAAAAAAAGATCTTTACTTAAAACATTTTTATAAAAAAGAAACTCTAAAACATTAAAAACATTTGCAAATGAAACGTTAGAATCAAACTCTGACATTAAGACCGAAAGATAAAAATCATCAGTTAAAAAAAGAATTCTTTCACCTTCTAAAATACCATCATAATGAAAATCATTTATTTCATTCTCACAAACTAACTGCAACCGCTCTATATTATTTTGAATCGATTTTAAAATTAAACCTGAAACCTGACTATTAGGAGAAATAGAGTTATAAGTAGTTAGACTTATTCGCTTGAACACTGAATCTAATATTAAAAAGTTTGGCAGCAAGTTTAAAAAAACATCTAATAAACTCAAATCACTAAGAATTAATAAAGATGTCTCTTCAATTAAAATATTATTAGTGTTCTCAATAGAATTTAAAAAAATTTCAACTTCCATTTGATGTGAATGAATTATCTTAAACTCTAACTCCTCCTCCGTACAATGCTTTGACAACATCCATGTTGTGTAGACATCTCTGGTATTTTGTAAGAACTCTCCACGCATAAAAAAAGGTATAGGAAGCTCTCTATTCCTCATTTTTTGTTTATTTATTTTCCATCTCTCTTCTTGTTCAGGAGTAATTCCTGTTAATACCCTAAAAGATTCCAAGAAACCTTCAACCCCACTTTCAACATTTATCTCACCTCTTCTTAAAATTTTTGAATTAGGAAAACTTTCAAAATATCTATTACTTCTTTCTTCAAAATTATTAATTTCTTCATTATCTTCAAAAGGATTATACAACATACATAATTGTAAATAATCACCCTCATGTTCAACATTATTTCGATTAATTAAATCCCCATATTTCAAAATAGCCAATTTTAATTTATCATTATAAACCTCATTGTTAGCATATATTTCAATCAATCTCCTAACAATATAAATTTCCTCATCTTGACCTTTAAATTTAACCAAATTATTTTCCAATATATCCATGACCTCCTCTATAAAACCTAAAGAAAAGCACAAATCTATGTAAAATTTTTGATTCAATTGTTCCGCACTATCTTCTTGAATAGCTTCACGGATTATATTATATGCATTCCCCACTTTACCTTGATTCTTTAAAGCACCAGCCATTACTAATTTCCACTTAGAAATAGCAATACCTTTATTTATATTTTTTTCTGCTAATACTTCAGCTTCCTTCCATCTGCCAGTTGTGAAAAATGCTTGTGCTAAATCTAGATATCTACTTTTTCTAAGTTCTCTCACATTCAAGATTTGCTCAGCCAATTCAATTATTTGATGAGCTGATTGAGTTTCATGTGGATTTAAATATGGTAACAATTGCTCTGCTATGACTAAAGGTTTACCAAGTTTTAAATAGGTTTGATATAAATCTTGAGTAAATTCATATCGTCGACTTTTATCATTGTTTGATTCCATAACAAATTTTTGAATAGCAAGAAAAGCTTCACCTTCTGGTAGTTTTTTGACAATTTCCCTATATTTGTCAACTAAATCCATTTTTAACATTGCTTCAGCAATTTCAATACCATTACAAAAAATCGCAGGAATATTGTCTTTCCCTGAGCTTATTAAGATATCTTCATATTTATGAATAAAATCTAAACATTGCTTATAATGTCCTAAGTACGAATATGAAAGTATTTTTATTCCACACTCATCTGCATCAAGGTCTCCTAAACTCTCTAACTCCTCTAGCAAATCAACTGTCTTTTTATAATTTCTACAATTAAAGAGTATTCTAATATATGGTTTTATTATTTCTTTGTTACGAGGTCGCTCGGCCAAAATATTATCAACAAAAACTATTAGTTCATCTAATTTATTGAAATATCCATAAATTAAAGCACTGATATCCATGAGTATTATCACATCACTTGGATAACCCAATTTCTTAGCAGAATTCCACGCTTTTTGTAAAAACTCATATGATAATTTCATCCCCACAACATCATAGTTTGCAAGCCCATCAAGCGGCAAAATTTCTCCAAACACTCCTATCTGATTTGAGGATTTATGAAAATATCTTCGTGCGGCTAAAGAATAAAAATCATATTTTTTTCTTTCACTATCAAAGTTTGAATTAATATTTTCTTCAATAATTTTATCAAGTTCTTGATAAAGCTCTCCGATAGTACATATTCCCATTTGAGCGGTAATTTCATTTGGATATTTTTGTTTTAAAATATTTAATGCTTCAAATGGTTTTTTTAACAAAGCAAGGGATTTTGCTTTAATAACACATTTAGTAAAATCACTCTCATCCAAAATATTAATTATTTTTTTAAGTTCTTGCTCGGATGGCATTGAGTCTAATTTAAATTTAGATTGCAAATATGCTAACTGATAACGCTCTTTTTGATTTTTCTCATATGATAATTTATATAGGTTCTCTGCCTCATCAAAAAAACCTTCGTACGAAGAAATATTAGCCTTTTGATAAAAAAACTCTGCAAACTCATGTGTTGTAAAATTTTCTTTTTTTTCTTCTAGTTTTTCTAATATTTTTTTTGCATCTTTTACACGATTATTTAATAAAAAATCAGAGCATGATTTTAGCTCTGTTGCCACTTCGCCAGAAGGATTATCAATCCAAGGTGCTTCGCTTTGTTTTTCAATGCTTTTTAGGAAAATAGGCTTTTCAATAATTCTTTTAGCTAAAAACTCTACAGTTTCTGGAATTGATTTATCTTGATCACTAATACCTTTCTTTAACTCAGAGAAAGCTAGCTTTTCTCTAAACCTACTTACATAAAAATCATAAATATCAAGATCCTGATTTAAATTATTAGTAGTAGGTATTTGAATTGAAATATTTTCCTGATTTTTAATCTTATCAAAATTCTGCCTAAACCATTCATCATCCAACCAAAAATAATAAATAGGACATTCATATAATTTTCTGTCACTTAGGATATCAACAATAGCAACCATAACAAGTGGGTCTTGTCGTAAATAATATTCTAAAGTACTTGTTTTAAAAGGATGTGAAATAAAAGTTTTTGATTCGCTGTATTTAGGTGATTTAGTACCTTTTAATTGTAAATAGAAAGAAAATTCAACATGACTATCATTATTTTTTAATTGTATAAGATAGTCGATGCCATAATCAGAATCACCATCCAGTTCTTTTTCTATCCAATTATCAGGCAACTGATTAACTAAAGCTCTTTTCGCTAATCGACCAATTCTTTGACTTTCACCTTCTTTGGGTAAATTTATCATAACTTACAATCCGAACTTGTACTTTTCAATGTAAACTTTAATATAATGATTTTTAATAAAAATACCTAATTAAAATAATAAAAATTAAATCATTCAGAAATAAAGTTTCTTATGACCCCACCCCCACCAACCACCCCTCCAATAACTTCCCTTTATCCACCTTATTCCCACTCAACAACTGCACCATTGCCCCATCCACCACAAATAAGAACATCTGTGCGTCTGCTTTGGCAACATTGATATCCGTCCTTGCCAACAACATATAAATTTCACGAATCAACCAGTTTCGGTACTCCACCACCATCTCATAAGCTTTCGGATAACGTGCTTTAATTTCAAAAACTGCTCGAAACAATAAATGGTACAACCCTTCTACATCGGCATGCAAAAAGAAAATCCGTTTCAGCTTTTCACGCCCTGATAAGTTTTTATTGGCATAGAGAATTGAACGGACTTCTTTCTTGAGTGCCGTTCTCTGCAAGCTTAGCGTCATTTCAACCAAATGCTCTTTGGAGTGAAAGTATTTATAAAAGGTGCCTTTGGCAATTTGTGACGCATCAATAATCAGGTCGACCCCAACATGATGAAAGCCATCTTGATTAAACAGTGTTTGCGAGGTATCCAAGACTTTTAAAGCACGATAAGTCAAAGCAAAAGGTGGCATATCATTTCCATGATTGAATAATTTTTTGTTGTTGCTTAACCAGATCAAGCGGCCATTTATGTTGCAATGAGCAAAAAAAAGGCACGCAAAGACCCGATAAGACGGCCTGAGCGCATCTCAAGTTTTATTGTTGATATGATTTTTTAGTCGTGACAAAGTACTGTTTGAATTACGGAATGCAATCAAACGGCGTCAAAGACTACTGAAGAAGAATAAAAATACAGTGCATGGCCAACTCCTACAAAATTCGGAACGCTGCCAAGACATAAAGATTATGGTGGCAGGGAGAAAGAGGGTTAGCAGACTGAACCTAAGAATCAGCACGCCCGAAGGCGTCCCCCTTTCGCCCTACCGCTACAAAAGGGGGACGAACGAGTCTACATCAAAAAAACAAGGTTTTTCAATGCACTTAGGAAACGGTCTGCTAAAACCGACTGGCGATGTAGGCCAGCGCTTAAAGAATAAGCGGTGAGTTTAAGGGTGTCAATGTTACACTTTGGGCCAAATCAGTTTTATTATTATTTTTCAATAGATTATATTGTTTATTATTTTTAAATTATGATATAAATGTATTTTAATAATAAGCCAATCGGCTTAAAGCATCCTGCTTTAAGCGACTTCAGTTTGCCCTACTTGGTGATAAGCACGATTAAAATAAACCAAGCTTTGATCATGTCCACTTTGTTGAACCGCCACAATACGACAAATAAAAATCGTATGGGTTCCAACTTCCTGAATTTGATCAATCTCGCAATCGAAATTCACCAAGGCATCATCCAAAACAGGCGCACCTGTTTCCAGTTCTGACCAAGCACCGTGTTTAAAACGTTCTTCTGGACTCAATTTAGACGAAAAGGCTTTAGAAATATGTTGATGATCTGCACTTAACACATTCACGCTTAAGATTTTATTGTCGACGAAATGCACATGCGAACTCGATGCTCGATTCATACACACCAATAAAGTCGGAGGCGTATCGGTGACGCTACATACAGCAGATGCAGTAAAGCCAAAACGACCAGACATGCCCGTGGTGGTAATCACACTGACCGCACTGGTGAGTAAAGACATTGCATCTCTAAAATCTGTTGCTTCAACCATCACTTTATACCTCAATTAAACCCGAGCTTTACGGTGGTATCAAGGGCGCACATACTCGCCCTTTCTACCTCACAACATCAGTGCATTTTAGCCTTGCAGTTCTTGACGAATAATTTCCGCACCTGCACTTAAAGCATTTAGCTTGCCACGCGCAACATCACGCGCCAAAGGTGCCATACCACAGTTGGTTGATGGATACAGCTTATCTGCATCGACAAACTGAAGTGCTTTACGTAAGGTATCGGCAACTTCTTCTGGCGTTTCAACCGTGTTGCTCGCCACGTCAATCGCACCCACCATCACCTTTTTACCGCGAATCAATTCAATCAGATCCATCGGCACACGCGAGTTGTGACATTCCAGCGAGATGATATCAAGTTTTGACTGCTGTAGCTTTGGAAAAGCCTCTTCATATTGGCGCCATTCAGAACCGAGGGTCTTTTTCCAGTCGGTATTGGCTTTGATGCCGTAACCATAGCAAATGTGCACCGCAGTTTCACACTTCAAACCTTCAAGCGCACGCTCTAAAGTCGCCACACCCCAGTCATTCACTTCATCAAAGAACACGTTAAACGCAGGTTCATCGAACTGGATAATATCCACGCCCGCCGCTTCTAACTCTTTGGCTTCTTCATTCAGGATCTTGGCAAATTCCCATGCCAATTTTTCACGGCTTTTATAATGTGCATCATACAATGTATCAATCATGGTCATTGGACCTGGCAACGCCCATTTGATTGGTTGATTGGTTTGCTGACGCAAGAACTTGGCATCTTCAACAAAAACAGGCTTTTGACGAGATACAGCACCGACTACAGTCGGAACACTAGCATCATAACGATTACGGATACGCACCGTCTCGCGTTTCTCAAAATCAACACCCGTAAGATGCTCAATAAAAGTCGTCACAAAGTGCTGACGGGTTTGCTCGCCATCACTGACAATATCAATGCCTGCCACTTGCTGCTCATGCAAAGACAAACGCAGTGCATCCTGTTTACCTTCAATCAGACCTTGCTCTTGCAATTTCCATGGTGACCAAAGCTTTTCAGGCTCTGCCAACCAAGACGGTTTCGGTAAGCTACCCGCAGTCGACGTTGGTAATAATCTTTTCATCATCAATAACCTTATATTTTCAATAAATTAGTGCGCGTAACTTTTTTGCGAGTTGTTTTGTGCTGCATAACTGGCAGACCACTGTTCAAGCGTCTCGCGGTATGGTTTGATGAATTGTTCTTCAACAAATTTGCCTTGTTCAATCGCCAAACGACTACGTTCTTCTCGATCATATACAATGCGAGTCAGTGAATAATCTTGGTTGCTCAAACTTGGTTGATACGATTTGCCTGCCACTGAATTAGCATTGTAAATTTCAGGACGGTAAATCTTCTGGAAGCTTTCCATGGTGCTGATAGTGCTGATCAACTCCAGATTGCTGTAATCCGCCAACAAATCCCCAGAGAAATAGAAGGCCAACGGCGCGACACTATTTGGCGGCATGAAATAACGCACTTTTAAGCCCATTTTCTGGAAATACTCATCCGTTAATGAATATTCATCTTGCAAATATTCCGTCCCCAATACTGGATGCTGATTTTCAGTACGTTGATAGACCTTGCTGCTGGAAACACTGAGGCAGATCACAGGTGGTTTTTTAAAGTTTGCCTTGTAAGTCTCTGACTCAATAAAGCTCTTGAACAAGTTGCCATGTAAGTCGCCGAAGTTCTCTGGTGTGCTAAATCCAGACTGATTTTTATTATGCTCAAGCAATAACACACTGAAATCATAATCACGTACATAAGAAGAGAAGTTGTTGCCAACAATACCTTCAATACGCTCATTGGTTTTTTTATCGACAATATTGGTTTTTAAAATTTCAATCAAAGGCAATGCATTGCTGTCAGTGCCCGCTTCAACCTTCATCTCAACAGAAATAATCTCAAGCTCGACCGCATAACGATCCCCTTCTGGATTATCCCAATGCGCCAAGGTATTGAAACGATTGTCGATCATTTTTAGGGTATTACGCAGATTTTCTTGGCGGCTTTGACCACGAGCCAAATTGGCAAAGTTGGTTGTAATACGGGTATTTTCTGATGGGTAATAGTTCTCATCAAAACGAATACTCTTGATCGTAAAATTAAATGCGCTACTCATTTTAATCCGCCACCCTAATTTCTGAGATAAATCTGAATTTCTGTATAGAGTGATTTATACCCTAATCAAGAGATGAATAAAAATGATTTAATCTAAGTCGAAAATGAATAAAATTCACTTTAATAAATTTGCTGAGATGAAAATGGCTCAGCATCCTCGATTGATGACACGTTGAAAGATGAATATCGCTCAGGGGATTTTGAACTGATCTGGATAACGCATAGGGTGCATATAAATCATACCAAGCGGCATTGTTCTCTCTTCGATTGCATCCCTCATTAATGCTTAACTGCGCATTTTGTTATTATCTAAATCATCTTATTTGGTCAAAATGTGACTGATCTCTCTAAACCATAAGTCTAAGATTTACTAGAACTTTCTACAACTTTTACACAATAAATCATCAAAGTTGGCTTGATTTGTACATTTTGAAACATTAGTTCAACCAAAATACCGTCTAAATTAAAGTAAAATTCATGAACTAACTTCTTCAACATCAGTGTTAAGGCGATCCCTTGCCGTACTGATGTGCCTTTATTGCGCCTGTACATCATTTAAATTCTTTCTCTCTATATCGCTTGTCATATAGAGCGTCATTTAATTTTTAAGGTAAATTGAATGAAAAAATTTTGGAAATATTTATTAGTACTACTCGTAGTATTAATTATTATTGCAATTGCCTTTCTTTTTAGACCAGTTGCGTCTAAGGCAATTAAAACCACCAGTAACGAACCAACTGTCGATGTTGTACTCATCGGCGGCGGGATCATGAGTGCCACTTTAGGTACTTACCTCAACGAGTTACAACCCGACTGGAATATCCGCATGTATGAACGTCTTGATGCTGTTGCACAAGAAAGTTCAAACGGTTTTAACAACGCGGGTACAGGCCACTCAGGCTTTATGGAAATGAACTATACCGAAGAAAAAGACGGTAAAATGGACATTTCTAAAGCTGTAAACGTGGCAGATCAGTTTGAAATTGCCAAACAGTTCTGGGCATACCAAGTGAAGCAAGGTGTACTCGAAACACCAACGACCTTCATTAACCCAGTACCACACATTGCTTTCGTATGGGGCGATAACGTGAATTTCATGGAAAAGCGTTATGCTGCCATGGTTCAAAATCCGTTATTCGCTGGTATGAAATTGAGTGAAGACAAAGCTGAAATTCAACAATGGGCACCATTGGTGATGGACGGTCGTGATCCTCAACAAAAAGTGGCTGCAACCCGTATGGACGTTGGTTCTGACGTGAACTACGGTGCAATCACCAAGCAGTTGATTGGCAACCTTGAAAAGAGTCCAAACTTCAAACTCAGCACTTCAACTGAAGTGACAGGCATCAGCAAAAACGATGACAACACTTGGTCTGTGGCTTTCAAAGATTTGAAATCTGGCAAAGTTGATCATGTGAAAACACGTTTTGTGTTTATTGGTGCGGGCGGTGCTGCAATTAAATTATTGCAAATGACTGGCTTACCAGAAGCGCAACAATATGCTGGCTTCCCTGTTGGTGGTGAGTTCCTTGTAACTGACAATCCTGCGGTAACAGCAAAACACACTGCTAAAGTGTATGGTCGTGCTGATCTTGGCGCGCCTCCGATGTCTGTACCACATATCGATACTCGTTATATCGACGGTAAAAAATATGTGTTGTTTGGCCCATTCGCAACTTATTCAAACAAGTTCCTGAAAAATGGTTCACAGCTTGATTTGCTTGCATCGACCAACAAAAACAACGTGTTGCCTATGGCTGCAATTGGCCTACAAAATGCTGATCTTGTTCAGTATCTGGTAAGCCAAGTGTTAATGTCTGATGCAGATCGTTTCAATGAGTTGAAAAAATACTACCCTGAAGCTGATCCAAAAGACTGGCATTTACAACAAGGTGGTCAACGCGTTCAGATCATCAAAAAAGAGCCGGGCAAACCTGCTAAATTGCAATTCGGTACTGAAATCTTTGCATCTAAAGATAAATCTGTAACTGCATTGTTAGGTGCTTCTCCGGGTGCGTCTACATCACCTTACATCATGCTTAACTTGCTTGAAAAAGCATTCCCTGAGCAAACTAAAGGTGTATGGAATGACAAATTGCATGAGATCGTACGTTCTTATGGTAAAGACCTTTCAACAGATCCAGCGTTGTTAGATCAAATCCGTCAGTACTCAAGTTCAACTTTGGGCTTGAACTATACGACTCCAGCAAACTTAGTTCCTGCTAAGAAAGTTGTTAAAGCTGAAGCTGTTGCTCAATAAGTAACGCGAAGCACATCAAAAAGGGAGGAGTTTCAACTCTTCCCTTTTTCTTTATTTGTATGTTTTAAATCTACGCCTTATGTCTTCTGCTGTACCTCATTCTGCTTTTGCTGCATTTGCCAGTCGTGACTTCACGTTATTGACGGTCAATCAATGCTGTCTGACGTTTGCGGTGCTAATTCAAGAAGTACTGATCGCGTATTATCTGTATCAAATTACCAAGAATCCGCTTATCCTCGGCTTGGTCGGGATCATGGATTTTTTACCCTTTCTCATTCTCTCTTTATGGGGCGGTTATATTGCTGACCGTTTTAATCGTCAACGTATTTTGCAGATCAGCTTTAGCTTCGCCATCCCCTTATCGATTGCTTTATGGATCAGTTTTGATCTTTTCCACACCCAAACCATCAGTGCAAATTTATTATTAATCTCATGCTTGAGTATTCTGTTTTTATTTGGCTGTATTCGCGGCATATACAGTCCCTGCTTTAATTCTTTACGTCCTTTTGTCGTACCCGAACATTTGTATACCAATGCCGCCACATGGACCAGCATGTGCTGGCAAGCCAGTGGTATTCTTGCACCCGTCATTGGGGGCTTCCTGTTGGCTCATCTCGATTTAGACATTACTTTTAGTGTCATCGTGGCACTTTTTTTCAGTGGCAGTATTGCCCTCTGGTGTTTGCAAAAACGAGATTTCCCGCAAATCCAAACGGAGTCAGTAACTCAAAGTCTTAAAGAAGCAGTACATTTTATTTTTAAAACTAAAATTATTTTTTGGGCGATGTTTCTCGATCTGAGCTCCGTTTTTTTTGGTGGCATCATCGCGCTGCTGCCCATTTTTGCCCAAGATGTTTTACATATCGGTGCAGATGGTTTTGGTCTATTACGCGCAGCACCTGCTTTTGGTGCATTGGTGATGATGATTATTTTAATTCGCTATCCACCAAAATCTAGACCGTGGCAGATGATGCTTATAGCAGTGACAGGCTTTGGCCTGTGTACCTTGTTATTTGCTGTTACCAGACAGCTGTATTTTTCAGTCGCAGTTCTCATTATTATGGGAGCATGTGACAGTATCAACATTGTCATTCGTCAAACGATTCTGCAACTGATTCCACCCAAGGACATGCTTGGACGTGTCGCTGCCATTAATGGCATCTTTGTCACCTCGAGTAATGAGCTTGGTGCGTTGCAGTCGAGTGTGATGACGCGCTTTTTCAGCGTGATTCCTGCGATGTTGATGGGTGGTTCACTGTCTTTGCTCTGCGTTGTTATAACCAAGCTCAAGACCAAAGACTTATTGAAGTTTCGTTTTTAATTCCCCTATTAAACAAATAGTTATTTTAAAATTCAATGTCATATGAAACATACTTTGCCCGCGTCTTCAGGCCTCTCTAAATTTATTATTTTTTCCGTTTTTGTATGGCTGGTCTTGCTGTGGCTGCAATCGACCTATATTGTCATTATCGGTGGGCATGCCTATCTATTCTGGACCTCGTTTGGCCTTTTGATATTGAACATTCTGAGCTTACGCCCAACGATTTTAAAAAACCGAATTGCTTTGGTAACGACCGCTGCCTTGCTGATTTATCTGGTGTTTAACTCGCTGTTTTGCACCTATTTGATGATTGCCTTCTATTGTATTTTCTACCTCTATTCAGATGAATATAAGAATAAACGCGCCATTAAATTGATCAGCTTATTCTTGATCATGATCATCTTTGCGATCTACCAGACCCAATCTCTGCATGAACTCAAAAGCCATTATGAAACCTATGAAACGGGTGAAACATGGCAAAAATATGGCGCCTTATAATTCAGCACATAAAAAAACCTCACATGACGTGAGGTTTTTTTATTATCACAATTAATCTTGTGAATCGGGATACAAAGGACGATTTCCGGGACTAATACGATTGATGTGCAAGAAAGTCATATGACGTTCGTACTTATCAAGAATGTCGTTAATCACCTGTTCTTTGGTGTATCCAACCAGATCATTGTCCTGCGAACCCTCATACAAGAAGGTTTCCAGACGGTAGTAGAACTGCTTACCGCGTTTACCACGTTCACTGAAGTTAGGCGCGATATAACGTACCGGCCAAATTTGATAAACGAAGTTGTGCTCTTCTTCCAAGTAGATGGTTAAATCTAAATGATAGAGTGCATCGTTGTCTTCCAATGCTGTTTGGGTGACATCGACTTGCATACCACGTTTAACCAGTTCATCGGCAACTGTGCGTACTGCAGGCTCACAGACACTATCAAGCATGCGTTGGGTTTCACTGGTACCCGGATGATGCATCACACGGGCTAAACGCTTTTTCCAGTTCAGGATATCCACGTTCCCCACCACGGGCGCAGCATTCATACTACGACTTGCCTTCCGATAATCTTCCAGACGCAAAGACTTGTACAGCCCCGCCATGACCAACAACATGACAAAGCTAAACGGTAAGCCCATGATTACCGTAGCACTTTGCAGCGCGGTAATCCCGTTTGCCATCAGCATTGCCAAGGTGAGCAAGCCAATTGCCGTTGCCCAAAACACTCTTAACCAGCGTGGCGCATCATTATCAACATTGGAAAATTTAGTGGTAAAGTTCCCTAAAACCAACGCACCAGAATCGGCAGAGGTTACATAGAACAATAGACCTGTAATCGTTGCCACACCTGCAATAAATGCAAACCACGGATATTGCGCCAATAGGTCATAAAAACCATGCGCAGGGTCAGTCAGAACTGTTTGAGCCAGTGCCGTATTGCCTTCAAAAATGACGTTATATAAGGCACTGTTTCCAAAAATAGATAACCACGTGATGGTGAACAACAATGGAATAATTAAGGTACCGCAAACAAATTCACGAATGGTACGGCCACGGGAAATGCGCGCCAAGAACAGACCAACAAAAGGTGACCAAGCCACCCACCATGCCCAGAAGAATAAGGTCCAGCTATTCATCCAATCCTTAGGTTGATCAAAGGCAAAACTTTCCAAGGCCAAACTTGGGAATCGACTGATGTAGTCACCAAAGTTTTGTACCAATGCATTGAGTAAAAATCCTGTATTGCCCAAGAACAAGACAAACAACATTAAGCCAATTGCGGCAAAAATATTGATTTCAGATAAAACCTTAATGCCTTTATTGACCCCAGCTGTCACCGAAATAATGGTGACAATAACAGCAACCAAAATCAGTGCCGACTGAATCAACAGGTTTTCAGGCCAACCAAATAAGACATGCAAACCATAATTGATCTGAACGACGGCGATACCACAGGTGGTGGCAATACCAAAGATGGTCCCGATAACCGCTGCAATATCTACACTATGCCCAATCGGACCATCAATTTTTTTACCAAAAATTGGGTAGAGTGCGGAACGAATCGTAAGTGGCAAGTTATAACGATAACTAAAGTAGCCCAAGGCCATCCCGACCAAGGCATACATGCCCCAACCCGTTAAACCATAGTGGAACAGCGTCCAAACCATGCCCTGACGCGCAGCTTCATAGGTTTGACCTTCACCCACAGGCGGATTCATATAATGAGATAAAGGTTCTGCAACAGAGAAGAACATTAAATCTGTTCCAATCCCCGCCGCAAACAACATCGCTGACCAACTGAGTAAACTAAACTCAGGTTTGGAATGCTTAGGACCAAGTTTGATATCGCCATAACGCGAGCAAGCAATAAAAACCACAAAGATTAAATACAATGTTGCAGCTAATAGGTAATACCAGCTGAATTTATCACTGACCCAAGCCAGCACTACGTTGAGCAAATGGTTGGCAAAATCGTTAAATAAAATCGTAACAAGTGCAAATGTTAAAATAAGTAGAGCTGAAACATAGAAGACCACACGATTTAAATGGTCTTTATTCGCTAATGTAGCATCATCAACCGCTCTTGGATTATCTGTCGCCATACAATCCTCAGGGAGTTAGAGAAGAAAAAGAAAATATTCATCCACGTCTTTTCATCACGAGATCAATGAAAAGACATATCTGAATAGAAAATGAAAAACAAAAGTTATTTACCCGAATTACAATATTTCTGATTTTTCAGTGGTGTGATGTGATGACTGAGTGTCCTGCGTTATCACTTGCGGTGGTGTAGGACTAAATTGATCCTGTTTAAGTGCTTTGGCCAAGCCAAACATATACAGCAAAATAATAACGGAGAATGGCAAACCACACAGTACCACAGCGCTTTGCATAGAGTGAAAACTCCCTGCCAACAGCAGCCCGATACTGACAATGGTAATCACCACAGACCAGAAAATTCGCAACCAAATCGGTGAGTCACTTTCATTGCTACCCCCTTTCGAGGACAGATTTGCGATCATGAGTGTACCAGAACCCACAGGGGTCAAAAACAATACGAAACAAATCACAACAACAATCCCAGCAACATAAGGATTGAATGGTAGAAATTCGAGAAGCTTAAATAAGGACAAAGCAGGATCGGTTAACACCAGATCACCTAAGATTTTTTGCTTTTGTTCCAAAATAAAATAGATTGCGGTGTTACCAAAAATCGAGATCCAAGCCAGCGTAAAACCCAATGGAATCAGACAGACACCGAGCACAACTTCACGAATGGTACGGCCTTTGGAAATACGCGCAATAAACATGCCCACGAATGGTGCCCATGCAATCCACCACGCCCAATAGAACACTGTCCATGAACCTAACCACTCACCTGCTTTAGCATTGTAGAGGTACATATCAAAGCTCTTCGCTAGAAAATGATCGAGATAATCCCCCACGTTCTGTACTAAACCATTAAGTAAATGGTTGGTTGGCCCTGTGAGGAATACAAATAGTAAGAGCGCATAGAGCAAACGCAAATTAATACGCGATAACCAAGCCAAGCCCTTTTCAATTCCAACCACGGTGGTCATGGTCGCGACTGACATCATCAGCAACACCACCGTAATCAATGTGGTTTGATTGTTTGGAATTTCAGGTAAGAGATAATGCACGCCCGAAACCAGTACCAAAGCACCGATACCGAGATTCGTCACCAAAGAAATGACTGTGGCTAAAATCCCAAAACCATCAACAAAATCACCGATCAAACCATGAATACGTTCACCAAAGATTGGATATAGCGCAGAGCGCAATGCCAATGGCAAGTTCTGACGAAAAGCAAAATAACCGAGTGTCACACCCAATAAGGCATACAACACCCAACCATGGATGCCCCAATGTAAAAAGCTATACATCATGGCATCACGTGCTGCTTGAATGGTTCCACCCTGACCTTCTGGCGGTCGAATAAAATGGTCAACGGGTTCAGCTACACCGTAATACAGCAGCGCAATCCCGATCCCTGCGGAAAACAGCATCGACACCCAAGCCAGATAGCCAAACTCAGGTTTATCGTCATCTTTACCTAATGGAATCTGCCCAACCCGAGAAAAGGCCAGCCAAGCAACAAAACCTAAACAAACCACGATTACCAGCATGTAATACCAACCAAATAATTGATTGGCCTGCCCTTGTATATAGGTTAACCAGAACTGACTGCGCTGTGGAAACAACACAAACAATAGGCCAAAAATGCCGATACTGATTGCGGAGCTCCAAAAAACAAACAAATTTAAACGTATAGGTTCAGATGGGGACCCTTCATTACTTTCTGACACCATGTTCTTGCTCCTTGCAATTGGTGTTTTTTCTTAAAAAATAATGTGATAAGTGTTCAATTCTGCTTATCGCCTTATCCATAAGAATCTTTGATTTATTACGCTACTTCTATTCTTTCCAATCAAAAATTCATTGATTTTTACAGATTATACTTTTTATTGATTGAACGTTCAATCAATAAAAAGTATGATAAAAAAATGTTATGATGCTCTACATCGAGAAATGTTGAATAAAAAGCACCTTGGCAGGGCTTTAAATGGATAAGCATGACAAAGCGTAGAGTAAAACCAGAGCATGTGCGACGTGAAGAAATTATTAGCGCCGCATTTTATGTAATTTCTGAAGTGGGGTTATCCAATACCACCATTGCACAGATTGCAAAAAAGGCCGAACTATCGACTGGTATTGTGAGTCACTATTTTGGTGACAAACAGGGATTGATCAATACCTGTATGCAAGAAATGCTCAACGTTTTGCGTCAAAAGACTGACCAATACAAAGCCGAAGCAGATACGCATCCAGAAAGCCAGATCAAGGCCATTATTGATTCCAACTTCGATATCAGTCAGGTCAACAAACAAGCCATGCGGGTCTGGTTAGACTTTTGGTCTGCCAGTATGCACCTTCCCGAACTTGGACGTTTACAACGAATTAATGATCAACGCCTGTATTCCAACTTGAAACATTATTTTCTTATGTTGGTCGATGATAAACAACAGGCAAGCATCGCTGCTCGCGGATTAGCAGCTTTGATTGACGGATTATGGTTACGCGGCAGTTTAAGTAGTCACGATGAGTTTGACAGCCAACTGGCCCGTTCCATTGCTTACGATTATGTAAAAACGCAAATTCAATTTGCGAACAAGCCTTTGCAGGAGAAACAGAATGAGTGATGCACAAGTTCACCAATTATATATCCACGGACGTTATGTCGCAGCGACCAGTGGCAAAACATTTAACAGCATTAACCCTGCCAACGGTGAAGTGATCGCAACACTTCAACAAGCCTCACAACAAGACATTGAAGCGGCTGTTCAAAGCGCACAACAAGGCCAAAAAATCTGGGCAGCGATGACCGCGATGGAGCGTTCACGCATCTTACGTCGTGCAGTTGATATCTTACGTGAACGTAATGATGAACTTGCCCAGCTCGAAACCCTCGATACTGGTAAAGCCTATAGCGAAACCTCGACCGTGGATATCGTGACAGGCGCAGATGTACTCGAATATTACGCTGGTCTTGCAACCGCGATTCAAGGCGAGCAAGTGCCACTGCGTGAATCAAGCTTCTTTTATACCCGCCGTGAACCCCTCGGTGTAGTGGCTGGTATCGGTGCTTGGAACTATCCAATTCAAATCGCCATGTGGAAATCTGCGCCTGCCCTAGCAGCGGGTAATGCCATGATTTTCAAACCAAGCGAAATCACGCCGCTGACTGCATTTAAACTTGCTGAAATCTATACCGAAGCGGGCGTACCAGATGGCGTATTTAACGTGGTTCAAGGTGCGGGTCGCGAGATCGGTCAATGGTTAACTGAACATCCTGTGATTGAAAAAATCTCGTTCACGGGTGGTGTCGAAACAGGCAAGAAAGTGATGGCCAGTGCTGCGGGTTCGACTTTGAAAGAAGTGACCATGGAGCTTGGCGGTAAATCACCCCTGATTATTTGTGATGATGCCAACCTTGACCGTGCTGCGGATATCGCAGTGATGGCAAACTTCTTTAGCTCAGGTCAAGTCTGTACCAATGGTACCCGTGTGTTTGTGCCAAAAGCCTTGCTTGCTGATTTTGAAGCAGCTGTTGTAGAACGGGTAAAACGTATTCGTATCGGTGATCCGATGGTTGAGCAAACCAACTTCGGACCTCTCACCAGTTTCCCGCATATGGAAAAAGTGTTGTCTTTCATTGAGTCAGGCAAACAGCAAGGTGCAAAACTATTAATCGGTGGTGGCCGTGCCACTGAAGGTGATCTTGCCAAAGGTGCTTATGTACTACCGACTGTATTCAGCAGCTGCCAAGATGATATGGCGATTGTGCAAGAAGAAATCTTTGGCCCAGTGATGAGCATTCTCAGCTATGAAACTGAGGAAGAAGTGATCCGTCGTGCCAATGACACCACCTTTGGCTTAGCTGCAGGTGTGGTGACCCAAGACATCACCAAAGCACATCGTATGATTCATAAACTTGAAGCAGGTATCTGCTGGATCAATACCTGGGGCGAATCGCCTGCGGAAATGCCAGTCGGTGGCTACAAGCAATCTGGTGTTGGTCGTGAAAATGGCTTAACCACTTTGGGTCATTACACCCGTATCAAATCCGTTCAAGTTGAGTTGGGTGAGTATCACAGCATTTTCTAATGCCCTCAGCTTTCACCCTCAAAATTAATCCTCAATGCCGAGCAATCCCATGATTGCATCGGCATCCTCAAGAATAGAAAAAGGGATAACGATGAATACTCAAGCATATGACTACATTATCATTGGCGCAGGATCTGCCGGAAATGTGCTCGCAACACGTCTGACTGAAGACAAAGACGTGACTGTTTTATTATTGGAAGCAGGTGGTCCAGACTACCGTTTAGATTTCCGTACTCAAATGCCAGCTGCTTTGGCTTTTCCTTTACAAGGTCGTCGCTATAACTGGGCCTATGAAACCGATCCTGAACCACACATGAACAATCGCCGTATGGAATGTGGTCGTGGTAAGGGCTTAGGTGGTTCTTCTCTGATTAATGGCATGTGCTATATCCGTGGTAATGCCATGGATCTGGATCAATGGGCAACCATGAAAGGTCTGGAAGACTGGACCTATGCAGACTGCTTACCCTACTACAAAAAAGCCGAAACTCGTGATATCGGTGGTAATGACTACCACGGTGACAAAGGCCCTGTGTCAGTTGCAACCCCTAAAAATGGCAACAATGTCTTGTTCCACGCCATGGTTGAAGCAGGCGTACAGGCAGGTTACCCACGTACCGATGACTTAAATGGTTATCAACAAGAAGGCTTTGGTCCAATGGACCGTACTGTGACCCCAAAAGGTCGTCGCTCAAGTACTGCCCGTGGTTATCTGGATCTAGCCAAAGGTCGTCCCAATTTAACCATCGTCACACATGCCACCACCAACCGCATCCTGTTCAATCAAAAACAGGCCGTGGGTGTGGAATATATTATTGGTGCAGACAAAGCCAATATGAAACAGGCACAAGCCAAACGTGAAGTCTTGCTCTGTGCAGGTGCGATTGCATCGCCACAAATCTTGCAACGCTCAGGTGTGGGTGAAAGCAACTTCCTGAAATCGATGGATATTGATGTCGTGCATGACTTGCCCGGTGTGGGTGAGAACCTGCAAGACCACTTAGAAATGTACTTGCAATATCAATGCAAGCAACCGGTATCACTCTACCCTGCACTGCAATGGTATAACCAACCTGCGATTGGTGCTGAATGGTTATTCAATGGCACAGGTGTGGGTGCAAGCAACCAGTTCGAAGCGGGTGGCTTTATCCGTAGCTCGGAAGAGTTTGACTGGCCGAATATCCAGTATCACTTCTTACCTGTTGCGATTAACTACAACGGTAGTAATGCAGTAAAAGAGCATGGCTTCCAAGCGCATGTCGGTTCAATGCGCTCACCGTCACGTGGTCGCATTAAGCTGAAATCAAAAGATCCGTTTGAGCATCCAAGTATTCTGTTCAACTACATGTCAACAGAACAAGACTGGCGTGAATTCCGTGATGCGATCCGTATCACCCGTGAAATCATGGCGCAACCTGCGCTTGATCCGTATCGTGGTGAGGAAATCAGCCCGGGTAAACATATCCAGACCGATGCAGAACTGGATGAATTCGTCCGTACGCATGCTGAAACAGCATTTCATCCATCATGCAGCTGTAAGATGGGCGAAGACGACATGGCAGTAGTCGATGGTCAAGGTCGCGTTCATGGCGTACAAGGCTTACGTGTGGTTGATGCTTCCATCATGCCATTGATCATTACTGGTAATTTGAATGCCACCACGATTATGATCGCAGAAAAAATTGCCGATAAAATCCGTGGTCAAAAACTCCCTCGTTCTGAAGCGGCTTATTACAAAGCGGGTACAGCACCTGTACGTCAAGCGCCATTACGTCCAATACAATAAGCAAGAAATTCCTTTAGGGGATACCCGAAGCTGAGCTTCGGGTTTTACTTCATTCAGGGAGAAATGATGAAAAAAACCTTATTTTTAATTGCACCTTTCGCTTTTTATTTTCAAAGCACCCACGCCACTGAAACCCCCTCACCCTACTCAGCCAATATCACTGCGGCTAGCCAATACGTTTCTCGCGGTTTTCAACAAACTTGGGGTAAACCTGCCTTACAAGGTGGACTGGATTACAACCATGCCAGCGGTTTTTATGCAGGGACTTGGGCATCGATGGTAAGTGATCATTTTATTCGGGATGCCTCAGTCGAGTGGGATGTGTATTCTGGCTATAGCCGCAGTTTTGGTGATTTAACTGTCGGCACCAAAGTCACCTATTACTATTATCCAGGGGCAAAAACCACTGCGGATACCGGCAATACCCGTTTTGATTATGGGGAAATTATCCCTGAGATCAGCTATGGGCCACTCAGCGTTAAATATGCGATGACCTATACCCAAGATTATTTCGGCAATAACTCGGATACTTTGGGCGTCGGCAACAATAAGCATTCACGTGGCTCGGGGTATTTGGATGTCAATTGGCATCAACCGATTACGCAAGGTTGGTCGGTCAATGCCCATTATGGCAACCAACGCATTAAAAACTTTTCTGCAGCCAGCTTCCAAGATGCCAGTTTTGCCGTCAACAAAGAACTGCCCTACAATCTTTCCAGCAGTTTGACCTATAGCAAAGCATGGGATAAAGACGGTTTTTATCAGCAATACAGCAATGGCAATCCAAATGCTAAAGTCTCGAATCCGATTGATTCAACCCTGACTTTTTCATTGACCAAAAGCTTCTAATCCTAACTAGATCAAGTCTTCTGACATAAAAAAGCCGCTTCACTGCAAGCGGCTTTTTAAAATCGTGGATGTTATGACTTGATCAATTCAATCGTTGCGCCTGCACGTTTTGGATCAATCAGAATCTTGGCGTGTTGCTCTGGATCACGCAGCGCTTCAAAGGCATTGCCGACACCTTCCAAGCCGACCACACCTGTGATCAATGGTGAACAATCCACTTTACCTTCCGCAATCATATGCAGCGTGTCACGGAACTCAAGTGGGGTATAACCCAACACATACTGAATTTCTAGCTCTTTATTAATCGCCAAGGCAGGTTCGATCTTGTCACTTTGCATACAAACCCCTACGCCCACGATACGTGAGAACAGTGGTGCACCTTCCAAAATCTGCTGCATGATCCCAGCCACACCCACGCACTCAAAAATCACTGGACGTTTTGGCAATAACCCGAGTTTATCCCCGACACGCATGGCATTCACCCACGGTAATGCGTAAGTCTGAACCTTGTCAAAAATCCCCATGCCCATATTAATTGCTTCTGAGACATTGCCCAATAAGCCGAGCTCTTTCCAACTGCTAAATGGTGATTGCTGTTTAGGATCAATCAAGATATCTGCACCACACTGCTCGGCCAAGCGACGGCGATTCGGTGAAAAATCACTGGCGACTACGGTTTTGACACCCGCTGCTTTGAGCATAATAATCACACCCAAACCGACAGGACCACAGCCAATCACAATCGCTGGCTCATTTTTCTTGATTCGACTACGACGTACCGCATGTAAGGCAACAGCCATCGGCTCAGTCAGTGCAGCACTGTCTGCATCTAGACCATTGGGCACTTCAAACATCAGACTGGATTGCACCAAGACCTGTTCTGCATAACCACCTGAAGCACTTGGCGATAGCCCCGTCGGAACATAGCCTTGTGGATCGACATTTAATAAAGGCATAGCACAAACCAAAGTATCGGCTTTCAATTTACGTCGTGTTTTTGGGCCGTAATCCAAGACTTTACCGCAGAACTCATGCCCGAAAACCAATTTATCCGAGGACTTTGCCACCCCATTAAAGCCAACTCGCGCTGCCAAATCATGCATATGATCGCAGTGATGTTGCATGTGTAAATCAGAACCACAGATACCACAACGTACCACTTCAAGTAAGACTTGCCCCTTCGCAGGAACCAATTGAAGGCTGTCTTCCAGTTTTAACTCAGCGTTATGACAAATCAGAGATTTCATAGGATGCTTTCCTTTTTGTTTTATTCCCATTGTTCGCTTTTAGCACTTTGACCCGTTGCTGTACCAAGCAAACAACACATGACTCAATCCTGACAAGGATAATTGTCAAAAACTATGACCTAAATATCAATATATCGCAGTAATAAAGTCAGCAAATGATGTATTTTAAAATCGCTCGATTGATTCAAAAAAAGTTTAAAAATTATTCTCTTTTAACTTCAAATAGATGAATCTATTTTTCTAAATTGCTTCCCTATTTTTATTAAAACGATCAAATTTAAATCTTGCATTTAATAGTGTCTTTATGACACTATATATTTACTGGCTTTAAGCCACTATAAAAGAGAAGTTAAAAATGACGATTCAACTTATGACAGCTCAAGCCAATGTTCCCATCGAGTTTTTGCAGTTTTCAGGTGGTGAACGTCATATTCAACTACAGCCTGAGTTATTGAACCAATTACAAGCTGACACGCAGATCAAAGCCTCACTTCAGAACAGTGCAGATGTGATGGATTATCTATTATTGGAAAATGTGTTGTTGCAACAAGACACTCGCCTTTCCGTAGAAATCCCTTATTTTCCCTATGCACGTCAAGACCGTATCTGTGCACAAGGTCAGGCCTTCTCACTGGATTTAATGACCAAGTTATTGAATAGTAATAGCGAAAAATTTGCAGGACAACGTCAGAAAATTGTGGTGTGGGATTGCCATAGCCCAGTGACCCTTGAACTGTTACGCAAAAATACCAGCTTCCAAGAGGTAATCAATATCGAACCGATTGAGATTATCCAGCAAAGCCCAGCATTGATGCAGATTTTAAGCGCCGACAATACGGTATTGATCTGCCCTGATGCTGGTGCAATACAACGCACCGAAGCGATTGCAAACCGTATCAATCCGCAACGCCAACAAGCCATTGAAGTGATTCACTGTGAAAAGAAACGCGATCCAAGCACTGGAAAAATTAGAACAACGGCGGTGGATAGTCCTGATTTGACAGGAAAAACAGCCGTGATCACCGATGATATTTGCGATGGTGGTGCCACCTTTATTGGTATTGCCAAACAACTACGCAGCCTAAATTGCCAAAACATTATTTTGTATGTCACCCATGGCATTTTTAGCAAAGGTCTCGCGGTATTTGATGGCTTGGTCGATCAGATCTTTAGCAGCAATAGCCTGCCACAAGCAGAAGCAAGCAAACTCAATATCATCAATTTTCAAAATCAAGATTAAAGCAAGAGGCCAATAAAAATGAGTATTAAAATTAACCCACTCAATGCAATTGATTTCTATAAAGCAGACCACCGTCGCCAGTATCCAGTGGGAACTGAATACGTCTATGCCAACTTTACCCCGCGTTCATCACGCCTAGCCAAAATGCTGCCTGACTTTGATGACAAGATTGTGTTCTTTGGCCTGCAAGGCTTTATCAAACACTTTCTGATTGAAACTTGGAATGAAGGCTTCTTCAATCAAGCTAAAGCCAAAGTGGTGGCAGCCTATAAACGCCGTATGGACAACGCTTTAGGTGAAGGTGCTGTGCCCGTCGAGCACATCGAAGCCTTGCACGATCTTGGTTATTTACCATTAAAAATTAAAGCCTTGCCAGAAGGTAGCCGCGTCAATATCAAAGTACCAGTATTGACCATCATCAATACTGATCCGAATTTCTTTTGGTTAACCAACTATATTGAAACCGTGCTCAGTGCCGAGCTATGGAAAAGCTGTACCACCGCTAGCATTGCCTATGAATACAAACGTTTGTTAACCCAATATGCAGAAAAAACAGGTGCACCTTTAGACTTTGTTGCTGTTCAAGGCCATGATTTTAGTAGCCGCGGGATGAGTGGGATCTATGATGCAGCCCAATCAGGCGTGGGGCACTTGACCAGTTTTATCGGTACCGATTCAGTTGCATCAATTGACTATGCTGAAGAATATTATAACGCCACTGGTGTCATCGGCGTTTCAGTGCCTGCAACAGAACACAGTGTGATGTGTATGGGCAGTGAAGAAAGTGAAATCGAGACCTTTAGACGCCTGATCTGTGAGCTTTATCCTGCTGGGGTAGTCAGTATCGTTTCAGATACTTGGGATTTCTGGCGTGTGATTACCGAGTTTAGTGTGGAATTAAAAGCAGAGATTTTAAAACGCCAACCGAATGCCCTCGGACTCGCCAAAGTGGTGTTTCGCCCTGACTCAGGTGATCCCGTGAAAATTATCTGTGGCGATCCTGATGCAGAGCGAGATAGCCCTGCTTATAAAGGTGCAGTGCAATGTTTATGGGAGATTTTTGGCGGTACCAAAACAGCGCAAGGCTATAAAGTACTGAATGAGCGTGTTGGTTTGATCTATGGTGACTCGATTACCCTAGAACGTGCACAAAATATCTTAAAAGGTTTGGAAGCCAAAGGCTTTGCTTCCAATAATCTGGTCTTTGGAATTGGCAGCTATACCTATAACTATTTGACTCGCGATAGCTTTGGTTTTGCTGTAAAAGCCACTTGGGGGCAAGTCAACGGTATCGGCCGCGAACTGTTTAAAGACCCAGTGACCGACTCAGGTGTTAAAAAATCAGCCAAGGGCTTATTACGGGTTGAACAAACCGAAAATGGTTTTGAACTCTTTGATCAACAAAGCTTTGAACAGGAGAAGATGGGGGCACTGCAAACAGTATTTGAAAATGGTCAATTGTTAAGCGAATGCTCGCTTGATCAAATTCGGGAGAGATTGATCTAAGCAATATCAAGACCTCTAATTTGCAGCTCATCTACGTTATATCAGACAGGCGGCATGGATGCCGCCCATTTAACGATCTTGCACGAAGTTCAGAATGCTATTTTGAACTGGGCTCAGGATGCACCATCAACTAACTATAGCAATGAACAGTTTTCGCTTAGGCCTTATCCCCAAAAGTATGCAATTGCCAATACACAAAAGTTTTGATTTCTCGATAACGGATGTCGCTATGCCTAAACAAGCTAAACTGTTTTTTCATTTATAAACAGCACATTCAAATCTATAAAAACCTTTATACTTGATTCACTCATCCATGAGATAACACCAAATGACCTATACTTCCGAACAGGAATACCTTGCCCACTACCAAAAAACAGACTATGACACCCCACTGTTTATGGTCGATATGGCAATTTTTTCTGTGGCGAAAGGTCAATTACAAGTCTTAATGATTCAGCGCTCCAACTTTCCCGAAAAAGGCAAATGGGCGCTACCAGGTGGCTTTGTCGATTTAAAAACCGACCCAGACTTAATGGCAACGGCGCATCGCAAACTGCTTGAAAAAACAGGGATTCACTCCCCTTACCTAGAACAAGTCGAAACCATTGGCAATCAACATCGTGATCCACGCGGCTGGTCGATTACCGCTTTATATTTTGCCCTGATTGATTTTGACAAATTTGAAATTCAAGCAAGTCACACCACTGAGCATAGCCAATGGTTTCCAATCGATCAGGCATTACAGCTGGATTTAGCTTTTGATCATCAACAGCTGCTCCAACTCGCTTATGATCGCCTTGGCAATAAAACCCGTTACACCGCTCTACCCGCCAGCCTCATGCCTGAGCTTTTTACCCTGACCGAATTACAAACCATTTATGAAATTATTTTAGGCCATACATTAGAAAAGAAATCATTCAGACGGCGTATGCAGGAAGCAGGTGCAGTTGAAGAAACGGGACAGCAAAAAATTGTCGGCAAGCGCCCTGCTCAATTATTCCGCTATGCACTGGAAAATTATAATTTCACTTTTCCACGTATGCTGGAAACACCACGCAACAGCACTGAAAATGAAAAGAGCTAAGACATTGCTAGCTTAGCTCCAATTACTGATCGTTTAAGTTTACTTCCACGTTTGACGAATTAAGTCCACCGCTTTCTCAGCAATCATAATCGTCGGCGCATTGGTATTACCATTCACCACGGTTGGCATAATTGAGGCATCAATGACTCGCAATCCCTCAATACCATAGACTTTCAGTTCAGGATCAACCACGGCCATCTTATCCACCCCCATTTTACAACTACCCACTGGGTGATACACCGTATCGACACGTTGGCGCAAAATCTCACGGATTTCATCATCAGACTGCACATTAGCAGTAAACATGTCCTCTTTAATTTTTTCACTTAAAGCAGGTGCGTTCATTAACTTTTGCGTGACTTTATACCCATCGACCATATCCTGAAGATCTTGCTCATCCTCAAGGAATTTAAAGTCAATCAGCAATGGATCATCCACATGTTTACCACTGAGTTTGACTGAACCACGCGCACGCGGATTCAACAAACAGACGTGGCATGAAATCCCGTGTCCCATATGCATTGTTCGAGCATGGTTATCTACCACCGCAATCACGAAATGCAGTTGTAGATTTGGCTTATCCAGCTCAGGGCGAGTTTTTAAGAAACCACCACACTCAGCAAAATTGGTGGTGATCAAACCGCGACGCTCTTTACGATAACGTCCAATCTGCTTGACTAGGTCTAGGCTTCCACCCACTGATACACCAAAAGTTCCCTCCATTTGCTTGGTTTTATAAGCAAAAATAAAGTCTGGATGGTCATGCAGGTTTTCACCCACACCCGCCAAATCTTTAACGACAGCAATACCGTGCTTTTCAAGCTCTTGACTTGGACCAATACCAGATAGCATCAAGACTTGTGGTGACTGGAATGCCCCTGCTGACAATAAGACTTCCTTCTTGGCACGAACAACTGTGTTTTGTCCATTGTGTTTATATTCGACCCCAACAGCACGACCATTTTCAATCACAATTTTTGACACCAAGGCTTTGGTAATCACATGTAGATTGGAACGCTGGCCTAAATGAGGAAATAAATAACCTCGGGCAGCACTCCAGCGTTCGCCATTTTTTTGCGTGACCTGATAAACACCAAGTCCTTCTTGTTCTGCACCATTGAAGTCATCATTTAGCGGATAATCCACCTGCTTCGCAGCTTCAACAAAAGTTTTTTGATAAGGATTATCTGAACGTAATTCACTGACATTAAGTGGACCATGCTGTCCATGATATTCATTACGAATGCGCTCGTTATGCTCTGATTTTATAAAATATGGCAAAACATCGTCATAAGACCATCCCGCATTACCCAAAGCAGCCCAATGATCGTAGTCACTGCGATGCCCACGGATATACACCATTGCATTGATGGCAGAACTTCCACCTAAGCACTTACCTCGCGGTTGATAACCTTTTCGGCCATTTAGGCCTTTTTGTGGAATGGTTTCTAAAGCCCAGTTATTAATTTTAGTCGGAATACTAATCACTGCTGCTGAAGGTGTATTCACCAACCAACTGTTGCCATCACCACCAGCTTCTAATAAACATACCGAAATATTTGGATTTTCTGATAATCGCCCAGCCAGTACCGATCCTGCTGAACCACCACCTATAATTACAAAATCAAAAGCTGTTTCTGTCATCGCTATACTCTGTTTTTTCTTTTTAAAAAGTGGAAGCATTATGCCGAACACGGCATTTAAATACTGTTGTAGTTGTCTAACCAATTCATATCAATATAAGCAACTTAACTGGATCATCCTCAAAGCGCAATAGCCAAATCAAGCAATGCCCTTGCAGTAAAAATGCAATCTTTCAGAAGCCAATAAGTCACCTCCTAATAATATTCATTCATGTCTATTTAAAACTGGCAAAAGGCTCAGAATGGACTCATCAATCAACACTTCAAACTTACTCCTTTAACACATCAGGATAATGTTTGCATTCCACTTTACTTTGAATAGCTAAACCAAGTAAATAAATCATTTATTAGTTTTATTAAAACAAATTTTTTAAATAACTGAAGATTATTTACTGGATAAAATAATGAAGGCTCTTATCACCAAAGGTTGTCATACAGACCACGGTGGCATAGTACAAGAAGCGGATAATACCTTTCTCGTCGAAGGGATTCCTGTACACGTAGAAGGCATGAGGCACTATTGCCCCAAATGCCAAGTGATGGCCACAGCTCAAGCTTCAGGTAGAGGCTTTTTAATGGTAGGCACCAGAACCATTATTGTGGCGGGTGACAAAGCCACTTGCGGTGCTACCTTTTTTCCGAATCAAAGCCTTGTGGTGAGAAATAACGGAATCGGTGCAGGCGCGAATAGTTCATCCGCTGTTAGCAACTTCCTCAATACCAGCAGCCCTCAAGTTTTCGATGAACAAGTGGCAGCTGAGTTTAGTTTTGCCGAAGGTATGCCCTACTTAATTGAAACAGCTGAGGGTAAAATCTTTCAAGGCACAATTGGCGCTGATGGGAAACTGCCACGGATTGAAACCGAGGGACATGCTTCTTATAAACTCTATTTAGGTGAAGAAGCACTCACCAAGCGTGGTGGTGATGCCAGTTAATCAATCGGGAACAGTTAAAACAAATCCCAAACGAGGCTCTGTTGCGGCTTGTAGTATGGTGGGAATCGTTCCGATTACCTTTAAAGAGTTATGGGATAATTACTATGGTGACAAAACTCCACCTTATAACATTAATGGACAAGCCCCTAAAGGGTTTGAAAATCAATGTGCAATTCGAATGAGCGTGACTTTGCATAAAGTAGGTGTAAAGATGACTACTTTTTCTCAGAACAATATTAAACCTGAAGGGAAAGCACCTACGCTTGGTCGTATTGTATTAAACAATAAGGCGACAGCAACAAGAGCGAATGAGATGGCTGGCTGGCTTCAAACAAGACCTGTTTGTGGGATTGGCCCTGCTATCGTCATAACAGGGAGAGATTGGCAATCAAAAATCAAAGGTAAAACAGGAATTATATTTTTCGGAGAGTATTGGGAACGCGATGATGAAAGTGCAGATGCAGCGAGCGGTGGACATATCGATTTATGGAATAAATCAAAATTAACAGATAATTGGACAACCTTTTTACGTTTTACTCTTGGGTTTAACAGTTTTGACTTTATGGGATATACATATTCTGATTATGGTAAAGCAAAGAGAATATTGTTTTTCGAGGTAAAGTAATGAAACATATTTTATGGGTATTAGCTGGAATTTTTTTAGTTGCAATAATTATTCTAATTGTACCTCAATTTTTTAGTTTAATTTATACAGATAAATCTAGATGCAGAGAAGGATGTAGTGCTGATTTTTTAATAATTGCAAGAACATTTACTTGGACAAGCCTCTTTTCGGGTGGACTCATCGGATACTTATTTTCATTAAGAAAAGTTGGTTTTAAAACAATATTTTACTTCATTATTTTAATTATTTTTTTATTAGTTTTGCTTTCTTGGTATTCAACAAATTATGGCTATGGACTGAATCTAAGCTATTAATTTTGAGTTCAAATGATGAAAAAGATTCTGTACCCTATCTTAGGTCTAATAATTATCATTGTTTTAATGCAACTTTCGCATGAAATTTTTATTAACTTATTAAAACATAAAAGGCCATGTATAGAAGGTTGTAGTGGTTCATTTAAGAACTTTTTAATGATCTATACTTGGTTTTGGTTCATCTTAAGCATGTTGGCTGGTTATCTTATAGCAGCCAAAAAAGCGAGCTATAAATTCATCATAATCTTAGTTCTTGTATTTTTAATCTCTACATTTATCGTGAATTGGTACGCCGCGACCTACGGCTACGGACTCAATTTAAGCTATTAAATTTAAAAAATCCAGACGTAAAAAAACCGCTAACTTAGCGGTATTTTATCTCATCTTTTAAGATGATGGTCGGAGCAGTAGGATTCGAACCTACGACCCCCTGGTCCCAAACCAGGTGCACTACCAGGCTGTGCTATGCTCCGAAATTGGGGTGAATGACGGGATTCGAACCCGCGACAACTGGAATCACAATCCAGGGCTCTACCAACTGAGCTACATCCACCATCAAAACTTTGATTCTATATACCAAGCTGCCAAATGGCGCGCCTGACAGGATTCGAACCTGTGACCATCCGCTTAGAAGGCGGATGCTCTATCCAACTGAGCTACAGGCGCATAACGATGATAATACTATCACGATACTTCGCCGATATTTAAAACTATGTTTTTCAACATATTTTAAATGGTCGGAGCAGTAGGATTCGAACCTACGACCCCCTGGTCCCAAACCAGGTGCACTACCAGGCTGTGCTATGCTCCGATTTCTTTTCAGCTTTTAGTGTATCGCACATCGTGCGGTACGGTGTGCATTCTAGGCGCGACGCCCTAGAACGTCAACACCTATTTTCCAAAAAACTAATAAATCCTTATCAAATGTATATTTAACAAGCATTTTCAGACATTTTAGCGTTTCAAAGAAGCACTAAAGTTCAACATTCGATCTAAGGGTAATTTCGCACGTTCAGCTAAGGCTGGATCAACGTGTATTTCTTGATCAGCATGCTGTAACACATGCAAAATACCATCCAGTTCATTCATTGCCATCCACGGGCAATGTGCACATGAACGACAAGTCGCGCCCTCACCTGCAGTTGGCGCTTCAAATAATTCTTTATCTGGTGCGGCTTGCTGCATTTTATAGAAAATGCCGCGATCTGTTGCCACAATCATTTGTTTATGCGGCAAGGTCTGTGCTGCTTTAATCAGTTGCGAGGTACTTCCCACCGCATCTGCAATATCCACCACTGATTCAGGTGACTCAGGATGAACCAATACCGCAGCATCTGGGTAAAGTGCTTTCATTTGTGCAATACCACGCGCACGGAATTCTTCATGCACGATACATGCACCATCCCACAATAACATTTCTGCGCCAGTTTTCTTTTGAATATAACGACCTAAATGCTGGTCAGGTGCCCAAATAATTTTTTCACCCAAACTATCTAAGTGCTCAATGATCTCTACCGCACAACTTGAAGTCACCACCCAATCGGCACGTGCTTTCACAGCCGCCGAGGTGTTGGCATACACCACCACGGTATGATCAGGGTGCTGATCACAGAATGCAGTGAACTCATCGACAGGACAGCCCAAATCGAGTGAACAGGTTGCTTCTAGGGTTGGCATCAACACGGTTTTTTCAGGGGATAAGATTTTTGAGGTTTCGCCCATAAACTTCACGCCTGCCACCACAAGCGTTGTTGCAGGATGATCACGACCAAAACGCGCCATTTCCAATGAATCAGAAACACAGCCACCCGTGAGTTCGGCAAGCTCTTGCACTTCCGGATCACAGTAATAGTGAGCCACAAGCACTGCATTGCGTTTTTTCAACTCTGCTGCAATTTGGGCAAACTTTTCTTGTTTCACTTCTGGGCTAAGGCTGTTGTCCTTTGGCTCGCCCAAACGATCTAAATGCGCCTGCACAATATTTTTGGCTTCGTTCGCAATTAAATTCGCATCATTCATAAAACGTCTTCTCTATCCTGCGTGCTTGCATCACTGCAAACTTTTAACGTGGGTAATGGCGTGATCATTTGGGAAAAATCACCTCATCCACAAACTAGCTAAAAAAAGCCCCACTGTAGAGGCTTTATTATAACGCAAATTTATGAGCGATAATCGGCATTAATTTTGACATAGTCGTAAGAAAAGTCACAGGTATAAACCGTATCTTTTGCTGTACCACGACCGAGGTCAATACGAATGCTAATTTCTTTCTCAGCCATGACGGTTGAGCCCGCTTCTTCGGTATAGTCAGGGTTTGCACCACCATCCAAGCAGATTTGTACATTACCAAGCCAAACTTGAACTTTGCTGCTATCTAGGTTTGGTACACCCGCTTTACCAATCGCCATCACAATACGACCCCAGTTTGGATCTGAGGCAAATAAAGCCGTTTTAATTAACGGTGACTCAGCAACGCTATAGGCCACATCACAACATTCTTGGGTATTGGCTCCGCCTTCCACCTGAACGGTAATGAACTTGGTCGCGCCTTCACCATCACGCACAATCAATTGCGCCAAACGATTCATAATACGTGCAAGCACATCAAGCACTTGTTGATAACGTGCATCATCTTGGCTCTGAATTTCAGCACCGCCAGCTAGACCCGTTGCGACAAAGATACAAGAGTCATTGGTCGAGGTATCACCATCAATGGTAATGCGGTTAAAAGAATGCTCAACCGTGGTTTGCAATAACCGCTGTACCAATTCAGCACTAATCGGGGCATCGGTTGCAACGAAGCTGAGCATGGTCGCCATATTCGGACGAATCATACCTGCGCCTTTGCTGATTCCCGTCATGGTATAAGTCACACCATCCAGCTCAAACTGTTCAGATGCACCTTTTGGTGTGGTATCTGTAGTCATAATGCCCGATGCTGCGTCCGCCCAACGATCTGCATTTAAATCATTTAATGCAGGTTGAATGCCTTGTACTAAACGTTCAATCGGGAGTTGCTCACCAATCACACCAGTTGAAAATGGTAAAATCTGATTGGCTTGAACACCTGTTAATTCAGCTAACTTGGCACAAGTCGCTTCTGCATTTTTATAACCAACTGTTCCCGTTGCAGCATTGGCATTACCCGTGTTGATAATCAGGTAACGTGGGGTATTTTCTGTTAAATGCTTTTTACTCAATTGAACAGGCGCAGCCGCAAAAGCACTTTGGGTAAATACCCCTGCAACATTTGAGCCTTCGGCAAATTCAAAAATGACTAAATCTCGTCGATTTGGATAACGTACATACGCCTCAGTTGAGCCAATTTTTACACCCTGCACCACATGCATAAGTGGCATTGTTACGTCACCAACAGCCATTTTTAAACTTCCATTCAATTTGTTATGAAAAAGAAAATGAATACATACCCTATATATGAGACTCGGAAAGGTCATCTACAACCTGCGTGGTATTTGTAATATCCCGTTTCTGCGATAGATAAAACAAATGCAACAAGTGAACAGGTTTTGTAGATGACAATGCCTTTGGTTACTTTGGGCGAAACCAAAGTAACTCGAACCGAAGGTTATTCCTAATATTGAATTACACTAAGCAAGACACCGCCTCGCTAATAACTGAGTTACGGTTCAAGTCATAAAATATGTCGATTCATATCTGTTAAATAGCTTATTCCAAAAAGAAATGAAAATCGAGTATTAACACTACAGATTATGGAATTTGGCTTTGCTCTAAACTCAGTAAAATCTGCTTCTTATCCAGACCACCTGCAAAACCCACCAAAGCCCCACTCGAACCAATCACCCGATGACACGGCGCAATAATCGAAATCGGATTCTTACCATTGGCGGCTCCAACAGCACGTACCGCTTTTTCATTCCCTAACTGAATAGCAATGTCTTTATAACTGCGTGTTTCCCCATAAGGAATGCTCAATAAAGCCTGCCAGACTTGTTGCTGAAATGCAGTGCCTTGAAAATCAAGTGGTAAATCAAACTGCTGACGTTGCCCTGCAAAATACTGTTCTAATTGTTGTTTGACACGATGCAGCATTGGATGCTGGCGATCTTCAATCAGCTCAGAAAGCCGCACCCGTTTATGGTCTTCATTATCCCACATCACGGCGACAAGTGCCTGATCATGAGCAACCAGTTTTAATGCACCCACAGGAGAATCCATGTACATATACACCAGTTGCATCACACTCTCCTCAACCATTAATTTGATGATAACTTCATCAATACAAGACCTGAAACGATTAATACCGCTGCGATCATGCGCATAGCCGTCATCGGTTCATTCAAGATCAAAATGCCAACAACAAACGATCCAATCGCACCAATTCCCGTCCAAATGGTATAGGCCGTTCCAAGTGGAAGTGTCCGCATCGACATGGAAAGTAATACCACACTTAAAATCATGAAAACAATGGTCACGATACTTGGCGTTAACTTGGTAAATCCTTCAGACATCTTCATGGAATATGCCCAAATGACTTCAAAAATACCTGCCAAAATTAAAATTGCCCATGCCATTTTATTACGCTCAACTTTATCGAATGTTGGGTCGTCCCAACGTAATTCTTTCGAGGGAGGTCGTCCTCCTAGGTGCAGTAGTGTACTGTGGAATTTTTAAATATGTGATTTGTTCTGTATCTATATTGACTAAGCTTTTGAAAAAATGAAGCTCTTTATTTAATTCGACTACTGCCAGACAATTTGATCGACCCGCATCAACTCACACGCGCCATTACCCGTATCTTCTCGAGATAAAGAGCTTTTCCAACGCCAACCATCTTTGGCCTGAATCTCAATCAGCGAGCCTTTTAAATACACCAAATCATCTTGTTTAATTTTTTTCATTTGTGTTGCAATTGCGGCATTGGCGGGGACGAGATGCATATTGGCACTGTGTGTTGCAATCTGACGCAGTGGAATGGGTGGCTCATGATCGATAGACCAACGATACCAACGGTTACTTTGGGAAATATCAATCTGTTTATACACCTGAGGGTTGGCCATTTCACCCCAACCTACGGCAATATCCATAGGAGAAAACTCAGCTTCACGCCCCAAGTTATAGTCTTCTCTGGAAAGCACACGGAAGGAACCTTCATAATTTTCTAATGCCACAACTTGTACACCTTGCTGAGTCGTAATCTGACTGATATCAGGTGTAGGCTTAATCCATTTTGTCCACAGCATCCAGCCGAGTGCAATCACTAGCAAGCCATACATCCATCTCGGCATGTTATTGATCCTGTTTATTGCCTAAAGCTTTTATCCATTGCTTAAATCGTGTTAAAGCAGTTGAAAAGAACTGTTGAATCAGGCTTAAGACATTTTCATCTTGCTGCTGATCTTTATTCTGAGCGACTTGTGGTTTAGAGGTCGCCAGTTCCATCGGTTCATAATGCGGCATGGTTTGCTGTAATTCTGCACCAAGATTCAAGCGCTGTAATGCGGCAGTCACCTCAGCAATCGGGTCCTGATGATAGAGGGCTAAATGGCGTGCTTCTAAATCAATACAGTGTTCAATGAGTTGATCTGAAAAAGGCAGTAATGCTTTTCTTACGCGCTGCTCTTCTACAGCACTACTCATATGAGGGATATAGTAAAAACTCACATTCATACTGCCATCGGCAGGAATCAACTCAAGCTGAGAAGCCGACACACGTTGAGATTTTTCTCTCAAGTTAGTCGACGCGTTTAGTTTATCTATTATTGGATTGTCTTGTTGTTCTAAAGCCATTTATGCACCATGAATGACTCAAAAAAGATACTGTCAGTATAAACCAACAGTATCTCGAAAAAATGACATTTTAAACAAAATATCAGAACTTTAGCGACAGACCAGCACCATAGACCCAACCGGTTTTGGAGTCACTGGCGGTTTGCCAGTTGGTTTCCTTACGCCCTTTGCTATAACCATAGCCAACATCGATAAAAGGCATCACTCGATTCTTGACGATTTCATAGCGGGTTTTAACCCCCACTTCAGCATCGGCAAGACCTGTTTTAGCAGCATACTTGGATTCATCTCGCAGTACCCATTCCATTTCCAGATATGGTTGCAGGATCAACTTTTGAGTCAGCAACAAATCTCGTTCTGTTTCCAACACAAAGCGCCATTGTTGGTCTTGTCCGACATACAGATGTGCATCGGTTTCGAAGAAATACTGCGCCATGCCGTGAAAACCGACAACACCCTCAAATTGTTCCTTATCCACCTCACGCTCAGGGTTATAGCGATAATTTACCCCAGCCTGTACATCCCAGAAATCTGCAATATTCCGACTGTATAGCGCAGCCAGACTTTGCTCCGATTTTTCTGACTCGGCCTTGGCATAGTCCGCAATGATGAATAATTTATTTTCATCAGTTCCCACCCAAGTTTTTAACTTGGACTTGAGCGTGCCCTGCCCATCTTCATCAAGTAGCCATTGCGTATCTAACTGCGTCGACTGATAAATCTGTCCGCCATGTTCCTTATAATGGTCAGCATGCCCATCTTGATTCTGCATCTGAGAGGAAATACTTGGGCTTTGATGCTGTGAATGGTCCATCGGCATGGATGCATTCATTGTCATGTTCTGCTGTGCCGACATATCCATTTGCATCGAGTGATCATGTCCTTCATGTGCATAGGTCAATGCACTGAAAGAAGAGACAATGCCACCAATCGCCAATAATTGTGTATAACGTTTCATCTTAGAAGATTGCTTAGTGATGTGCATGGCTCGCTCCTTGAGATGATTGAACTGGTGTTGTTTGTGCTGCTTTGCTGTCATCCACATTGGCGACAATTAATTTACTCATCATGCCCGCACTCATGTGATACAACAGATGACAATGGATCGCCCATTCACCGATTTCATCCGCAGTCAATAAAGCCGTAACGGTCTTACCCGGTGGTACGACTAGAGTATGTTTATTTGGCATATCTTGAGGTGCCTGACCATTTTCCAGCTGCATAAACATGCCATGTAAATGCATCGGATGCGCCATCATACTGTCATTGACAAATTTGAGTCGGATACGCTCACCATAACGCACGGTTAAAGGCTTGAAGTCAGGATCGCTAAATTTCTTGCCATCAATGGTCCAGATATAACGCTCCATGGTTCCACCCAAACGAATTACCACTTCACGTTCTGCTGGACGGCTATAGCTTTCAGGTTGTGGCTTTAAAGATTGCAAATCTGCATAACTTAACGCTTTATGACCTGCTGGCGTTGCTGCATTGGCCCAACCCTGCACGGTATCCGTCTTTGAAGTGTCCGTAGTGGCAGTTGATTGATGCTGGCTATGGTCCATATTGCTCATATCCATTTGAGCATGTGCACTGTGATCCATAGTGGACTGCGAAGTTGTTGCAGTCTTCGCCATGTCTTGCGGCATCTGGTGCTGACTATGATCCATATCCGCCATATTCATTTGAGCATGTGCACTGTGATCCATAGCAGGCTGCGAAGTCGTTGCAGTCTTCGCTTTATCTTGCGACATCTGATGCTGGCTATGATCCATCTTGCCCATATCCATTTGACCATGCGCACCATGATCCATGCCCATATCTTCCATGGTTAATAAAGCTCGTGGACGCGCTTTAGGGATCTGAACCTTTTGCGTATTGGGCGTCATGCTATTGTGCAGTGAGCCAATGGCAAAGCCAGTACGGTCAATCGACTCTGCTTCAATCTGATAATGGGCTTGTTTGGGTTCAACCAATACATCATAAGTTTCGGCTGTTCCAATACGGAATTCATCCACAGGAACAGGTTTCACGGGCTGCCCATCGGCACTGACCACAGTCATTTTTAAGTTGGGAATACGTACATCAAAGAAAGACATTGCTGAAGCATTGATAAAACGTAAACGTACTTTTTCACCCGCATTAAAAGCACCGGTCCAGTTTTGTTGTGGTGTCTGACCATTGACCAAGAAGGTGTAGCCATCTACATCGCCCATGTCGGTTTTGGCCATACGCATCTGATTCCATGCGGAACGGTCTTGCCACGTGGCTTTTAAACCCTGCGTTTTAACTTGTTTCCAGACATCACCCAGTGTTTCACGATGATTTTGGTAGTATTCCGCAGACTTTTTCAAATTCGCCATGATCTTGTCACTTTCCGTTTCATGGAAATCCGACAACATCACCACATAATCACGTTCAGCTTTTTCATGGGCAGCAACAGGTTGCTTGCCTTTTGGATAAATCACCAACGCGCCATACAAACCATCTTGTTCCTGCCCTTTGCTATGTGCGTGATACCAATAGGTGCCGTTTTGACGTACTTTGAAGCGGTATTCAAAACTGCCATTCGGCTTAATTCCTTGGAAACCATTAAAACCTGGTACACCATCCATCAATCCAGGTAACAGCAATCCATGCCAATGCAAAGAGGTATCTTGATTTTTGAGTTGGTTATGCACATGAATGACCGCTTCATCACCCTCTTCAAACTCTAAGAGCGGGGCGATAAATTTACCGTTTACGGTAATGCGTTTGACGGGCTTGCCAGTGACATTCACCATCCCTTCATTAATGTTCAGATGATATTCTTTAATTGCAGCCAAAGTATAAGGCGCAAACAATAGGCTTAAGCTAGCGACAACACCAGCATATAGTTTTGAAGACATGATAATTTCCTAATCTGTTAGCTTTTCAAATTGCTCTGTTCATGAATCGAAAGAGCCGAGTAAAGACAGATCAGGCTTTAGGAGGGCGTAAAATCTCTTGCCAATAACCAGCAAGGTGTCGAGCCTGATAATCCGTATTGGTACGGGTACTCAACTCTAAAAATGGCGAAGACGTTAGACTTGGGCTATGTTGATCCAAACCTAAATTAATGCTTTGACAATGTGAGGTACTATTGCAGTCCAGACAATGTTGATCGCTATGCATTTTCCCATCATGGCACTGTGCTGAACTGAGTGAGTCACTTTTCGAACTTGGCATCTGATGATGTTGATCCATCATTTGCTGATCGTGACACGCCATGCTTGGCATAACCGTTGAAGTATTTTGATCGGATTGAATCACTTGAACAGCAGCAACAGCCACGCCACTCCCCCCGATGAAAAATATCATCAGGAATACAAACCACAGGCGTTTGTATCGCTTAAGAAGTTGCACTTATGTTCCTTATTCCGATCATCAAAAAAATAACTTAATCTGCCTAGGATAATTTCTTTTGCAGTTATGCACAATCATCTTTATGTCTGAATTTCGATAATTCCACCCAAACCTCGCTCCAAACTGCTGCTTTATCAAGCTAAACAGCACATCAACAAGCATGAGCAAAAATAAAGCAAAATGAATAAGTTAATGCACAAAAAAAAGGACAAAAAACTGTCCTTTTTTCATCATTTTGTTGCCAATATAAACAACTGAAATCATTTTGTTTATTTTAACAACATCTTATCCACTTGGTTATCAACACGGTTATCCACCGAGTTATAAACAAAGTTATCCACAAGACTATGTGAATAATAGAATGAAAATACTAAACTTCTTTTGCACCAACTTGTGCCAACTCTGCACGCATTTGATCAATCACGGTTTTATAGTCCGGCTGACCAAAAATTGCTGAGCCTGCAACAAACATATCTGCACCAGCTTCTGCGATTTCACGAATATTGGCCGGTCCTACACCGCCATCTACTTCTAAACGAATATCACGACCACTGGCATCAATAATTTTGCGTGCTTGACGAAGCTTTTCCAAAGTCATTGGAATAAATTTCTGTCCGCCAAACCCTGGGTTTACACTCATCAACAAAATTTGGTCAACTTTATCCAATACATAATCAAGATAGTGCAATGGCGTTGCTGGGTTGAAAACCAAGCCTGCTTTGGCGCCACCGGCCTTAATCAACTGTAATGAGCGATCAATATGATCCGTTGCTTCTGGGTGGAAGGTAATAATATCTGCACCGGCTTCTAAGAAATCACCGATCATACGATCAACAGGTGAAACCATTAGATGCACATCAATCGGCGCTTTGATGCCATAGTTTTTCAGTGCCTTACATACCCCGGCACCAAAAGTCAGGTTAGGAACATAGTGGTTGTCCATCACATCAAAATGTACAACGTCTGCGCCCGCAGCTAGAACTTTCTCTACATCTTCACCTAAACGTGCAAAATCAGCAGATAAAATCGAAGGCGCAATTAAATAAGGCTTGGACATGGACGACCTGGCAAACTCTAAGAAAATAATGCAAGGATTATAGCAAATTTAGCGAACTTAAGTCTGTTACAAAGTCATTATTAGGACATTGCAAACTTGCAACAACGCGTTGCATCTGAACTATTTTTATCTTTTCTCAGCTTTGCTATGGTATGGAGTGAAATAAGAGGATGTCTAAAACATGAACAGTACGACTCAAATCACAACCACTGAAGGAAAACGAATCAGTAAGCGCTTACTGAACCATTGGAAACATAAGTTTGAAGTTTTGGAAACCGAAACCCATTCAAAAATTTTTATGCCGACGGCTACGGTGACACTTACACCACAGGAACAACATTTGGCTGTACTGATTGAAAATCAACAAGAAGATGTAGCTCGTCTAGAACAGGTGGTACTGGATCATTTAAACCGTATGGCACAACAGGAATTTGTTGCTGAATGGCAGCATAGTTAAAAAACTGAAAGAAGTGTTAAATCAGCAGGCAGATCAGTATTTCAATTCGATCTATCCGCTTAAAATTAAAAATAGTATTTTGTTTTGGATATCATGTATGCCTTAAATAGGGAAAGCATATGAATAAGAAATTTTCATCCGTCATGCTAATGACTGCAATCATCAGTCTAACAACCATCGGTTGTAGTAAAAAACCAGAAAAACAAGAGGCAGCCGAGACAAGTGCCGCGACTACAGAACATCAATCAGCTGAAGCACAAACAAAAACCGATAGCTTCAATATCGATCAAATTCCGATTTCGAATGTTGAACTTGGAGATTTTCCATTTATTCAACTCCCTAAAGGCTATCATTTTGCTCATCAATCCACTGAAAACTTCGCTCAAATGGAGTTTTGGGTCGGAGACAAACTTGAGAAAGTTGAGGGTAAACTTTTCAATGGACGGATCGATGCTGAAGAAAATAACAAACAAGCCTCCTTCTTGGAGCTACAGCGTAATTTGGATGCGGTTATTGGCAGCTTAGGCGGCAAAAAAATTACAGACAGTAAAATTCCGACAGAACTCAGCACCCAACTTTCAGAAAAATATGGTGTAGCTTATGTGGATGGATTAGGAGATATTTATAACAATCCAACACAAAGCTATGTGATTCATCAAAATCATCGAGATATCTGGTTTCAAATCACTCAAAGTGGACTATCAGCGGGTTTATTGGTCTTAGAAACCCGACCTATAGAAATCACCGCACAAGCTCTGTCGGCAAATCAGTTAAAAGCCGCTTTAGATCAAAATAATAAAGTTGATATACAGATTAACTTTGAAACAGATAAAGCAACACTGTTAGCAGATTCACATGAACAAATCACCCAAATACTGAACTTATTAAAAAGTGATGATGCGCTAAAACTTGAAATTAATGGCTATACTGATAACTCAGGCGAGTCCGCACATAATTTAAAACTCTCTCAGGCAAGAGCACAAACTGTTGTCAAAACATTGACCGATGCAGGGATTGATCCATCTCGTTTAAAGGCTCAAGGCTTTGGCGATACCAAGCCGGTTTCCAGTAATGAAAGCGAAGAAGGTAAAGCAAAAAACAGAAGAGTCGAATTAGTAAAATTATAATGCTCTAACAAATTAGGGGCTGTTGGCATTTCAGCTATGCCTTATGTTATAGGCTCAAACAACAGCCCCTAAGTAGAACCTTTCGGTTGTTAATTTTTTTCTAATTGAATCGCATGGAACTGTAAATGATCATCGATAAAACTTTGAATGAAGTAATAGCCGTGATCATAGCCTTTGTGTTGTCGTAAAGTCAGGTGTTGCCCTGCATCCAGACAAGCTTGCTTAAACTTTTCAGGGTTCAATTGGGCATAGAACTGATCATCTAAGCCTTGATCAATTAAAATTTCATCAAATACACTGCCCTTTTGCTGAACCAAAGCCGTCGCATCATGTGCGAGCCATTGTTGTTGATCAGGACCCAAATATTGGGTGAATGCCTTTTCACCCCAAGGACAGAGACTCGGTGCACAAATTGGCGCAAAGGCTGAAACCGATTTAAATTGCTCTGGATATTTAAAGGCCAAGGTCAGAGCACCATGTCCACCCATTGAATGCCCGAAAATACCGATTTGGTTTTCGATCACAGGCAATTCTTGCAAGACATGTGCATACAGCTCATCAACCAGATAGGACTCCATCTGATAATGCTCTGCCCAAGGCTGTTGCGTTGCATTGAGATAAAAGCCTGCACCCTGACCAATATCCCAATGATCGCCTTGAGCCACATCATCTCCACGCGGAGAAGTATCAGGCGTAATCAAAATCAGACTTAATCGAGCAGCCATTCGTTGCGCATGTGCTTTGATGGCAAAGGTTTCTTCAGTACAAGTCAGTCCCGCAAGATAAAACAAAGCTGAACAAGGCTTCCCCGCTAAAGCAGCAGGAGGCAAATAAACACCGACCTTAGTGCTTCCCTTTAAATGTTGAGATTCCAGCTGATAAATCCGTTGCTCACCCTCAAAACAACGGTTTTTTTGCAGTAGCTGCATGTTCATCATCCTGTGTTTTGGTTATATCTGTTGAAGCGATATTCTGAGTTGGAAATAAATAGGGCTCAAGCTGTGGCAACATCAGTTCCATGTTGCGTCCAATCGCCCACTGAGGCTCAGAAGGTTCTACGCCCTGTGCAATTTCCCATTTGGTTACCGTTTGCTTGGCCTGTTCAAATGCAGTTTTCATTGAATATTGTTCGCGCATCGCTAAATCAAAGAACGCTCGACCAAAATAAGTATAATCCGCTTCATTATTACAGCCAAACGAGGTTTTATCCGCAGCAGAAGCCGTAATAATTAAAGTATCGGGTGACTGTAATGCAGGAATAAAACTGCCTGAATAACAGGCTGAAATCACAATCACACGCCAGCGAATCCCCGATTTATCCAAGGTTTCTCTTAACCATTTTGGATCAACCTGATCTAAATCCAAAGGTGCATTTTCAATTTCAAAATGATTACGTTCACCATGCGAGGTCATATACAGAAACAAGACATCACTATCCCGATTCATTTGCTGACCAATACGGCGTAAAGCCAACTCCATACTGGTTTTAGAAGCAATCGGAACCTCTAAACGTGTCGCAGGATTATTAATCAACATAATCGAGCGCCCGAAGGTTCCAAAACGCGTATCAAACTGTTCTCTTATACGCTCGATTTCAGATTTAAATACATCCACATAGCTATCACCTGCCACACCCATGAAATACCAATGGCTTTTAGCAATATCCCCATATTGAATCTGATCCAGCGCTTTATCTAACAAATGACTTTGTGCATAGAAAGCATCTTCAGCGAAGCTTGGTGGAGTTTCTTCCACTTTCCAAATCGGCTGATCTTTCACTGAAAGTTGCCAAACCACCATAGTGGCAATGGTCGCGACAAAAACCAAAGCACGTTCCCACCACGGCCAGTTTAAAGCACGTGAAAAAACCCAGATCACAGCCAAACTTTGCCAAACAAACAGTCCAACAAATAAGGGTGGCAGGAAGCCGTTATAAATACTGTCAGGAATAAAATTGAGATAGCCGTTTGAGCCCAAATACTGAATGATGCATTGCAACAATAGAATATTGGTATCCAACACCAACCATAACAAGGCAGGTACTAGCATCAGACGCGGCTGGTTCATACGTTGGGAAAGGAAAATACCAACAATGAGAGCAATGAAAGGCCAAAGTGCATAACCAATTAGACCTTGGGAGTTAAACTCTCCAACTTGGCCTGCGACTAACCAGCTATATAAAGAGTTGGTACATCCGCCGAGAATTCCCCAAATAATGAGTTGGGTAATCGAGGGATGAACGATCTGTAAGGAACGACGAGACCCGAGGAACAACCACATTCCAGCAATTTGGTTACTTTTAAAATCATGCCAGATATTAATAGAGGGTTTAAGGTCGATCATAAAATTCTTCGGGAGTTTCTCTTTTCAAGCCTAAACTGAAAATATGCCATTCTAATCATTGAATGGGCATTACTTTTCCTAAAAAACGCGATGCGCGACTGTAGTGTAAGCTCGACAAGAATTTTTTAGCAATCATGCTTTTGCACTATATCACAAATCTTTACCGAGCATTGACGCAAGCCAAACAATCATTCAATTCTGATTCAAATTTGACCTTTTGGAAAATATGCATCAAAACGGCAGGCATCACCTAACCATTGATGATCAGGGGCTTGATCTGCCAGATAAACTGCGTGACGTGGACGCTTCACAATAACACGTTTGGCAATCTGTTGAGCCAAATGAAGTAGCTGATCACCTAAATCCATCTCGCCATCTTCAGGCAACAACATATGCAACAATTGCATTTGTTTTTTGACTTGTGCCTGTTTTTTGACTGCCTGTTGATTCTGATCACGCTGTGGGAACATTGGATCTAAATACACCACATCCACCTGCTCGCCTTGCTGACCTAATTGCTGTAAATAGGTATTGGAATCTGCATAAATTAGCTCAATTCGCTGCATAGAGCTTTGCAAAAATGGATCTTGCTCAGCTTTGGCTTTGCTATATTCCAATAGCATAAACAGAATCGGATGACGCTCAATTAAACGAACATTCGCCCCCAGATGGGCCATCAATAAACTGTCATGGCCCAAACCTGCGGTGGCATCAATTAAGGTTGGCTTTTCACCCAATTGACAGGCTCTGGCAATCATTTCAGATTTCAGGCTAGCTCTTTTCAGCCGAGGAACTTCAGCACGCCAATCAGGCTGCATTTTCATGCCATTGGCAGCAAGACTGAGCCCATCCTCATCCAAAACCAATGCCATGTCAGGATTCAAACGTAAAAAACGTGCATTAATTTTTTCAACCACCTGCCCGTTAAGCTGCACATTCAGTTCAGCCAAACGGGTTTGCAGTTGTTGAAATGATTGTTCATATTCCGCTGGATACCAACACCCCATCTGCATTACCAATGCACCCAACCTGTCCACCATGTCGCAAGAATAAACAAACCAAAGATAATGCGATAGTACGCAAATGCGGTGAAGTCATGTTTAGAGACATAACGAATCAAAGCGCGAATCACCACCAAAGCAGAAACAAAGGCAACAATGATTCCTACGCCTAGCACAGCCATATCATTGCTATGCAACTCATGACGCATCTTGTACATATCCAGTAAGCCTGCGCCCATCAGCACTGGAATCCCTAAAAAGAAGGAAAACTCTGCCGCAGCTTTACGTGATACGCCTAAGAATAATGAGCCAATAATGGTCGAGCCTGAACGAGACGTTCCCGGAATCAAAGCCAGACACTGAATCAAACCAATTAAAGTCGCTTGTTTAAAACTCAGATCATCCACTTCTTGAGTGACGATCTGATGTGGACGACGTTCCGCCCATAAAATAATAAAACCACCGATAATCAAGGCGATCGCAACGGTAATCGCATTAAATAAATAGGCTTTAACCACATCGCCGAAGGTCAAACCAATAATCACAATTGGAATCGAGGCAATAATCAGATTCAGGCTTAAACGGCGACCTTGTTCTTGTCCTGTGAGTGCGCCAATCAGTGCACCCCACAATTTACCCCAATATTCATAGATCACGGCTGCAATTGCACCAATCTGTACAGCCACCGCAAACATATCTCGTTTTTCAACAGTCCAGAAATCTAACAGTTGACCAGTTAAAATCAAATGCCCTGTACTTGAAATCGGTAGAAATTCGGTAATCCCTTCCACCAACCCCATAATTGCTGCTTTAAATAGCAATAAAAGATCCATAATTAACCTTAGTTCGCTTTACCTTGTTCGGGAATTTTTTTCCAAGCATCATCACGTAAATACACAGGCAGCGCATATTCAGCATCAACCCATTTTTGTTGTGCCGCATACACGCGTGCAATCGTTGCAATGTCCTGCGCCGTTGCCTTGATGTTGACATTTGACGTGTGCTGATAGGAAGCCGCTTCTGAGTCTATGTCAGTTGGCTTAATTAATTCTGAACCCGAACCGATCGCTGTAAATTGACAATACGCTGTGGCCTGCTCATAGCTTAATAATTTCTCATCATCAATGGCCTGCATCATGCCCTGCTCATCAAGGCTAAAATTGGCAATATAGACTTCTTGCATACGCGCATCGAGCACGGCCGTCACCTGCTCTAAGCCATTGAGACGATAAGCCGCCTGCGCCAAAGCCTGTAAACTTGAAACAGGAATAACAGGTAAATCTTGCGACCACGCTAAGGCCTGTGCTACCGCCGCATTGATGCGTACACCACTGAATGATCCTGGACCACGACTAAACGCGATCGCAGTTAAGTCAGCCAATTGCGTATCGGTTTGCAACAGGGCTTGTTCCGTTAAAGGTAAAATGGTTTGAGTTTGTGCCTTGGTTCGCTCATCCAATTGAAAATAGAGTTCTTGAGTATCATCAATTAATGAAACAGAACACTGCTCATTTGCAGTTTCCAATGCAAGCAACTTCATGCAAAAACCTTAGAGAAAAAGAGATAAAAAACGTCGAGTATCATACTCCACTCAAACGCGATAGGCGAGTTATTGTCTTTTTATCGCCATAAAAAAGCCAAGCATAAACTTGGCTGGTTACACTGAAATGATTAAAACTGGAACGGCGCTAAATCTAAGAAATTTTTATAATGTTCTGCATAATGCAAGGCACTTAAACGCAATCGGGCAGCGCCCTGCTCATCCAGCGTTTTCACTACTTTACCCGGTGATCCCATCACGACTGAATTATCAGGAATCACTTTCCCCTCAGGAATCAATGCATTGGCTCCAATAATACAATTCCTGCCAATCACTGCATTGTTGAGGATTACAGCATTCATGCCAATTAAGGAATTATCGCCAATCGTACAACCGTGCAGCATTACCTTATGCCCAATCGTGACATATTCACCCACATTCAATTCGATGCCTGCATCAGTATGTAATACTGCATTTTCCTGAATATTGGAAAAATTGCCAATCCGAATCACGCAATTATCAGCACGAACCACAGCACCAAACCAAATGCTGACCTGACGACCCAATTCTGCTTGACCAATTACTGTTGCTGTTGGAGCAACCCAGCCATCCCAAGGTTCATGTAACGCTTTTGGACTCAATCCCTGATAGGTATACATCATGATTAATAACTCTTAAAAAATTAGAATTTAGATAAACCAAAATGAGGCGGATTCACTAAGAATGGCCAATTTTTTTGATAACCTAAACCGTACTGAAATAAGGAAATCAACATCCGAGCTGTTAGCCCCCACACAATTTCACTTTCCACCTGCATACTAGGGAAATACAGCGATTGCCTAGCCAAACGAACTTCATAAGGCAAAGGAGGTGCATCCATTAATTCTTGTAATGGAGCAAAGAAAATTCGATCAATTTCTGTAGGCTGAGCGATTAAATCGACTTGAGCCGGTATCAATCCCACAATCGGTTTAACCGAGAGACCACTCCGTGCACGCTGAATCGGTAAATCACCCAGAAGTTTAACATCAAATGGATTTAGGGCTGTTTCTTCCTGTGCCTCACGTAAAGCAACCACGATATTACTGGTATCACTCGGATCACGTTTTCCACCGGGAAAAGACACCTCTCCCGCATGTTGAGACAACTGCATAGAACGGCGGGTCAGTAAGACTTTCGGTTGAATTTCTTGGGTAATTGCAATCAAAACCGCAGCGTCCGCCTGCTGGATCCGTTTGGAAAAACGCAACCGTTGTTGTAAAAGCTGTATTAACGATGGTTCTTCCATATGACTCATCTCTTTGTTCTCTTTTTCCTTAATCAGCATCATAGCTGAAATTTTCGGTGCAATCATAGATCATGATGCGAAGTCATCAAAATTCAGTTATGCTGAGCTATCTCTACGGCCGATGATAATTATGAGCTTTTGCGTTGCGTGTGGACATCAAACTGAAGCAAAAATTCCAGTAGGTGATCATAAATCACGACTTGTCTGCACTCACTGTGGCAACATTCACTATGAAAATCCCAAGGTCATTTGTGGTGCTTTGGCCCTTTGGGATGATAAAGTTTTGCTATGTCGTCGGGCAATTGAGCCGCGCTATGGCCTATGGACCTTACCTGCTGGTTATATGGAACTCTTTGAAACCATGGAGCAAGGTGCGGCACGTGAAACCCGTGAGGAAGCCGAGGCCGAAGTAGAAATCGAACAACTGTATTGTATGTACAATATCCCACGTATTGGCCAAATATATGTCCTATTCAAAGCGCATTTAAAACAAGGCTTATTTGGTGCGGGTGAAGAAAGTATCGAATGCCGTTTGTTTGAAGAACATGAAATTCCTTGGACCGAATTGGCTTTTCCGAGTGTAGAACAAACACTCCGACATTATTTTGCGGATCGTAAAACAGGGATTTTTCTAACCCATTTAGAAACGTTGGGAACACGACTCGACCATACAGGTTAGATTAAAAAAGACCGCCATTGCGGTCTTTTTTAATCATTCACTTAAGACTTGATCTTAATGGCATTACATGCAGGGATGTTTTGGTCTGCAATACGGATACTTGCAGTTCCTTGATAACCTTTTGCAAAAGCACGCTCTTGAGCCGTTGGTTCAACAAACTTGCTCTTATCTGTTCCTTCTTTATCGTAAGCATTGATATAAGCGGTCAGATATAAAGCAGAATTATTCAACCAAGAAACCGTATTATTTGAGAAGTTGGTTAAGTTAATTCCTGTGGCTTGCCCATTTAATAAGTTATGCACATTGATTTTCGCACCACTAATATTATTTTGACCATTTAAGGAGGTAAAGTTCAAACCGAGTAATACACCTTCAATAGCACCAAATTTTGGATTTGCTAAAATCATACGCACGGTAATTGATTTATCATTCGCCGAATAAAGTGCCCCACCTGTCGTACCCACTCGATATTGTGTTACACCATACTCATCAATAAATGTACCATCAGCTTGTGGCTCTGCTTTAGCACAGCTCCCTGACATATCTGTTGCAGTTGCATCCTTTTTAATATCAGTGCGAATATCACCGTGTTCATCAATCACAATCCCTAAATCAACTGATGGAAGGGTGGTCTCTTGAAATTTAAAAGTCAGAGTTGCATATAATGGGAATGCATAACGCTGCCCCGATCTAACATTCGCTTCTGTAGTAAAGACATCTTTTGGTAAATAACTAGCTGGGTTGACCTTAAATACATCCGTCACCCCTTTATAGTTCACACCAGCAATACTCTGCTGCCATAAACCCAAATCTTTTGCATTGTTAAATGGATCCGTCGATTTTAATTTCATCAACTGTCGATAGACAGCTTCTGTACTGGCGATATTGGTTCCATTAATCAACTTACCTTGTGTCATTAACACATCTTCGGATGTATTATTGTTTAATGTAAAACGTAGTGGTTGATTCGAGTTAACCTCTTGATTAACCAAGTTAAACCATTCTTTTTGTGCTTTTATTTGCAGTTTTTCTGGTTTCGTTGTTCCAAGCAATACAATAGGTGGAGATACGACACCATTGGTAATAATCGGGCTTCCTCGCCACTGCTGACCATAACCAATCGTATAGCCTTGACGGTCTGTTAATAATTCAAACCGCCCCATCGAGTGTCGTAAACTAGCCCCATTGTCCCCACCGATATTGAGACAATCCTTATAAAGTTCCCTATTACATCCGAAAAGACCGTCAGGGAATGCACCACTTCCCTCATTGGGTACTTCAACAACTGCACCATTACTTCCTGCTTTAAAAAGTGGGAGCTCAGCATACCATACCCCCATATGACTTAAATCGAGCAACTGGGTAAGAGTAGAAAATGCTTGTTCATCATTGATTTTGCTTACATCTAACCATGGCTTTAAAATTTCGGCATATGCTCCACTGCTTAATTCTGTACTCCCAATATCCCGACTGATAGCAGCAAGCGTATTTTTCTTTTCCGTAGTGAACTCAATTGGTTGTATATCACCAATGACATTCATATCATTTGCAATACTCTGGCTCTGAAAGATTTTAGTCAAAGCCATTGCGACTCTGATCGTATCATCACTCATACTTAGGCTAGCAGGTGTTTGTCCCGTTAAACCCATCGCCAGATCAACAAGACGAATACGCGCAGGTACCCCCACTTTTGTCTTGGTAATTTTATCTAACTGAATAGCACCTAAACTAATTTTCCTAGGACTTTCAGCACCTTGTAGATAAAAAGTTACAGTATCACCGAGCTTACATGCACCTGTAACGATATTGCTATCTAGTTTTGTGGCAAAGTGATTGACTTTATCACTACTACAATCAAAGTTTAATCCTGCTACAGGATAATCTAGCGCGAACTGTAAACAATCTGTCGCAGTAATATCACAACTGGTATTTGATGTTACCCCTGTTACACCTTTATTGGGGTCTTCATTGATTTTGGCACTTTCACCACCGCAACCATGTAAAAAAATAGCCAACGTTGAAAGCGCAAATGGCAATAATATTTTTTTGTTCATCATTGGTTAATCCTATCCATGATTACTGTAAAACAGAAATTTTTATCTGTCCTTGATTAGAAAGTTCTTGTTCAGAAACATCGACCGCCGATGCTAATGGCGTCATCATCATGTAATGCGCACCTACTGGTACTTTTATCACACCTTGGATACCCGAATGTTGTAACACTGTCGCAGCAGTTTTACTATTTTTAAATCCACTTACACCCTCTTCAATACACCCTTTTTCGTCCAAAAATACAACTAAAGGCCAGTAATAAACAGGTTTTCCATTATTGGAAGAATATGAATCAATTTGCATATACTGAATAGAAGAGTCTAGTTTCACTAGCTCATATTCAAATTTTTCCTTAAGCGGCTTTCTAGGCCATAATCCGATATCTTTTTTAAGTGTCAGAGTTTTGATTGATTTTTTATAACTCTCTAAAAAACAACGATCATTTTCAAAAGCTAATTTTAGATCATCACTCGATAAACGAATATAAGTGCCAGATAACGCAATTGGAGCTGTTGATTGCTGTGATCGATTTAGAAGTTTATCTAGAACTGACCGACTTACTCCTTTTTTCCTTTCTATCGTTTCAGTACGCCCAGTGCCGTCAGGTATCGTATAAAAGCGTTTTTTTCCATCCAAATTAAATTCTTGATTTTCTAAATATTCATTATTGACATAATCCACACCATCAACCTTATTAAATCCAACTATTGAGGTAGTTTCATTTGAAGAATTAGAAACACTTTTAGTTAATGGTGTTTTCTCTACAACCGCTGGTGTTTTTTCAACTGTTGGCTTCTCTATCGTCAAAGGGTTGGAAGAGACTTGAGCCTCACTTAATTTTTTAGTTGGTACTGATGATTCTTTTCCAGATTCATTATGGACTATCTTCGTCGTTTTAGATGAATCGACTGCTCGTTGAATAACTTTGGGCTCTGGGACTTTTGACTCAATTAAAATCTTTTCAGCTGTATTTTGTTGGCTTTGCTTGTTTTCAAATGATTTAGGGGTTTCTACCGCCCTTTTCTGTTCAAGCGGTACAACTCCTGTTTCTACTGGATTGATCTTAGTAATCGTTGGTTGTGATGCTTTTTCAGCATGAGGTTCCTGTTGCTGCTTACGAGGCTCTGCTTCTTTTTTTCCAATTTTCATAGGCACAACCATTGGACGACCATCTGGACCAATAATCGTATAGAAACCATCCGCATAAACAGTCGAAACACTTGATACCATTAAAAGTAATAATGAAATAGCAAGTGCCGATTGCTGAGTCCTTTTCTTTTGCATTACCATCTTGTTCTGTAGTTAATCCCGAGTAAAGTGACTTTTGTATTTGTTTTGACGTTCAAACCTGCATAAGGGTTTAATAACAGGTTATTCACCCCTGTTTGGTTTGAAAGACTACTGGTATTTGCAGGAATATCGTCACGGCTACGTAAAAAGCCAAGTGATAAATCTAAATCTGTGTCCTGATCAAAACGATAACCGATCCCTAAACCAAACAATTGTGCATTGTTAATCGGCACCATGGTATTCCGTTTATCATCAGGAATTGAACTAGTACGAGGCTCATAGCCCATACGTAATTTCAAGCGATCTGTTGCAGAATACTCAAAGCCAATCCCCCAACGCCAAGAAGACTGAAACTTTAATGGTAAAGATAATGATCGATCGGTTACATCGTTAGATAAAAGCTTAGCAACTTTTAACAAAGAAATTTGGCGATCAAACTCAAATCTAAACTTGTCCCAAGCAGAGAAATCCGTCCAACCTAAATCAAAGTTCATTTGCAAATCAGGAAAGATTTTATATTTAATCCCAGCTTTAAAATGCTGTGGATATTTAAAATCCATTGCTAACAACCCAGATTCTATTGGGGGTGCATAACTTGGAAATCCTAAAATTGCTGCAAGAATCTGGCCTGTTGCAGATGAGTTCAATCCGGCAATTAATTGTTGTGGCGCTTCCGCAACATTAATTAAATATTTACCTTTTAACCGCATCTTCGCCTCACTTTGGTACACCATCCCAAAGCTAAAGTCATCCGTAGGTTCCCACAATAAACCCAAGTTATAGCTAGGACTTAAAGACTGTTCCAGTGAAACATCCAGAGATCCGACCTTACTAAAAGGATCCATTCCTTCTTTGGCATTACAAATACCAAAAAGCAGGAGGTCAGTAATAATGTCTCCATTTTGTTTAAATGGTCCACAAACGACTTCATCGACCATACGTAATACCCCAATCAGCTCATTTGGGAAACGTAAATCCGTTTTCATCGCAATGGCTTGATAGGACATCCCAATTGAAGCACCGAGATATAAATTATCATTGACCTGATAACCAAATGAAGGCGATAAATAGGTAATTCGCTCTAGAGCAACCTGCTGCCCCATATAGTTACTTGGATTACCATCTTCTGCACCAAAACCAGCTACAAGTGGTGCATAAATTGCTGTTGCGTAAGTTACTTTTGAGCCAGGTGGTTTATAAGAAATACCAGCAGTGGGCGCAACTAATGGGGAGTTCGGTCCTAAATCTACAATTTTCTTTAAAACAGGCACATAAATACTGGCATATTCAACATCACCACTTACCGTTCCTTTAAAATCAGTACAAATATTCGAGTCGACTTCAGGTCCATCATTACAAACAATCGGATCATCCGAATAGCCAAAAACATTGTAGCCAGCAGGCGCAGCATAATCTCGTTTAATAGCAAAGTTCGCTAGAATCCCTTGCACATCAGTTTGTAAACCGTCTAGTTTAGCAAGTGCTGCCGGGTTGAAGTGAACTGCACTAATTCCAGGGGGATCCGCGGTGACTGCATTCCCTAATGATAAAGAACGCAAATCTACAGATAGGTCTTGTCCGAGTTGTGCATGGGTAGCACTCGATAGCCCAGCAAAAAAAATCGCTATCGTTAATGGACATAATTTAAGGTGTTTCACCATTATTACATCTCCTTAACGAGCTTTTTTACCAAAACCTATGATATCAAGCGGGAAAGATAAGCCTAGTGATACATCTGGGGCATCTTCCGTTAAACCGATCCCGACAGTACCATTGACAATTGTTTCAGGTGATACACGTACCCCTAAAGCAAATGACAACATAGCACTACTCTGGTCAGCAGATTTATAACTTTCATCATTCTCGAAATAGAATTTCGCCCCAGTATTAAAGCTTTGTTGATATGACATGGTCAATGACACGTCATAGTTAAATGAATAGGCAAAACCAAAAGAGAATCCACCGCTGAGACCTGGATCAAAACTTTCTAAAACGCGGCTTCCGCGCAATTGATTGAGTCCAGACTCTTTTAGACCATAACTAGTTGAAACTGATGCAAACAATACGACAGGATCAATATATTTACGTGTACTTGCTCCAGCACCAACTGAATAATAACCTTTACCTGTTGATAGCTCATCGACCCCTACTTCATATGGGCTATCACCTGTTTTAGTTGATAAGCTACCAAATAGGACCAATGGCAAACGGCCCTGTTTTAACGGAAAAGGTTCCCAACGCGCACCAAAATTAATATCACCTAAACCTGCAGCTGTTTGGTCTTTCAATAACTCTTTTTTCGCCACAAAAGGTAACGAAGCAGATAACGTCACATTGTCTAATAAACCGTATTGAACCGTAAACGTATTGGTTAAGGTATGGTTAGCATCTTCTTCAACACGTAATCTAGATAATGAGCTATTACTATCATTCAAGGCCAAATCAAGGCGGCTATCACGATAATAGGTATAGTCCAAATCATAATAAGATGAAAAAATTCCTTTCTTAATTAATGAATACTGGCGCTCATTGGATGTGAATACTTCTTGTAAATTAGTTTCCTGTGTTGCATCAGTTTCTTTTTTTTGTAAAGCACTTGCAGCTTGGTCTGCTTGATTCCCCTCAGCGACCGCACTGGTATCTACAACAGGATTTGCTGGACTTTCAGCAACTGTATCCACTGGTACTTCAGCTACTGATGCCTGATCTGTTCCAGATGCTACAGGCTCAACAGGTGATGCTTGTTCTGCTGCGTAAAGTGTTGATGTGATTGCGCTTAAACTTAAGGCCAACACACTCATATTCATCCATGTACGATTCATTTTACTTTGCATCCTATTACATTAATTTTACTGATTTTTCTAAATTTACTTCCGCTTGTAATATAAGCGCATATATGTCGTTATCGGTTGGTTATACGTTTCTGAATTAGGATCTGCATCCAATACTCGACGCATTGTCGAAGCTTTGTCCGCAAGATGCTCAAATTTTTGCGTTGGAAATTGAATTTCAGCAAGGGCATACCGATTTACAGTTGCATCCTCAACATGACGCATATCCGCATCTTGTAATGCTAATAAGCTCTTTTGGTATTGTTGAGGAATATCAACAATAAATAATGTATTGTTATCCCATATTTCTTTGAAACGAGTTTCATCAAAGCTAATATTACCTAACGCAGGATCAGCGACATAAACTCGCCCATCTTTATATGCTTTATATACAACAAAATGTTTAAAGCCAGCATAAGTAATAGGAACAATCGCTGGTTGCTTTAACGAGATAAGATCTGAAAATTCCCCACGATAACCTCCACTATTAATCCCTAAAGCGGAAACAAAACGTTTCATATCTAATAAAGAGAAACTACGACGCTCAATAATACGCTGGTACTCACCATACTGGAGTAGACCGCTCATGGTTTGCTGTTCAGTTAAACGTAACCCCCCATAACCATTTAATAACGTTGTTAAGGCAGCTGAACCACAACTATAATCATAGGCCTGACGAACGATCCCCCGAAACTGATCCTCTGTAGCAGGTTTAATCACTACTGCTTCACGGTGGTTGCGAGTAAAGGAAGGATAACGAGAATCCAAGGTTTCTGTATAATATACAGATCCTTCTGGTTTTTTTTCTATTTCAAAGGCTTGCGTTGTAAAGTAATACATCAATGCCGAGCCTAAAGCGATCTCTAACATAAGTCTCTTTTTCTAACAATGGCAGCACTTGCCTTATTCATCTTATTTTTAGTGTCTATGACACTACATCCCTGCAAGATGAAGATACCTTCTTTTATAAAAAAATACATCTTTTTTTTGGTTTTTTTTGACAGAATGTTATTTTTTTTATTATTACACCGACAATTTGACAAATCTTGCCTTTAAGCAAACATTTCTATAACAATTATTTATAATTTTAACTTTTTTAGTTCTAAAAATAAAACCGAATAATTTACTTAAAGCCTATGAATGATAGGCATAAAATAACAACACATCAGCAGCATAATTTAAAACACTCAAACAACTCACGATTGTTACTTCCTTCAGCATTATTTACACTATAGAAACTCTACTTAAAAACAAAAAAAGCGCAAGATGCGCTTTTTTTGTTTGATAACCGATTAGTGACCAGAAATCGTAATTACTGCACCAGAAGCTGCTGTAGGACCTGAACCATAAGTAGTTTTTAAACCTTGGATTTCTACGTCACCGATTGAACCTGCAGTCGCACTACCTAAATGAACGCCTTTAATGTAAATATCTGTACCGTTTGCTGGAGATTGACTTACAATTCTTAAGAACCCGTCATTAGCACCTGCAACACTTTCACCAACTACACTTACATTTGCCTTAACAGTCATGTCATTACTGCCATTATCAGCAACTTTAATGCTGTCTAGACGAATTTCACCCGCCAATGTACTTGCAACAGCTCCTGAAGTTTGTTGACCAATTGTTGATTTATCTTTAATACCTAAATTGGTAATTTCCAAACCACCAGTCATTGTTGTATTCAACATGATCATTGCACCTTGAGGAGCAGCACCTAATTGAATATTTGCATCCATCGTACCTGTTTTCAATGTTAAACCAGATAAGATTTCATTTGCTGCGCCAGTAGTGCCACGTTGGATATTTGTTGTACCTTGAGTTCCAGAAGCAGCAACTTCGATTTTACCAAGACTAATATTCAAACCAGATACTTTAGCTGCAACATTAAGGAACGCACCGCCAGTTGCTGTAGTACCAGCATCCGTATCAATTTTCAAATCAGCCAAGTTATGAGAAGGCAACAATGCAGCCATATTTGGTGTAACTGAAACGTTGTTAACAACAATTGCACCAGCAACACCTGTACCACCAGAACCAATTGTACCCGCTGCACCACCGTTGTCAGCATAACCATCGTTATCATGAATTAATAATTTATCGATCGTAACAGAGCTAATACCAAGACCAATATTAATCCCGTCTTGACCTGTTGCAGCGCTTAGTGCAGCATCATCCATTGACTGCATAGCCATTGCATTTGCGCTAATCGCCATTGAAGAAACTAAAGCTAGTTTAGTAAACATTTTCATTGAGCACTCTCCCAAGAGCATTTATTTTTTGACTTACACTACTCTAAACTGTCCACGGTCGTTTTATTCTTAAATGACAACTTGAACTTCCAATCCTTGAGTAGTTCGCTTAGCAATTACTAAATTACCTGTTTGTTATTTTATGTTCAACTCCTGTTAACTGCTTTTTATCCACAAACCGACAAACGGCATATAAAACACTCAATCCAAACTATTCAAAAAAATCGTGACAACAACATGTAATTATTCATGATTTTTATTATATTTTTTTGAACACCAAATCTAAACTTAAATCTGTTAACCATTTATCATCGTCAAAAATCAGATAAGAAGTGTTAACAAAAGTGCTTTATTCATTCTAATCTGATAAATACATCATTTATTTGATCTAAGCAATCTTCGAGCAAAAGCATCCGTTTTTTCATCAAACAGTAGGATAAACATCAGTTTGATATTTTTGGATGTAGTACAATTTCTCTCTTCAAATGTATAGCCAGTATTTCCGTTTTATGTCTTATTTTCAGCAAAAGCTTAACACGCAACTCACTTCTGCATTTGAGCTTCTGTCCCGACTGTTTGATTTGACTGGCTTAGTTTATTTGCATGACCAAGGTGCACCTGTAATTGCATTTTTACCCAAAGAGTTTCTAATTTTTCAGCAATCTAAGCTTCAACAATTTCAACAAATACAATTCAATCAATATCAAATCAAATCAGAAGTACGCTCTCTCCTCGACTTCTCTCAGTTTGATGGCACCTCCTCTTCTGATCATCCTGATGGATTTTATGGTGGATATATTGGCTTCTTTAGTTATGACTATAGTGCAGATCAATTTACAACAATTGATGCATGCCCACAGCCAAGTTTTTTCTTGGGTCAATACCTCAGCTTTTTAAAGTTTCAGGAAGGTGAATGGTACTTTTATAGTGATGAACCTCAGGCTGAAAATATCTATCAACACATTTCCGATTTGATCAATACACCAAAACAACTCAATGCACTGTCTTTAAATCAGCAATGCCGCCCTCGTTGGACGAAACAGCAGTACTTCACTGCATTCAACCAAGTGCAGGAGTACATCAAAGCGGGGGATTGTTATCAAATTAACTTGACTCAAGAATTTACAGCGCATGTACAAGGTTCATTATTAAGCCGTGCCCATGATTTATGGGAACTCACCCAAGCCCCCTATGCTGGTTATCTCAAAATCAATGATTTTGAATTGCTCAGTTGCTCTCCTGAACTGTTTATTGAATTCAAGGACAACCGAGAAATTAAAACACGCCCAATCAAAGGCACCATGCCACGTTTTGACGATCCACAACAAGATCAGATCTCAAAGGATAAACTCAGCCACTCTGAAAAAGATCAGGCTGAGAATGTCATGATTGTCGATTTGCTCCGCAATGACTTGAGTGTCTATGCTGAAACAGGCTCTGTTGAGACAACCAAATTATTTGAAATTGAAAGCTTTAATCAAGTCCATCATATGGTCAGCGAGATTACGGCAACCTTAAAAGCAGACATCAATCCAATGCAAATGTTATTGTCTGCCCTACCAGGTGGTTCAATCACAGGTGCACCGAAGATTCGTGCTATGCAAATCATTGAAGAATTAGAAGGTGCACCGCGTGGCGCTTATTGTGGCAGCTTAGGTTATTTTAATTTCGATGGTACAGGTTGCTGGAATATTTTGATTCGTAGTATTCAAAAATATCAGGATCAATTATCGATGTGGGCGGGTGGCGGCATCACCATTGCTTCTGATGCAGAAGCAGAATATCAAGAATGCTTTGATAAAATTTCTGCCATGCTTGATTTACTCAATACATGGCAAACTTCTGAACAATAAGCGTCAATACAGATTTATAAAATTTGCGTTTTAAGCGTATCGACTAAACGCTGGTTTTGTTCATCTGTACCAATCGTGATACGCAAGAATTGATTAATGCGCGGCTTATTGAAATAACGCACAATAATCCCCTGTTCACGCAATTGTTGAGACAACTGGGCAGCATCATGTTGCGGATGTGTAGCAAAGATAAAATTGGCTTTCGAAGGCAATACCTCAAAGCCTAAAGCTATGAGATCACTCACTAATTTTTCTCGACTCTCAATCACTTTGGCACATTGCGCTTCAAAATAAGCTTGATCTTCGAATGATGCCACGGCTGCTGCTATTGCAAAACGATCAATTGGATAGGAGTTAAAACTATTTTTTACGGCTTCAAGTCCCGCAATCAAATGTGCTTGTGCAATGGCAAAACCAACGCGTAAGCCTGCCAATGAACGTGACTTAGAGGTCGTTTGGCAAACCACTAAATTTTCATAGCGATTAACCAATTGCACTGCTGACTCAGCACCAAAATCAACATAGGCTTCATCAATTACGACCACGCGATCTGGATTTGCCTTGAGTACCTGCTCAATCTTATCTAAACCGAGCGCGATACTGGTTGGCGCATTTGGATTGGTGATGATAATACCGCCATTTTCCTGCGCATAATCCGATACATCTATTTCGAATTTTTCATTCAAAGGAATCTGCTTGGTTTGTGTCGCAAAGAACTGGCTATAAACAGGATAAAAACTATAGGTGATATCTGGATAAAGAATCGGTTGTTTCTGGATAAAAAAAGCTTTGAAGATATGTGCCAATACTTCATCCGACCCATTACCGACAAAGACTTGAGCCACATCAACATGCTGCTGCTTGGCAATCGCCTGCTTTAACACCGTCGCGTCTGGGTCAGGGTATAGACGTAAGGCATCAGCATGATCTGCTAAAACAGCTTGCACTGCTTCCACCACTTTTGGTGATGGCGGATATGGGTTTTCATTGGTATTGAGTTTGAGTAAGTTTTGAATTTTAGGCTGCTCACCGGGTACATAAGGCTCTAATTCACGAACCTCGGGGCTCCAAAAACGCATTTGTTCTGCTGTAAACGTCATTGTTCTACTCTCATGTATCCTAAAAAAGGGGCTAACCAGCCCCTATCAATCTTTGAATCGGTTATTGGTAACGATAACGGGCTGAGCGCGCATGGGCATCAAGATTTTCTTGCACTGCCAGAACATCGGCTGCTTTTGCCAAGCTTTTCACACCCTCTTCAGAGCACATAATTAAGCTAGAGCGTTTCTGAAAATCATAAACACCGAGCGGTGAAGAAAAACGTGCCGTACCCGATGTCGGCAAGACATGGTTTGGACCAGCACAATAATCACCAATGGCTTCTGGGGTATAACGTCCCATAAAGATTGCACCCGCATGACGAATCTCCTGACTCATCAATTCAGCATCATCAAGACAAAGTTCTAAATGCTCAGGTGCGACCTGATTAATCAATTCAACTGCTTCTGCACGATCTTTTACCAATACCAATGCACCACGATTTTGAATCGAAGTTTTGGCAATTTCTGCTTTTGGTAATTCAGTTAAATGCTTTTCAATCGCGGCTTCAACTGCATTTAACAGAGTTTCATCTGGAGTAATGAAAATCGCTTGTGCAACCGTATCATGCTCAGCTTGAGACAATACGTCCATGGCTAGCCATTCAGCATTATTTTCACCTTCGGCATAGACCAGAATTTCCGAAGGCCCTGCAATCATATCGATACCGACTTGACCAAACACCGCACGTTTTGCGGCTGCTACAAATCGATTGCCTGGTCCTGTAATTTTGTCTACTGCTGGAATGGTTTGTGTTCCATAAGCCAATGCTGCAACGGCCTGTGCACCACCAATGGTAAACACTCGGCTCACCCCAGCTAAATAGGCAGCTGCTAATACCAATGGATTCAACTCACCATTTGGTGCCGGAACCACCATAATAATTTCAGGAACCCCTGCAACATGTGCAGGCAAAGCATTCATAAGTACCGATGATGGATAAGAGGCTAATCCGCCAGGCACATAAATCCCTACACGATCCAAAGGTGTGACTTTTTGACCTAAGGTATTACCCAACTCATCGATATAGGTCCAACCTTCCTGCTTTTGTGCTTGATGGAACGAACGAATGCGTTTTGCAGCAAGCTCTAATGCTTCACGGATTTCAACACTTAAACCATCAAATGCGGTTTTGAGCTGTGCTTGAGTCAGTTCTAAATCAGAGAATTGATGCGCTGGATGTCGATCGAACTGTTGCGTTAATTTAAGCACATGATCATCACCATGCTGACGTACATCAGCAATAATTTGATCTACAGTTTGAATTAATTGAGGATCATTAACCGTTTCAAATGCTAAAAGTTCAGCAAATGTCTGTTTAAAATTTTGATCCTGAGTCGATAAACGTCGCATCAATTTACCCACAAGGCGAATAAGAGAGCGCTAAGTTTACTCTTTTTCGGTGTCCTTGTGGGCACAATATAGGCTAAAAAAATCAATCAGAAAGAGAAGGTTCTTCGATCAATCCCCAATCTTTACTTTTATCTTTTTAATCAAAACATTTAGCTATCAAAAACAAAAGTTAAATTTTTTATTCCATTTGTCACAAAACAAAAGGCTGAATCGTCAAATGAATACCTACGTTGATTTTAATCAGGAACACTATAATGACGACACTCAATATTCATCCTAAAAAACACTTACCAGAGTCAATTCATCACCTCTATCAAGTCCATCAAAATATTCTTGATTCAGCTCTGATAGATCGCTCGCTTTACCATCTTGTTCTATTACGTGCCTCGCAAATCAATGGTTGTGCTTTTTGTGTGAAGATGCATATTGCTGAAGCTATGGCAGATGGTGAAATACAATCACGTTTGGACCGTTTGGTGGTATGGCGACATTGCAATGATTATACGGATCAGGAAAAAGCCGCCTTTGCTTGGGTTGAAGCACTCACGACTTTAAACCCACTCACTGATTATGAGCCTTTCCGTATAGCCTTGTTAAAATATTTCAGTGAGCCACAAATTTCAGCTTTAACTTTACTGATTGGCATGATTAATTTGTGGAATCGAATTGCAATTTCACAGCATTAACATCTATGAAAGCATCAGGCATGATTAGCCAACACGATTTAACAATTTTTGAGACAAGCCGAACATTTCTGTTCGGTCTTGCTTATCGGCTGCTAGGAACAACAAGTGATGCGGAAGATGTCTTACAGGATATTTTTATAAAATGGCAACAGCAACCCAAGCAAGATATTCTCAATCCCCAAGCTTGGCTGACCTCTGTATGCACACGCCATTGTATTGATCTACTCCGTGCTCACCACAGATCTAGAACTGAATATACGGGAACATGGTTACCTGAACCCTATCATCATACAGAAACATTCTCAGTCGAATCCGACTATACCCTCTCTACTGCTTTTCTTTTGGTTCTTGAAAAACTTTCAGTTAAAGAACGTGCAGCATATTTACTACATGACATCTTTAATCTTGACTATGTTGAAATTTCGGAAATCCTTCGGGAACAACAAAGTAATTGTCGACAATTGGTGGCCCGTAGCAGAAAACGTATTGCGGATGAACCAAATGTTCTCTCGAATCATCCGACTCAGCAGCAAATCAACTTACTCAATGCATTCAAAGTCGCCATTCATTCACATAACCTGAATCAACTCACACAATTACTTAGTGACGATATCCAATTTGCAGCAGATGGCGGTGGTAAAGTCTCAGCCATTCGACAGCCTTTCATTGGCCGACCGCCTATATTACGTTTCTTTGAACACTTGCTTTTTCAGGCTTGGACAGAGCTCTCTTGGGAAATGTGCCATATCAATGGCAGTGTCGGTTTTAAACTCTATGACTCAGACCATTATTGTGTCATGGTACTTACTTTTGCTTTCAATGATCAGCAACAACTGCAAAGCATTTATTCTTTACGTAATCCAGATAAACTCAAATAAAAAGGCCAACCGAAGCTGACCATTTTATTCAATTCAATCTAAAACTTAGTTTTGACGTGCTTTAATGGCTTGTTCAAGTTGCGTCAAAATCGGATTTAACACCGCTTGCTTACGCTTAAAGCTCGCCTTATTGACGATTAAGCGTGAAGAAACTTTGCAAATTTCTTCTAATGGCTCTAAGCCATTGGCACGTAAAGTATTACCTGTATCAACCACGTCGACAATGTAATCACCCAACCCAACCAAAGGTGCAAGTTCCATTGATCCGTATAGCTTAATGACATCAACCTGCTCACCAAGGCTTGCATAGTATTGACGGGTCAAGTTGACGTATTTAGTTGCGATCTTTAAACGGCCTTTTGGTCGTTCCATGCCGACTTTACCCGCCGTCATCAACTTACAATTGGCAATTTTTAGGTCAAGCAACTCATAAACATGTTGCGCACCATGTTCCATCAATACATCTTTACCCGCTACGCCAAAGTCTGCTGCACCATTCTCAACATAAGTCGGAACATCAGACGCACGTAGGATCAAAATACGAACTTTTTTGTGCGTAGTTGGAAAAATCAATTTGCGTGATTTATCTGGATCTTCAAGTAAATTAATACCCGCCTTTTCAAGCAACGGTAATGTTTCCTTTAAGATACGACCTTTACTGAGTGCTAAAGTTAAACCATGATCAAAATTGCCCATTACGTCAAAATTTGGATCATCGTTTCTTAAGTCATTCATCCTTTTACTCGCTTAATCTGAGCACCTAAACTTTGCAATTTCTCTTCCACATGTTCGTAACCACGATCAATATGATAGATACGGTCAACCAATGTTTCACCTTCAGCAACCAAAGCAGCTAAAACAAGTGAAAATGAAGCACGTAAATCGGTTGCCATGACAGGTGCAGCTTGAAGTGTTTCCACACCCGTTACCACCGCATCATGTCCTTCCACTTGAATATTCGCACCCATACGTGAAAGTTCTGGTACATGCATAAAACGGTTTTCGAAAATGGTTTCAGAAATCGTTGCAAAGCCACGTCCAATCACATTGACTGCCATAATTTGCGCTTGCATGTCTGTTGGAAATTCTGGATGCGGTAAGGTTCTAAAGCTCACGGCTTTAGGACGTTTGCCCTGCATATCCAATTCAATCCAGTCATCACCACGCGTGACTTCAGCACCCATTTCTTCAAACTTATCCAATACTGCTTCTAATAATGAAGGATCAGTATGGGTAGTCTTCACTCGTCCACCAGTAATGGCAGCGGCAGCTAAATATGAACCTGTTTCAATACGGTCTGCAACAACGGCATATTCACAACCATGCAAACTTTCAACACCAGTAACGACTAAAGTATCTGTATCTAAACCTTCAATTTTAGCGCCCATCTTAATCAACATTTGCGCAAGATCGGTGATTTCTGGTTCACGAGCAGCATTACGAATCGTGGTTACACCTTCAGCAAGTGCAGCAGCCATTAAGATATTCTCGGTACCACCAACGGTCACCATATCAAAGACAACTTCACCGCCTTTCAAACGACCATCAACTGAAGCATGCACATAGCCATTTTCAACTTCAATCTGCGCACCTAAAGCTTCTAAAGCTTTTAAGTGTTGATCGACTGGACGTGAGCCAATCGCACAGCCGCCTGGTAATGATACTTTTGCATTACCATAACGCGCTAACAAAGGACCAAGCACCAAAATAGATGCACGCATGGTGCGTACAAGTTCATATGGTGCAAACTGGTTATCTAATGTTGATGCGTCAGCACAAACCGTTTCACCTTCATAGCTCATGGTCACACCAAGACCAGCAATCAACTTAACCAATGTATTTACATCTTTTAGATTAGGTACATTGGTTAGCTTAATCGGAGAGTCAGCAAGGATCATTGCTGCAAGTAAAGGTAAAGCTGCATTTTTAGCACCAGAAATGCGCACTTCACCTTCGAGCTTAACACCGCCCGTAATTAAAAATTTATCCATTAATATTTAAGCTCCGAAAAGGCTTGCTTTGCGCCATTCGTCTTTTGTCATTGCGCGAATCGTAACAGCGTGAACTGCGCCACTCGCAATATAAGAATTTAGAGGTGCATAAACGGCTTGTTGACGAGCAACGGTACGCTTACCTTCAAACTGATCATCCACAATACGAAGGTCAAATTTCCCAGCTTGACCGCTCACTGCTACTTCTGCTTCAGGGAAAGCTTCTTTTAAAATTTGCGTGAGCTGCTCACTATTCATTACAAGGCCTCTTATACAACCATTGGTGTAAAACCAGCTATTTTACTATAACTTTTTCACATAATTCAGTAAGCAGTTTCTTTTTTTATCAATAAAAAAAAGAGGCTTCACAAAAAGCCTCTTATACAAAATAAAAAATTAACTCAAAAGTGCCAGTTCATGCTGATACGAACATTGAATTTTTCGATGTTTTGCTAGCTGGCGTTTTAATTTATCTGTCAGTTTTCGAATTGAAGTATACATATCATCGGCTGTGGCCTGTGCAAACAGTTCTACCCCCGGCAAACGTATAATCGCTTCAGCGATATGATTTGCACTACCTTTATGTGAACGTTTGTCAATTTGATGATCTTTAGCCAACTTGATTTGCATACTATTGACCTGATCTAGATGTTTGGTCATTTGACTAAACTTTTCTTTTATATTTTCTTCAATGGCTGGTGTAATGGTTAAATGGTGCCCACGAATCGTTATTTGCATAATTCTATCCCTCACCTTTTTCTCAGGATACAAGAAAATCGCTTCAGCAAATTTAATGCACATTATCAGTGGTTCAATATCCATTAAATCATTTCAGCGATTCCTCTAGTGATCATTAAAAAAATTCATTATTCCGTAATAATGAACCCCTAGAATAGTCACACCTTGAAATTTAGATCAAGACTTTTCTTTCAGAAGATGAGGCAATATGTAACGATTCACGATATTTTGCCACCGTGCGTCGAGCCACCTCAATCCCTTCATTCTTCAACATTTCAGCAATTGCATTATCTGACAAAGGCTTACGCGGATTCTCACTTGAAACGAGTTTTTTAATCATGGCACGAATTGCCGTCGATGAAGCCTCACCACCTGTTGTTGTTCCAACATGACTAGAAAAGAAGTATTTCAATTCAAATAAACCACGTGGTGTCAGCATATATTTATTGGTTGTCACCCGAGATACGGTCGACTCATGTAATTCAACTTCTTCTGCCACATCCCGAAGCACTAAAGGTTTCATCGCTTCTGGGCCTTGCTCCAAAAAAGCTCGCTGATGCTCAACAATACAGGTTGCTACTTTCAACAAAGTCTTATGACGTTCATCAATACTCTTGATAAAATTCTTCGCTTCCAGCATTTGATTGCGCAAATAGACATTATCGTCACTTTGATCAGCTCGACGAATCATGCCTGAATAAAAAGAATTGATGCGTAATTTAGGCAATACATCAGGGTTCAGTTGAACTTGCCAATGTTGATCTTTCTTCGACACCACAACATCAGGAACTTGGTATTCAGATTCTTGTTGATTGAATTCCAACCCAGGATAAGGCTTTAAGGTCTTCAACAAATCAACGGCACTTTTTAATTGCTCTTTAGATAATCCTGTTTGCTTTAACAACTTATTCAGGTCATTCGAAATCAATAACTCATAGTATTTCAATAAATTTCTAGCTTCAGCGAGATAAGGAACTTTTTCATTAAAAGTTTCAAGTTGGATTTTCAAGCATTCTGCTAAATTTCTGGAACCGACACCAATAGGATCAAGACGTTGAATATGTTTTAAAACAACAATAATTTCATCTTGCTCAACCTCTTCTTCACTCTCCATTTCCTGTAAAAGACGGGAAACTGCAAGCAAAATATCATCCAAATCTGCATCGAGGAACCCTTTATCATCAAGAGAGTCTACGATGCAATATGCAATCAATTTTTCTACCGTTGAAAAATGCAAGAGATTGACTTGATCTAAAATATGCTCTTTGAGACTCAAATGTACTTGACGATTGTCTTCTCTTTCTTCATATTCTGGTGAGGCCAATGCTGTAGATTGATGGGTATAAATATCATCCCATTCAGTATCAACAGGTAAATCATTTGGAAGATGATCCGCATTCAGTTCAGTGGTTAAATCTCCATTCTCTTTTTCTTCTAGTGAAGACAGACTTTCCGTGGTACCCATATCTTCTATTTTTTCAAGTAATGGATTGCTGTCTAACTGGATTTGAATTTCTTGTTCTAACTCTAAGCTAGATAGCTGTAAAAGACGTATGGCCTGCTGCAATTGAGGAGTTAACGATAAGCTGTTCGCAACTTTCAATCCAACAGATAATTTCATAGTCTTTCCTTTTATTAAAATAAGCAAAAAACATGCCTATAAAAATATTTATAACATAAAGCAATGTTTCCGCATACAAGGAAAAAGCTTTTCAACTGACTTATCTGTTCAAAAAACTAGCACACGTCCAATCTTTTATAATATTTATAAAAAATTGTCAGAAAGGACTTTTCTTTACACCTTCTATAAAAGCCTTAGCTCAGATTTTACGATTGATTCTCCCCATTATACCTTTCCGTCCGCGCAATAAAAAACACCCCAACCTCTCTCGAGATTGGGGTGTTTCTAATTTAAAAG
>NZ_LXUJ01000008.1:229920-230058 GCF_013072675.1 Acinetobacter sp. Ac_3412 | reverse complement strand
CATGCAGAAGCGGTGGATGCTCAAGGTAACATTGACAGTGCAGATGCAGATGTAACCATCACGGTGGATACAGTTGCAGCTGACTTGATTGGTGCGATCACAGTTCCAGATGATCTGAACGGTGACGGCATCTTGAAT
>NZ_LXUJ01000008.1:154576-229817 GCF_013072675.1 Acinetobacter sp. Ac_3412 | reverse complement strand
CTTCATCACTGCAGCGATAGCCGTTTCAGCAGATGGCTCATTAGCGATTCATGCAGAAGCGGTGGATGCACAGGGGAATATTGATAGTGCTGATTCATCAGTAACCATTGATATTACACCTCCTGATATCACGACTGCTGCAATTGCAATTAATGCAATCACTGGAGACAATATTCTTGATGCAACGGAAGTATCAGGTACAGTCACATTGACTGGTACCTTGACGATTCCAGCTGATGCAGTAATAACTTCAGTTCAAGTGAATGTAAATGGAACCAATTACACCGCAGTGGTTGATCCTTTAACAAGTACTTGGAGCATAGGTGTTCTAGGTAGTCAACTTGCCGCCGATACAGATTTAACGATTGAGGCGACAGCAACCTTTACAGATATAGCCGGTAATAATAGTACGCTTCAAGACACACAAACCTATACGCTGGCCAGCTCTATCATTGCATTCGATAATTTTGATACGGCAGTACTTGCTCCTCAACCATTGCTGATTTCAGATGATGCACTACTTGGTAGCAAAACATACTTAGCACTTGTTTCACTTGCAGGGCTTGATTTACAACTCGGCTCTGAAGCAATCGGCTTTAGTGTGGCGGCAAATCAAGAAGGTAATGCAACATTTACCTATAGCGCACTCATCGGTGTGAATGCACTGGCTGATTACTCACTTGTGGTTCAGAAATTGGATCCAGTGACTGGTCAGTGGACTTCAGTGTATGGTGGTGGTCAAGCGGATATCATTAAACTGACTTTATTAGGTTCTACTCCAGGGGTAGCTCTAGATGGTCTTGAGGAAGGTCAATATCGTGCCTTTATGACCTATACAGGCCTTGCGGGTATCGGCTTACTTGGTACTTTAACTGCGACAATGGATATCTACGATACCACTCAAATTGGCGGATTCTACACAGAAACGGCTACGGGTAACGTGATTGTAGACCTCAATGATAGTGGTCAAGCTGATGTGGTTACTCCAACAACTGTGATTAATGCAGTAAATGGTCAACCTGTGTTAGCAGATGGTACTGTAATTACTGGTGCTTTCGGTGATCTGGTTATCAATCTCGATGGTTCATATGTTTATACACCGAACTCAAATGCGGCAGGGATTGGTCAAACTGATCAGTTTGTATATACCTTAAGAGATCCTGTAACGGGTGATACGGCTCAAGCGACATTGAACATCCAATTAAGCTCTGTGAAAGCAGCAGATAACCTTGCTGTCGCAGAAATTAATCCAGAAGCCTTGTTGGTTGCCGATGATGTTGCACTAGGTAGTGCAAGTTATCTAGCCGCAGTTTCTCTGGCTGGATTGAACTTACAATTGTTAGGTAATGCCACAATTGCCTTTAATGTCGATGCAGATCGTGAAGGTACAGCAACATTCACCTTCAGTGGTTTACTCACTGCAAATATCTTAAGTGATTATTCACTGGTTGTACAAAAATACGATGCAACGACAGGACAATGGATCTCTATCGGAGGCACTAATCCACAGGCGACATTGGTTGATCTATCCCTCATTGGTGGGGTGGCAACTGCTGTGATTGAAGGTCTGGAAGCAGGTCAATATCGTGCCTTTGTCGGTTATGAAGGCTTGTTGGGTGTTGGCTTAGGTGGAACATTAACAGGTACAATGGATGTTTATAATCCATATGTGATCGCTGGATATTCAGTTGATCCTATCTCTGGTAACGTCATTAAAGATGTTGGTCTAAATGGTGCTGTTGATGCAGCAAGTCACAATGCCATTATCTCAATGGTGAATAGTGATCCAGTAAGTGCAACAGGTACAACGACCGTTGTAGGTACTTACGGTACTTTGGTCATTGATCAAAATGGTAACTATACCTACACACCAAATGCCAATGGATTAAATCTTGGTAAAGTTGATGAATTTACTTATACCTTAAAAGATCCAGCGACAGGTAATACTTCACAAGCTGTTCTATATGTTCACTTGGATAGTAGTGGTGTCGATATGACTTGGAATCCAGCAGATCCATCTCAACCTGCTGTGATTACTGGTCCAGTGCCTGTAGATGCAATGGATAACGTTGCATCAGCTGAGATTGATCTGGTTTATCCAACGACTACTCAGTTCTTTGATAATGCAATCAGCTACAACTGGTTACTCGGTGTCGGTGGTATTGTGATCGGAACCAAAGAGGGTACAGCAACCTTCACAGTTGCCCCTGGACATGTCACTGAAGCAATCTTTGCTGTGAACTTCGGTTCAGTTGCAACGGTTGTCGATGGTTTACATGTGGTGTTAACCCGAGTTAATCCAGATGGTACGCGTACTGTAGTTGCGGATAGCTCGAATACAGGTTTACTTGATTTACTCGGTATCTTTGGTTCTGAAGTGAAATTCAAAGTGGATAATCTGGGTGCGGGTACTTATGAGTTGTTTATGGAGAGTAATACACTTCTTACAGCGCTTGGTAACGTCACTGCTGATATCACCTTGAATCATGGAGACATTACTCAAGTACCGACGTTGGTGGTAGATCCAATCACAGGTAATGTGCTTGCAGATAATAATTCAGGTGTGTATGGCCCTGGCTATACCCCAGACTATATTACGACCACAACGGTTGTGACTTCGGTGACAGCTGAAAATGGTAATACAGCGGGTGTAAGCACAGGCTTAGCGACTGTTATTGTCGGTGCATACGGTACCTTAACCATTAACTCAGATGGTAGCTATAGTTATCAAGCGACCGCGAATACTCTGAATATTGGTAAAGTAGATAGCTTTACTTATACCGTGGTGGACCCAGTCACAGGTCGAACAGATACAGCAAACTTACATATCCAAATTGGTTCGCCAGATGTGGATATTAATTGGAATATTGCTAACCCTGGCGCAGATGCTGTTATCCCTGCACCAGTAGCAAATGCAGACACCAATGATGCAACGATTAGTATGAAGCCAGTCACTGATGCGGCTGTCGATGTAGCAAGTGGTAACGTGACCATCGGTAATTTAGCTGGTTTCCCTCCACTTCCTGTATTGAGTAGTACGGTTACATCGAACCAATTTGTTATTGCTGCCAATACCGTGAATGATGTACATGTACAATTGAACTATACAGCATCATTGAGTCTATCTGTCCTTCCAACAGCTGGATATACGATTCAACAACTGGTCGGTGCGACATGGGTAAATACAGTTTATTCGGGTTCAGCGACAGCTTTGGCAGGTATTTTAGGTGCTCCAGCATATTCGGCTGATGTACCTCATTTATCTGAGGGGACTTATAGAGTTGTTTTCAGTCTATCTAGTCTTCTTCCTATTGGTGCAGTAACACTTGATTCTGTAGTGACAACCAAAGCAACACACTTGAATACTTATACACCAGACAGCTTAACAGATTGGATTCATGGCAATATCTTGTTAGGTGATACTGCGGGTGGTGTAGCCGATACCAAAGATGCTTCTCAGTTGTTGGTTGAAGTCTCACCGGGCAATTACCAAATTGCAGCAGGTCAAGCGATTAATACGGGTGAAGGTACATTGTATCTTTACAATGATGGTTCGTATTACTACAAAGCACTTGATAGTGCAGCGAATGCAACCTTTGACTCAATTAACTACAAACTGGTCTCTGTGACTGGTGCTGAGTCTACCAGCACATTAACCATTAACTTAAGTCAAGAGTTGAATAGCCTTGCAGTCAGTACTTCTGCAAATGATACCTTCACGCTCGGTAATGGCTCGGATACGTTGATTTATAACACTTTGACAGCTGCAAGCGTTAACAGTGCAACTGGTGGTAATGGTTTCGATACATGGACTGACTTCCATGTGGGTAATGTGGCGACCGATAGTCAAGCTGATAAGATTGATCTAAGTAATTTATTACTTGGTGATCCAACCAGCTTAACCATAGGTCTATATGTTTCGGTTAACTACGATGCGGCAACTCAAAATGCCACGATTAGTGTAGATCGTGATGGTTTAGGTCTCACTTATTCAAGTACACAGTTGTTGACACTTCATGTGGATGAACCAACTGCTTCATTAACGTTGAATGATTTGTTGAATAATGGACAAATCATTTACTAATCCAGATCCTTTCCTTTAAAAAAGAGAACCTTCGGGTTCTCTTTTTCATTTTGTGAAGGACGCAAAAATATGTGATATGGTGTGTAAAATACTTAAAAATTCTAAAAATTGAAGATATGACTATTACAACGATTTCGGCACTTGAACAATTGACACATTTGCTGAGTGAACAATTCTTTAAACAGGTTCAGCCACATATTGATGTCTCTAAAACAGTGGTTTTCTGTTCCTATGGGGAACACACGCAGCGCTGCCAAGTCTGGAATTCATCCTGTTCAGATTTTGCTGATATTCAACAACAATTATTTGATTTTACAGAGCAGCAATTCTCTGCAGCTGAAACGTTACCTTCATTTTTGAAATTTGATGTAGCTTTTAATATCCAGCAAGGGAAATGGTCTGATATTGAACAAACTTTAAAGAATCAGTTTCATAATAATCATTATCGCAAAGGGATTAGTTTTGATGCAGATTTCAAGCTTTGTTTCTTGGAGCAAGAGCTCTACGGCAAGGCAATTATTCGTGCGCTGAGCTATAAAAGCCCTAATTTTCTTGATGAGAAAAACTTAAATAGTAGCCTTTTAAGAAAATATCAGAATCAGCAACACAACATCAAAATTAAAGAACTTCAACAGCTGTGGACTTTTGATACTTATGCTGTGATTTATGAAGCAGGGCAGTTGATTCCTTTACACAGTCAGTTCACTGAAAATGGCGTGCGTTATCTACTGGAACCTAAAAAACAGCATTTTAAAAAAATGATTGCAGGGAATGCGCAATTTCTCTATCAGCAAATCCAAAGTGATGGTCGATTCGCGTATGGCTTTTTTCCTGCCTATGATCGTGAAATCCGCAGCTATAACACGGTTCGGCATTGTACTTCGGTCTATGCCTTACTCGAAACTTTAGTGATTCAATCACATCAAGCTTATATCGAAAAAATTCAGTCTGCGATTGATTATGCATTAAAGCATTTTTATATAGAGAAGCAGTCGAAATTGGCTTATATGCTGGATGGTAATGAGGCCACGGGGCTAGATGAAATCAAACTAGGTGCCAATGCGGCAGCGATTTTAATGCTCACAAAGTATCAGGAAATCACAGGGGATCAGTGCTATTTGGAGCATGCACAGGCCTTAGCCAATGGTATTTTATCGCTGGTTAATGATGCAGGTGAAACCACGCATGTGCTGCATTATCCAAGTTATGAGATTAAAGAAAAATTTCGCATCATTTACTATGATGGGGAAGCCGCTTTAGCCTTATTACGTCTTTATCAACTTCATGCAGAGCAAAAATTACTGCAAACCGTCAAATGTATGTTTGAACGATTCATTGAAAAAAAATATGATCGTTATCATGATCACTGGCTCAGCTACTGTAGCAATGAACTGACCAAAATTTGTCCCGAAGAAAAATATTTCCAGTTTGGCCTGAATAATTATTTAAGGCATCTGGTATTTATCCGTAACCGTAAAACGGCCTATGCCACTTTGTTGGAAATGATGATGGCAGCTTACCAAATGGTTCTCCGAATTCGAGCACTGGGTTTAGGACATTTGTTCGAAAAGGCACAGTTTGATGATCTAAAAAAGCTAATTGAGTTTCGGGCTGAGTTCCAGCGCACAGGATTTTTCTATCCGGAAGTGGCCATGTATATGGCACGGCCAGATAAAATCTTGAATGCCTTCTATGTACGGCATGATCGTTTCCGTGTACGGATTGATGACCAAGAACATAATCTTTCAGGTTATGTTGCTTATGTTCAGCATTTTGAAACGGAAGTTTGAGGGTGAAATTGATGAGTACACCTCAAGAAATCAAAATCATCAGCCAGATAGGCAATGAAAACTTCCAACATGCCATTTGGCAGACAGAAATTTCAGGGGATTGTTCAGCTTGGATTTTATTATATTTGGCTTTAGAGGCGGTGGTTGAAGGTCGGTTATTACTTGAAGATGGGATAATTATTGATGCGAATTTCCAAGCGAAGCAAAGTGATCAGCCGGATTTGATCTGGAGTTCAAGCAATTCCATTTTACAGTTGTTGCAATATCTCAGTTTTAGCCCAAACAATGCTGCACAACAGCTGCTGGGTTGCCACCTGTTTGGAAATTGGCAACAGGCAGAAATTGAAATCGCCAGTAAGGCAGAGCAGTTTGGATTGAACATTCAGTATCAATCTGTTGCGACCAAAAATACCCTGCAAAAACTCTATGGTTTGGCTGAATCCATCTTTAATCTGCCGATCGAATTGCTGAAGCAGATTTTTGTAAAAGTACTCAAGATCAATGGGCAGGAGATTGCTCCGATCCATTCATTATCTAGCTGTACACAACTGGATGCAGTGATTTATTTGACAGATCAACGTCGAGATAACTTTTTTTCTTATCGTCATGAAAATCAGAGCTTAGGTATTTTTCTACTATTAGATCAGCTCCATCGAATTGATCATTTAGCCCCGTATTATCATTATTTTCAACAAGGGCTATTGCCAACTAAACAGCTGCAAGCCAAAACTGAATGGATCAATATTCTTGGCGATACTTATTTGGGTGAGTTCTATACCGAAAAAAGAAAAAACAAAGGCATAGAGGATGCTTTGCAACGTTATGGTTATCGCCATTCTTTTGAAGCAATTAAATATTTTTTTGGCGCCGATGATATTAATATTGCTAATTTAGAAGCGGTTTTTAATCTTGAAGAAAATTCAATTTTAGCAGGAAGAAAAGACTATATTTTAGGGGCAAAAGCTCAGGAAACCTTAGCTGAATTTAAACGTATTCATATCAATACCTTATGTTTGGCCAATAATCATTTAAAAGATTATGGTGAAGCCAGCCTAAAACATACTTTAAGTCAGTTAGAGCGTGCCAATATTGATTTTATTGGGGCAGGTGAGAATCAACAACAGGCACATCAATGTCTAGAAATTAAAAATGATCAGGGGCAATGCTTGGCTATTTTTAATGGCTATTGGCATAGAAGAGCTGCCTATCAGGAGTATGATTTTTATGCACTCGGTAACAGTGCTGGGGTAGCCTGTCTCAATGCGATTTTATTCGAACAGCTGATGCAATACCGTTTGGCACATCCAACCCATAAAATTATGGTGATTTGTCATTGGGGTGTGGATTTTAAATCGATTCATCCTGAGCAAGAAAAACTGGCCAAGGTCCTGACTCAGATTGGGGCTGATGTGGTGATTGGCCATGGTGCTCATACCCTGCAACCAATTCAATCCATTCATCAAAAGCCAGTCATCTTTGGCATTGGCAATGGGGTATTTAATAGCAATGGTCATTTTGAAAAATATCAGGCCTTACCCTACGGGGCTGTGGTACGCATCAATTTAAAAGAATCCCGATTAAAACTCTATCCGATTTATACCCATAATCAGAAAACCTTTTGGCAACCGCATAGTGTTGATGAACTACAATTTGAACAAGCGAAAACCTTATTGACCTATCAATTAGATCCAGAAAATTACAGTGTGGGGCAGGATGATTTAGGCCATTATCTACAGTTCAACTTTTAAGGATATTGGTTGTAATTGTTGAGCATGATATTCAGCTGTTCTTTGTTAAATCCCAGATTACGTAAGCCTCCACTGCCTAAGCGACAATCATAACTGCTCATAATATTGGTTGGCGTGGTTTTGGTGGCTTTAGGTGAACAAACATGGCTGAGACCGAAGGCGTGTCCCATTTCATGGATACTGGCAGCTTGGGTTTGGTAATTCAGACGTTGCCAATCAATCAAAATAAATGGTTGTCCTTGATTGCGGAATCCCCAACTGGTGATATCAGCATCTTTTAATTTTTCACCATAAGAATCATAAATAATAAACAGCACTTCTTTGCTCTTTCGGCGAGGGAAGCAAGTTCTGACCGCACTTGGCAGATTGTCTGGAACAATTGCTTTCGCTTGGCTTAATTGGTTGGCGAGATCACATTTGCGTTTACTAAAATCTTGATAGGAATAATAACGATGAATTTTAAACTTAAAGATTTTTTGATTATTTTCATCGACAAAGTATTGGTTCAAGATTGCTAGTTCTTTATACATTTGTGCTTTACGATCTAGGGCTTTTACTTCTGGACGATTGCTGGTCACAATAAAACTGACATTGACCACAGGTAAATGGTCTGCATCTAGCGGATACTGATACGGTAATTTTTTTATCGGGGCTTTTTGAGTGGTACAAGATACGCTAAAGATCAGACATAATAGCGTCAGGGCAGTGATTTTTAACCGCATTTTTTGTTCTCTCAAATGGTCGCGTTTTAATTATTGTAAAGCTAGCTTTTCGCATGATTTTGATTATCTTAGCAGATTTTTGGAGCTTGTAAGGTGCAAGATACCAATGAACTACATCGACAAATTTTAGAAGTGATTGCCTTGATTCCTTATGGAAAAGTGGCAAGTTATGGGCAAATTGCCAAGTTGGCCGGTTTACCTAAACATCCGCGTTTAGTGGGTTATGTACTTAAGCATTTAGATAAAGATAGTGAGATCCCTTGGTATCGTGTGATTAATTCACAAGGAAAAATCAGTGTGACCCGAATCAATGAGAAAGGTGAAAATGTTCAGCAAAGTTTATTAGAAGCAGAAGGGATATACTTATTAAATGGCAAGGTGAGTTTAAAAATATTTGCTTGGCAGCCTTAAATCGTTTTGGACGAATTTGAATTAATATTGAAATTAGCTTACGGTTTATTTACAATCTGGATACATAAAGTTACATTGAAATAATTCTGGTATTTAAATGAAAAAACTGTCTGTTATTTTTGGGGTTGTCGCACTGAGTTTATCTGGGTGTGCAAGTATTATCTCGGGCAAAACACAAACCATGACGTTCCAAAGTACGCCAGAACTTAGTGATATTACAATTTTAAATCGTGATGGCAAGAAAATTCATGTTGGAAAAGCACCTATAACCGTGAGTCTGAATCGTGGGGCTGGTTTCTTTGTTCCTGAAAGATATACGGTTATCTTTGAAAAAGAAGGCTATGAAAAGAAAGAAGTCAAAGTTACTCCGAGCATGAATGGCTGGTATATCGGGAATATTTTATTTGGTGGGATAATTGGCTTGTTAATTATCGATCCTGCGACTGGGGCAATGTATAGTTTAAATACAAAAGATACCAATGTTGTTTTAAATGACTTAAAGAAAGAAAATCTTCAAGCTAATGCTCAATCATTAACAATCATTTCTACGAATGTGCTTTCTGAAGAAGTTTTAGAAAAAGCAAAACCAATTCAATTAAATACTCAGTAATAACACAATAAAAAAGCATGCTAAATATTTAGCATGCTTTTTTAATCTTTCTAAATGATTGATATAAATTATCAACGCACAATTAATACTGGAATGTGACTTTCTGCTAAAACTTTCTGTGCCACACTACCCAGTACAAATTGTTTAAAACCTGTTCGTCCATGAGAACCCATAATAATCAGATCTGCACCTAGGTTTTGCGCCGCACCAATAATTTCCTGATGGACTGAAAAGCCTTCTAAGACTTGAGTGGCGACGGTAAGCCCATGTTCTTCAAACTTTTGCTCAGCTTTCTTTAAATTCTCTTGAACATAGCCTCTGACACGTTCAATCAAATCATTGCTTTGTCCCATACGCACATAGGCATCGGCGAGATAGGGATCTAAGGTCATTACTTCAGCAACCGTGATTTCACTGTTTAAAGCCTTTGCGAGTTGAGCTGCTTCTCGAATGACATTTGCCGCAATTTCAGAGTCATCAATCGCCACTAAGATTTTTTGATAAGCCATGTTGGTTACTCCTTATACTTATGATTTTGCATTGAATTAGGTATTTAAAAATTGTTTAAATTACAAGCTATATTGTTATAGTAAACCTCTTTGGAGATAAATAAAACCTAGCATTTTTATAGGGATAGTTATTATTTATAGGATTATGGTTAAGTGCTGATTTTATTTAAATTACATGAAATTTCTACAAAAAAGAACATGGGTATAACCCTGATTTATCTGTGAAAATTCAGATTAACTTTGCTCGAAGTATTGGCGAAGGGCTTCTGTATTATCCGTCTGCAACTGCTCACGCATTTTTAAAATATGCTTTTCATCTAAGTCATAAAGTTTAAGGGAAAGCAGTTTTTCAATGTCTTGTTTAGTAAAACGATATTTGATGACTTTGGCTGGGACACCACCGACAATCGCATAGGGTGGCACATCTTGCGTGACCACAGCACCAGTTGCTACCACAGCACCTTCACCGAGTTTCACCCCTTGCATGATCATAGCACGGCTGCCAATCCAGCAACCATCGGCAATAACTGTATCCCCAGCAGGTTGAAAGCTACGTGTATCAAAAGGAAAGGTTGAAATCCAGTCAGGGCGGTGCAATTGGTTGCCACCCATCATAATCACGCATTCCGCGCCAAAGCAGACAAAGTTACCGATATGCAGCTGATCGATTGGCTTTTCAGGGGTTGAGGCTTTGTCATGTAGATAGCGCACCACACAGCGTTCAAAACCCTGATCCCAGTAAGCTGAATAATAGGAGTAATTGCCTTTGATATGGATATTGGGATTGTTTACCGTTTTAGCAATAAATTCGAACTCGCACCAGTGTTTAACAGGAGAGTTGATGAGTGGATCCATATCTAGACAAAATATTAAAAGAAAGCCGTGGCATTATAGCTTTTATATCTGGAGAGAGTGCTAGTTGGAGAAAAATTTCCAAAGCCAAGTAAACAAACGTTGAATTTGATTGGGAAATACAAAGCCTAGAACTGCACAAAGCAGAGCTGTATTAAAAATAATGAGCACAGAACTGGTCGTAGAATTCACATGAAGTCCCCATGTGATGGCAATCCCAATACCCAGAATAATTCCTGCAATTGCATAGATCAATGCACTTATGAGTCGATCTTGCATTCTTTATCTCATTGTTATTGTATTTAGAAATAGGATGCCTGAAACAAAAGAACTCTTCAAATGATGAAGAGTTCTTTAATCACTTAATCAGGTGGATAAATTAGATATATTCCACACTCACGATTTCGTATTCAACTTCACCTTGCGGTGTTTGAATTTTTGCTTCGTCGCCTTCGTTTTTACCTAGAAGACCACGTGCAATCGGTGAGTTCACTGAGATTTTATTGATTTTAAAATCTGCTTCATCATCACCGACGATTTTATAAGTCTTACGTTCTTCGGTATCAAGATTTTCAATCGTTACAGTCACGCCAAAGACAACGCGGCCATTTTGCTCAAGGGTTTTGACATCAATTTCTTGTATTGCGCCCAGTTTACCTTCGATATCCTGAATACGACCTTCGCAGAAACCTTGCTGTTCACGCGCAGCATGATATTCAGCATTTTCCTTTAAATCACCATGTTCACGAGCTTCAGCAATCGCTTGGATAATACGTGGGCGATCCACTGTCTTGAGCTGTTGTAATTCTTTCTCTAAGGCAACCTTGCCTTCGGGAGTCATAGGATAACGTTGCATTCTGGTCCCCTCTAAATTGGTTGGGAAAATACAGGATTAAAAAAAGAAAAAGCCCGCCACCGATAAGGTGACGGGACTTTATCGGTAGAGAATTAACCTACAGTTTGTAAATCTTGCAAGCGGTATACATCCATTGGCAATTTCACAGCAAATGCTTGGCAAACTGCTTCTGCGCCGTTAATCGTGGTGGTGTAATACACCTTGCCTTGGAGGGCAGCACGACGAATCATGGCAGAGTCATATTGAGCTTGTTTGCCTTCAGTTGTGTTGACAATAAGATGAATTTCACCATTTTTCAAGCGGTCAACAATATGTGGGCGACCTTCGGTCACTTTATTGACTGCTTCACATTCAATACCTGCTTCTTTTAGTACGCGATGTGTACCGTTGGTCGCAACAAGTTTGAAGCCATATTCGATCAACTGTTTCGCGATGTTGGCAATGTATTTTTTATCTGATTCACGAACCGATAAGAATGCATGCTTCACTTCACCTTCAGTTGGTAAGCCTGGTAAACGTTCATTTGAACCAAGCACTGCTTTATAGAATGCTTCGCCGAATGTTTTACCAACGCCCATCACTTCACCTGTAGATTTCATCTCAGGCCCAAGCATTGGGTCTACGCCAGGGAATTTAGCGAATGGGAACACCGCTTCTTTAACCGCAAAATGTGTTGGAATGATTTCTTGAGTGAAACCTTGTGATTCCAACGATTGGCCCGCCATACAACGTGCCGCAACTTTTGCTAAAGAGTCACCAATACATTTAGAAACGAAAGGAACGGTACGTGATGCACGTGGGTTCACTTCAAGGACATAAATGTCGTTGCCTTTAACAGCAAACTGAACGTTCATCAAACCAATTACGCCAAGTTCTTTTGCCATTGCAACGGTTTGACGGCGCATCTCATCCTGAACTTCTTGAGAAAGCGAGTACGGAGGAATCGAACATGCTGAGTCACCTGAGTGAATACCTGCTTGTTCAATGTGCTGCATGATACCGCCGATCACAACGTCTTTACCGTCAGATACGCAGTCCACGTCAACTTCAGTTGCATCGTCAAGGAAACGGTCAAGCAGGACAGGGGCTTCATTCGACGCTTGTACTGCTTCACGAAGGTAACGTTTAAGCTCTTCTTCGTTATACACGATTTCCATTGCACGACCACCCAATACATAAGATGGACGAACAACTAGTGGATAACCCACTTTAGCTGCTTCTGAAATACCTTCTTCAGCAGATTTTACAATGCTGTTGTTTGGTTGACGAAGCTGTAGACGTTGAATCATTTGTTGGAAACGTTCACGGTCTTCTGCACGGTCAATTGCATCAGGAGATGTACCAATAATTGGTGTACCTGCTTCTTCCAAAGCACGTGCCAATTTCAAAGGTGTTTGACCACCATACTGTACGATCACGCCTTTAGGCTTCTCGGTACGTACGATTTCAAGTACATCTTCAAGTGTTACAGGTTCGAAGTATAAACGGTCAGATGTGTCATAGTCGGTTGAAACCGTTTCAGGGTTACAGTTCACCATGATGGTTTCATAACCGTCTTCACGCATTGCAAGTGCAGCGTGTACACAGCAGTAGTCAAACTCGATCCCTTGACCAATACGGTTAGGACCACCACCAATGACCATGATCTTGTCACGGTTTGATGGATTTGCTTCACATTCTTCATCGTAAGTTGAATACATGTAAGCAGTACCCGATTCAAACTCGGCTGCACAAGTATCAACACGTTTGTAAACTGGATATACACCCAAGTTCCAACGTTGCTTACGGAATTGCTTTTGTGAAATACCCATCAAGTCAGCAATACGCAGGTCAGATAAACCTTTGCGCTTGAATGAACGGATATTGTCCGCGTTTAAGTCACCAAAGCCCAATGCTTTCACTTGTGCTTCAGTTTTAATGATGTCTTCGATTTGGATCAAGAACCAACGGTCGATCTTGGTCGCTTCAAATACGTCATCTAAAGAGAAACCATGACGGAATGCATCAGCAACATACCAGATACGCTCTGGACCAGGAACTTTAAGTTCTTTTAGGATGATGTCTTTGGCATTGGCAGTACCAGCTTCAACTTTCTCGTCAAAGCCACTAACACCCACTTCAAGACCACGAAGTGCTTTTTGTACAGATTCTTGGAAGTTACGACCAATTGCCATCACTTCACCCACAGATTTCATCTGAGTCGTTAATACTGGCTCAGCTTGTGGGAATTTTTCGAAGTTAAAACGTGGAATCTTAGTGACAACATAGTCAATCGATGGTTCGAAAGATGCTGGTGTAATACCGCCAGTGATGTCATTTTTCAATTCATCAAGGGTATAACCTACGGCAAGTTTCGCTGCGATTTTTGCAATCGGGAAACCTGTTGCTTTAGACGCAAGTGCAGATGAACGAGAAACACGTGGGTTCATCTCGATCACAACCATACGACCGTCTTTCGGGTTAATACCGAATTGAACGTTCGAACCACCAGTCTCTACACCGATTTCACGAAGAACTGCAACCGATGCATTACGCATCAATTGATATTCTTTGTCTGTCAATGTTTGCGCAGGTGCAACCGTGATTGAGTCACCTGTGTGTACGCCCATTGGGTCAAAGTTTTCAATCGCACAGACGATGATACAGTTGTCGTTTTTGTCACGAACAACTTCCATCTCGTATTCTTTCCAACCAATTAACGATTCATCAATCAATAATTGTTTGGTTGGAGAAAGATCGAAACCACGTTCACAGATTTCTAGGAATTCTTCGCGGTTATAAGCAATACCACCACCTGAGCCACCCATTGTGAATGATGGACGGATGATGACTGGGAAGCCAAAACCTGCTTGGATTGCCAAAGCCTCTTCCATTGTTTCTGCAATGGCTGCTTTTGGACATTCCAAGCCAATTTTACGCATTGCGATATCAAACAGTTTACGATCTTCTGCTTTTTCAATCGCGTCTTTTGATGCGCCAATTAGTTCTACATTATATTTTTCGAGAACGCCGTGCTCATCTAAGGCAAGGGCACAGTTCAATGCCGTTTGACCACCCATGGTTGGGAGGACTGCATCTGGGCGTTCTTTTTCAATGATTTGTGCAACTGTCTGCCAAGTGATTGGCTCGATATAGGTCGCATCCGCCATTGCAGGGTCAGTCATAATGGTCGCTGGGTTAGAGTTCACCAAAATAACGCGATAACCTTCTTCACGAAGCGCTTTACATGCTTGCGCACCAGAATAGTCAAATTCGCAGGCTTGACCAATGACAATAGGACCAGCACCAATAATTAAGATGCTTTTAATATCCGTACGTTTAGGCATTATTCGCTCCGTAATTACTTCTTAGCTGCTTCGATAAGTTCGATGAAATGATCGAACAATGGGGCACAGTCATGTGGACCAGGGCTGGCTTCAGGGTGGCCCTGAAAACTGAATGCTGGTTTGTCAGTGCGATGAATACCTTGGTTTGTACCATCAAACAGTGAGCGATGTGTCACTTTTAAGTTTGCAGGTAAAGTACTCTCGTCAACAGCAAAGCCGTGGTTTTGAGAAGTAATCATCACTGTACTTTCCTCAAGGTTTTGTACAGGATGGTTAGCGCCGTGGTGACCATGATTCATTTTCATGGTTTTCGCGCCAGAAGCGAGAGCCAAAATTTGGTGACCCAAGCAAATACCGAATACAGGTAGATTGGTTGTATCAACAATGGTTTTCACTGCTTCAATTGCATAATCACATGCTGCTGGATCACCAGGACCATTTGATAAGAACACGCCATCTGGATTGAGTGCGAGCACTTTTTCAGCAGGGGTTTGTGCAGGAACAACAGTCAATTTACAACCACGGTCTGCAAGCATACGTAAGATGTTGGTTTTGACACCATAATCGTATGCAACAACATGAAATTTTAATTCTGGTTGAGTGAAACCTTCGCCCAAAGTCCAAGAGCCTTCAGTCCATTCAAAACCTGTTGGATCACAGCATTCTTTCGCAAGATCTAAACCGTTTAAACCACCAAATGCACGTGCTTTTGCAATTGCTTCTTCTTCTGTAATATTTTCGCCAGCAAGGATGCAACCATTTTGTGCACCTTTGTCGCGTAGAATACGAGTCAATTTACGCGTATCAATATCAGCAATCGCAACAACATTATGTTGTTCTAAATATTCACTCAGTGATTGTTCAGCACGGAAATTACTATGTAATAAAGGCAGATCACGAATAATTAAACCATTCGCCCATACTTTATGGATGCGACCTGATTCAACGTCTTCACTATTACAGCCAGTATTTCCAATATGAGGATAAGTCAACGTCACAATTTGTTGTGCGTAGCTTGGGTCGGTCAAAATTTCTTGATAACCAGTCATGGCAGTGTTAAAAACGACTTCACCAGTCGTACTACCCGATGCACCGATAGACGTTCCTTTAAAGATCGTTCCATCTGCGAGGGCTAAAATGGCGGGGGTGCTCAAACCAAAGCTCCTGAACTAAGACCACAAAAATAGGGCTGTAAAAAAGCGAGAAGACATAAAAAAAGGCAGGCCGTCTTTAAAAAAACATGCCCCTCCTTCCAGTCTGCTCGCTTGTAACTTAACAGCGCATTATACGCATGAGTCCGTGAAAAGTCTATGTGTTTTATTTATTAAAGTCAGAATTTACCAATTTCTTTTATAAGCATTCGCTGGGCAGTGTCTATTGCAAAATCAATCATCCTTCTATCGATATCATGAGATATTATGCAAATTGTCAGACAATTTTTTTTGTGTTTGGGATGTGGCCGTTTTATCTTATATCTAGCCAAAAAATCAACAATCAATAAAGAGGGTAATCAAAATGGCTGAGAATCAAACGACACCTGCAACTGCTGAAGAAGTAAAAACTGCTGTAGTTGAAAAAACCACGAAAGCGAAAGAAGCTGTTGCTGAAAAGACTGCTGAAGTCAAAGAAGTGGTTGCTGAAAAAACTGCAAAAGCGAAAGAGGTTGTTGCAGAAAAAACAGCGAAGGCGAAAGAAGTGATTGCAGAAACTCAAGAGCAAGCCAAAGAAGTGATTGCAGAAACTCAGGGTCAGGTAAAAGAAGTTTTAGCTGAAACTCAAGAAAAAATTGAAGCTGAAGCGAAAGAATTGAATCAAAACATTCAAAACCAGCTGACTCAAATCAAGCAAGATCTTCTAGAGCGTATTGAAGTGATTAAGACTCAACTTAATTCATCGCAAGGTAACTTACTTGAACTTAAAAATGCATTGAAAATTGAATTAAATGCATTGATTGAAGACCTGACCAAGGTAAGCAAAGAACTGAAAGATGACATCAGCCAGATTTCAGTGAAGCACAAAGATACATTAGTGGGTAGCTTTAAACGCACTAAAGAACAAGCGGTTGAAGCTTGGAATAAAGTACGTGCTAGCTAATTAATTGCAGGCATAAAAAAAGCGAGAATTTTTCTCGCTTTTTTTATTTTTAAATTTAAAACTGATGTAACCAATCACGTTTGTTATGAAAGTCAGCTTGAGGGCTACTGTGTTGCATCGCAAAATACTGCATACCTTGCGTAGTTTCCAGAACAGCAGTCAAACCAAGATATATGTCAGCCCATTTTAATTCATGCTCGCGCATAAATTGCGACAAATCTAAACTGACATTTAAGCCATAATGGGTGCGCTGTAAATGATTCAATTCAATGTCATATGCTGCAATCGGCGGCATATTTTCAGGAAAACGGTATTCTTCAAATTGATAAACTTGCCAAGCCTGAGAAGGGGAAAGGTTGATTTCACGATAGAAATCTTGATCTTTCACACCGACAAAAATTTCAAAGCAAGTGTGTTCCCATAAAAAGTCTTGACGTGGATGTGCTGTGACTTGATTTGGGTAAATCAGAAATTGATTTGGGTCACGAACCCAAAAACCAACATTTAAGGTTGCTGGTGTTTGTTGTTCAATCGCTCCAACGACCGTAATGGCACTAAAGCGATCAAAGGCAGACAGTTCATAACTTGCCATCGTAATTACTTATTATTTAAATGAGCAAAACGAACCAAGTTAGACAGGTGTTGGTTTTGTTTCGCTGCTTTTTTATAGAGCAAAACAATTTTACCAATTTTCTGTACAGATTCTGCACCAGTTGCTTCAACAATCGCGTCAATCACTGCTGCACGTGCGTCACGATCTTCACCTGCAATTTTGACTTTGATGAGTTCATGATCATTCAGCGCACGATTTGTTTCTTCAATGACGTTTTCTGTAAGACCTTGGCCACCAACCATTACCACTGGATTAAGTGCATGACCAATTTGACGTAAACGTTTACGTTCATGGATAGATAAAGCCGCCATTAAAAATACCTGATTGGAAAAACGACCTAGTATAACTTGCATCCCGATTCTAAGATAGATTCAGAAGACAAGCACTTGAAACAAATATGTGAAAATTGCTGAAATATCCAATGATGATGATCGAAAAAAATCTGTAAAAGTTCGTGTGAATGAAGTACATCCGTACTGTAATGAGAGTAATTTTCACGTACAATGACTCATCAGAAGTTTTTTGAAATTTAGTGAGTTATGGCGACACGCATTACCAATCAAAAATTGTCTAAAAGCAGTCGTGTGTGGATGCGAGAGCACTTAGATGACCATTTTGTGAAGAAAGCACAAAAGGAAGGTTATCGCGCACGCGCGGCATATAAGTTACTTGAAATCCAAGAAAAATATAAAATGATCAAACCTGGGATGACGGTTGTCGACTTAGGCGCGGCACCAGGTAGTTGGTCGCAAATTGCAGGTAAATTGGTCGGATCAAATGGTTTAGTGATTGCTTCAGATATTCTAGCAATGGATGCTCTTCCAGATGTGACCTTCTTGCAAGGTGACTTCCGCGAGGAAGAAGTTTTCGAAAAATTGTTAAATATTTTAAATGGGCGTCAAGTAGACGTTGTAATTTCAGATATGGCCCCCAATACATCAGGTAATAGGGCTGTTGATCAACCGCGTCAAATTTACTTATGTGAATTGGCTTTGGATTTTGCTCAGAAAGTACTCGGACCCAACGGACAGTTTCTTGTTAAAGTGTTCCAAGGTTCAGGATTTGATGAGTTCAGAAAACAAGTGGTCGATGGTTTTGATGTATTAAAAACAGCCAAACCTGCGGCTTCACGTGCTCGATCGAAAGAAGTTTTTTTGATTGGTCAAGGTCGTAAAAAGGCATTGCAATAAAAGTGTACTTGCCAAGTTGTTAAAAATTGTGCATTTTGTACCTTTTAAGTTTTTTGCAACGCAAATTCATTGCTGTTTTTGTGAAGGTCAGCCAAGATTAGGTATGATCAAATTAGATTGATATGGGAATAAAGCCTTGAGCGATTACTTCAAGAATGCCGTATTGTGGCTCATCATACTCGGTGTTCTGATTTTGATTTTTAGCAACGTCAGTGACCGCAATAAGCCTGCAGCGATGAAATATTCTGATTTCGTTGCAGCGGTGAATGCTGGGCAAATTAAACAAGTCACAATTGACGGTTTAAATATTAATGGTGAAAAAACCAATGGCTCTGCCTTTGAGACGGTTCGTCCTCAAGTAGAAGACACTGAGTTGCTACCAAGCTTGAATAAACAAAATGTAGTTGTTGAAGGCACAGCGCCACAACGTCAAGGCATTTTGATGCAACTTCTCATTGCGAGTTTCCCTGTATTGCTCATCATCTTATTATTCATGTTCTTCATGCGTAATATGGGCGGTGGTGCAGGTGGCAAAAACGGTCCTATGAGTTTTGGTAAGTCAAAAGCAAAAATGTTATCTGAAGATCAAATCAAGTTAACATTTAGTGATGTTGCAGGCTGTGACGAAGCAAAACAAGAAGTGGTTGAAATCGTTGATTTCTTAAAAGACCCTGCTAAATTCAAACGCCTTGGTGCAACCATTCCACGTGGTGTACTGATGGTTGGTCCTCCTGGTACTGGTAAAACATTATTGGCGAAAGCCATTGCTGGCGAAGCTAAGGTTCCATTCTTTAGTATCTCTGGTTCTGACTTCGTTGAAATGTTTGTTGGTGTCGGTGCATCTCGTGTCCGTGACATGTTCGAGCAAGCAAAACGCCATGCGCCATGTATCATCTTTATTGATGAGATTGATGCAGTTGGTCGTCATCGTGGTTCGGGTACAGGTGGTGGTCATGATGAGCGTGAACAGACCCTGAACCAAATGCTTGTTGAAATGGACGGTTTTGAAGGCAATGAAGGCGTGATCGTTATTGCTGCAACCAACCGTGTTGATGTATTGGATAAAGCATTGCTTCGTCCAGGCCGTTTTGACCGTCAAGTAATGGTGGGTTTACCAGACATTCGTGGTCGTGAACAAATCTTGAATGTTCACTTGAAGAAACTTCCTTCTGTTACAGGTGTAGATCTTAAAGTTCTTGCACGTGGTACGCCAGGATTCTCAGGTGCGCAACTTGCAAACTTAGTCAATGAAGCTGCATTGTTTGCTGCTCGCCGTAATAAAAATACGGTAGATATGCATGACTTTGAAGATGCAAAAGACAAGATCTACATGGGTCCAGAACGTAAATCGATGGTGATTCGTGAAGAAGAACGTCGTGCGACGGCTTACCATGAAGCTGGTCATGCGATTGTTGCTGAAATTTTGCCAGGTACAGACCCTGTGCATAAAGTAACGATCATGCCACGTGGTTGGGCGTTGGGTGTGACTTGGCAGTTGCCTGAGCAAGACCAGACCAGCCATTATAAAGATAAGATGTTGAATGAACTTTCTATCTTGTTTGGTGGTCGTATTGCAGAAGAAGTATTCATTAACCAAATGTCGACAGGTGCATCTAACGACTTTGAACGTGCAACCAAAATGGCACGTGCAATGGTAACTAAGTACGGTATGTCTGATCGCCTTGGTGTGATGGTATATGAAGATGAAAACCAAAATGGTTTCTTCGGTAATGTGGGTAGCCGTACGATTTCTGAAGCAACTCAACAAAAAGTTGATGAAGAAGTACGTCGTATCTTGGATGAACAATATAAAGTTGCACGTGACATCTTGGAAAATAACAAAGATATCGCACATGCGATGGTAAAAGCCTTGATGGATTGGGAAACAATCGATCGTGACCAAATCCGTGACATCATGGAAGGTCGTGAGCCGCAACCACCTAAAGTTTATGTTGCTGAAAATCCAGTGGCTGCATTTGAACCGCCGAAAGATGGTCCATCTACTCCACCACCATTACCAGCAATGGGCTAATCAAAGATAAAATAAAAAGAGCGACTTCGGTCGCTCTTTTTTTGTCTCAATTTTGGCCTAAACTGAAAATAAATCATCAACGTTCTAGAGGCGGTCTTGTTAAAATAAGCCTGTCAAAGTAGGAAGAGTCTTGATCATGCAGTTGATGCCCTTATCACAATGTCAGTTACAGTGTGGCCGTTTTAGCTTAGACCTCTCCCAACCCCAAGTGATGGGGATTTTAAATGTCACGCCTGATTCATTTAGTGATGGTGGGCAACATCATCAAAAAGACCAAGCTATTCAACATGCATTGCAGATGATGCAAGATGGTGCCAGCATTATTGATATCGGTGGCGAGTCGACTCGTCCGAATGCTTCAGCAGTTGCATTGGAAGAAGAAATTCGTCGTGTGATTCCTGTGGTTGAAGCATTATCTAAATACGATGTGATCATCTCGATTGATACCAGTCAGCCAGAAGTGATGCGTGCAGCCGTTCAAGCAGGAGCGCATATCTGGAATGATGTGCGTGCATTAACTCGCCCACAGGCCTTAGAAACGGCTGCTGAATTAAATATCCCTGTGGTGTTGATGCATATGCGCGGTGAACCCACCAATATGAACCAGTTGGATCAATATCAGGATGTGACCGAAGAGGTAATTTACGAGCTACAACAACGCTTAGATCAGGCGATTGCAGTTGGGGTGAGAAAAGAAAATATTATTATCGACCCTGGTTTTGGTTTTGCCAAAAATGCACAGCAAAACTTTCAATTACTGAATGAGTTCTGGAAGCTTAATCAAATGGGCTATCCGATCTTATCAGGCTTATCACGGAAACGTTTTATTGGTGAAGCCTTAGATGGTGTGCCTGCACAGGAACGTGTTGTGGGGAGTGTAATGGGGCATCTGTTGAGTATTCAGCAGGGGGCCAGTATTGTTCGGGCGCATGATGTTAAAGCCACCAGCGATGCGATTAAAGTCTGGAACAGGATGCAAAATCATTAAGCTTGTATGCGTCAGTAGGGCCCAAGGGCTCTATTGACTTGCTGAATCAGATTAAATATAACAAATGTATAATGAAGATGAGTAATATTAAAAATGGAAAATAAAACAATCACATATAAAAGTTTATGGGTGTTTGCCCTGATTCTGAGTCTTGGTTTCATTGTTTCTGCCGGTGTGATGGGTTATGCGCTTAAACAGTTTAATAGCACAAAAAATTCAATTACAGTCAAAGGCTTAGCTGAAAAGCCGATTCAAGCCGATTCTGCACGTTGGGAAATCAACTTACAAACCAACCACACTTCTGACACGATTCCAGAAGCCTATCAATTACTTGATCAACAAATGAAAGCATTACAGGCCTTCTTTGTTGAACATGGTTTTAAAGCAGCGGATATGCAACTCGGGAATAAGCGTTCTGATTCTTATTATGAGGAAGTCGATACGGGTGAAGGACGCACCAAGCGGGAGTTTAAAGGTTATATCGCCTTGCAATCTTTGGTGATCAGCAGTCGAGATATCAAGAAAATAGAACAGGCGGCAAAAGATGCCTATTTACTGGATGAAAAAGGCATTGCGATTGAGCAAAAACCTGAATATCTGGTGTCGAATTTAGAAGAAATCAAAATGTCCTTGATTGCCAATGCCACCAAAAATGCCTATAGCCGAGCCAATGAGTTTGCCAAAGTCGGTGGGGTAAAGGTTGGGATGATGCGTTCAGCCAGTCAAGGTGCATTTTATATTCTGCCTGAAAGTGGTTCTGACGATGACAGTGATTATGGGGGCGCTTATGACAAAGCCACCATTAATAAAATTGCCCGTGTGGTGGTCACCATTAATTATGCGATTGAATAGTGTTTCAGTCTTGAATTGAGCCAAGCTCCTCTAAATTAAATAGATCGAAGGAAAGATACATACAAATACCATGTATCTTTCTTTTTTTGCATACAATCTTTGAATATCACCTTCATTTGAAAAGACAAAATAGAATTTAGGAATTTAAGCATGCACCAATCCACAAAAATATTAACACTAAGTTTGCTCAGTTGTATGATCATGGCTTGTAGTAGTCATGTCAAACAGAATGACCAAGTGATGATTGAAACAACGATGCCTGTATCGCCGTCACCGATTACCCAGTCAAATCAAGGCTTGGCTCAGACGCGTAAAATGATTGCACCTGCATCTTATATTGCAGTGATGCCAACGATGGAGAGACCACGGTTAGAGCAAAATACTGAAAAATACCAAAAAAATGAGGTCAATCCAGTTCATCGCGTGGCGGATCAAGCTGTTTCAACTTTTAGTATTGATGTGGATACGGGTAGTTATACCAATACCCGCCGTTTTTTGAATGATGGTCGTTTGCCACCTGTTGATGCGGTTCGTGCTGAGGAGATGATCAATTATTTTGATTATCAATATCCACAGCCGAATAGCATTCATCCATTTTCTGTCACCACGGAAACTGTAGATTCGCCTTGGAAGGAAAATGCCAAGCTGATTAAGATTGGTATTCAGGCTAAAGATCTCACCACCAAACAATTACCTCCTGCCAATCTGGTATTTTTGGTGGATGTCTCAGGTAGTATGGATGCGCCTGATAAGTTACCTTTAGTCAAACAAACCCTGCGTTTACTCACCGAGCAATTACGTCCTCAAGACAAAGTCACCATTATTACTTATGCCAGCGGTGAAAAACTGGTTTTAGAGCCAACGTCTGGAAATGAAAAAGACAAGATTTTAGCCGTGATTAATGCCTTGCAGGCAAGCGGAGCAACCGCGGGTGAACAAGCGATTCAACTGGCCTATAAACAAGCTGAAAAAGCTTTAGTGAAAAACGGAATTAACCGAATTTTATTGGCGACAGATGGTGACTTTAATGTAGGCATCACTGACTTCAATACCTTAAAAGGCATGGTTGCTGAGAAACGAAAAAGCGGGATCTCGTTAACGACTTTAGGTTTTGGTACAGGTAACTATAATGAGCAGCTGATGGAACAACTGGCAGATGCTGGGGATGGTAATTACAGTTATATCGACAATAAGAATGAAGCGAAAAAAGTAGTACAGCGTCAGCTTTCCTCGACATTGGCAACCGTTGCTCAGGATGTCAAAATTCAGGTGGAATTTAACCCTGCAACGGTGAAAGAATATCGCCTAGTCGGTTATGAAAATCGGATGCTAAAGCAGGAAGATTTCAATAATGATAAAGTTGATGCCGGCGATATTGGGGCAGGCCATAATGTCACAGCAATTTATGAAATCATTCCAGTTGGTCAGCAAGGTTGGCTCAATGATTCACGTTATCAGGAATCTTCGAAAACAGATACAGCAAAAAAGTCTGAATATGCTTTTGTAAACTTGCGCTATAAATTACCAAACCAAGAAAAAAGTATTTTGCTCAATCAAGCGGTGAAAGCTGAAAGTAAAACCCTTGCACAGGCCAATAATGATACCCGTTTTGCCATTGCGGTGGCATCTTATGCCCAGCAGTTAAAAGGGGGACAATATAACGGTGCCATGGGCTGGGATCAAATTATTCAGTTGGCACAACAATCTGCCAAGCCTGATCCCTATCAAATGCGTGAGGAGTTTGTCGAACTTGCGAAAATTGCCAAAAGTCTGAGTGCGAAAAAAGATTAAACATCATTTAAAAAAAGCGGTTAGAAAAAACCGCTTTTTTTATGACTTAATATCGTGATTTTGGCTAAATTATGTTATAAGCATGGCGTTTTATTGGCATATTATTTTTTATGTTTGAAAATTTACTCCTCCCCATGTTTGACGATGAATATTATCCCGATATTCTCGTTGCCGAAGTGAAACAGCATATCCAGCAGTTTTCAAAAAAGGTCAGTCGTACCGATCTATCTGAAACGGAAATCTATCGTTATGCACATCAGACTATGATTGAAATTAACGAAATGAAGCCGCAGTTTGAAGATTTGGAATCAAGCTTGGATGACACCGCTGCAGATTATATTGCTGAAGCGATGATGATGGTGGTGCAAGATGTCGGCTACCTAGATGTTGAAATGGAAGAATTGATTGCCAATCGAGAGTGGTAAATTTCACTCTCGTTGGTTTTTATAATAACAACAATTAATTCGCAGCTGCTCCATGCCAAAGTTTTGGTAACACAATTTGCCCTGAAATCCATGCTTCAATTTTAGGCTGTTGTATTTTTTGATAATACAGACTTTCGCTATTGATCAATAAGCCTAGCGTATCTCCCTTATTGAGTTGTCCATACACACTCGGTAATTCGATGCTTTGTGTTTTGCTATTTTGAGCCGCTAAACCCAATCGAATCTGATCGTAACTTTTCTTCTTCGCTGGATTAAACGGCACAGTTTGATCATTTAAAATCGTATATTTCCCTGTTATCTTTGATTTGATCGCAACTGAGATAAATAAGGTTGCATCTGCATATTCAGGCGTTGTTTCCATATTTAAGGAAATAACTGGCGAACCTGCCATCGATGCTGATTGCTGTGCTGTGTGAATCGGTATAAATACCGCTTGGCTTGCTGTCGGTGCGATCCATGTTTTTTTCAGATCGTAGCTGGTTACAGGTTTAAGATCGGCAAAATGATTGACAGGGCTTTGATCGACACATAATTCAGGTAATGATTCGGCTGATGGTTGATCTTTTAGCTTCTGGTTAAACCAAGTCAAAATGGTTTTTTGTAGATTGTACTGCTGTTGATTGCCACAGCGAACCGATTTGCCAATATACCAAAAAGGGGTAGTGCCTAAGGGAGAGTGCTGGGTAAAGGGCTGTAAATGGCCGCCTTGTACCCCAATCAAATGCACTTCATGTTGCGCCTGTTGGATACATTGAGCTGCTTTAATTCCTTCATTAAAAGGAAAGAGCACATCTCTGAAGCCTTGAATAATTAAGGCATCTGCCTGAGGGGCTTGATTGTGACTGCAAAACCAGCTGGCTTGATGGGTGTTGAGAAAATCATAAGTCGATTGCTTTAATTGACCTTGCTGCGTATCCAGATAGGCCTGTTTCAATTCAGGATCAAATTTATTCCAATTCCACCAGTCACCTATTAGATTGAGGAAAGCAATCCAGTTACTTTTAGGCACGCCATTGGGGGCGAGGCTATGCACAATGTCATACCACGTGGTAATCGGTACAATCGCCTGTAAGCGTGGATCTAAAGCTGAAGCTAGATATTGCACTCCGCCCGCATAGGATTCACCAATCATACCGGTACGGACGCCGTTTTGATTTTTGGTTAGTTGCGGCAGGTTTTTTTCTGCCCAGTTCATAATGGTGATGACATCTTGCGCTTCTTTTTCTGGATCAGTCAGACGAATTTTACCCTGACTGTCTCCATGCCCACGTTGGTCATAGCTAATTACCCAATAACCATTCTGCCAAGCGGTTTTTGCCACTTGCCCTGTTGGCAAAAGAAAACCATATAAACTGAGTTCAGGCCGTTTCATTCGAGACAGACCAAAGCCATGGGTATGTAAAAGTAATGGAGCTGTTTGACTGGATGTTAAATGGGGTTGATACACGGTAAACGCGAGTACCGTGCCATCAGCTGCAGTGGTTTTGGCTTGATAATAGCGCTGCTTGAGTTCTGTGGTTTTAAGCGTTATTGAATTGGGCTGTGTCGTCGCATGTACACAACCCTGTAACACCAATACCAGACTACAGCAAAGCCATAAAACGTAAGAACGCATCGATTATTTCATCCTTGAACAAATCTTTGAGATGTCACGCAGAGCGTTAGGATAGTGTACTTGAGCCGATCAATAGATACTATCACGGATCGGAGGTGTTACCTGACCGATCCGTTTGCATATTTATTGTGGGCGAGGTCGGTTGCGATAGGCATAAAGAAACAGACCGAAACACAGCAGCATTAGCCCCATGATCAGATGTGAACTGAGAGGCTCATGATTGAACAAAAAGCCCCAACAAGTTGCAAACACAGGCGTCAGAATGGTGATCAGCATCACTGTAGTTGGGTTGAGTTTTTGAATTAAATGAAAGTAAAAAATCATGGCCAGCACAGAAGAAAATAAGGCGCTATACAGCAGGGCCAAACTGGTTTGCAGACTCGGGAACTGCGTTGGTGCCTCAGCGAGAAAAAAAGGCAGTAAACACAGATAGCCAAACCATGAAACCAAAGTTGAACCTGTAGTTTGGACAATAGGGTGAATCTCGGCGCCAACTTTGGCAACACTAAACATTGAAAGTACATAGAGTAGAACTGCAATGATTTCATATAACACCCCGACCAAATCCAGCTGAATATGGTCAGCACCAATACCGAGTGTCAGAGACAAGCCAAAAATTGCCAGTGAGAGTCCGTACCATTGACGTTTTAAAAAATGTTCGCGTTTTAGAATAAACACGGCAATCAAACCTGACCAGAGCGGTGCCGTACCATAAATAATCGAAATCATACCCGATGAAACACGGGTTGCGCCCATATAGCAGAAGGTCATAGAGCCAAATAAGCCAACCGCACCTGCGCTATAGCTGATCAAAGCCTGAGGCGTCAAAATAAGTTTTTGTCGAAAATAAAACAGGCAAATCCACGCCAAAGGAATGGCGATACTAAAGCGGAAAAACAGTCCCCAAGCCCAATGAATTTCGTGCACAGTCAAAACTGCGGCCAAAGGTGTGAATGACCAAATCAGCACGACTGCAATAAATTGACCGACTGTGGCAAGGCGAGGGGAAACGAGGGCCACAGCCGGCTGCATCTGTGTGCTGGATATAAAATTCTTTTCGGGTAACTGGCTCATGTTGAGACTCCTGTTATAAAAACGCTAGATGGGGTTAAAAAATTTAGGCAATAAAAAAGGTCGCTATTGAGGCGACCTTGGGATTCAAATGATGCTTTTTTAAGGGGTCATCGGATGAAGCAGTACAAAGTCTCCTCGCATAAAAATGCAGACACGTCGCCATGCTGCATGGGCAGAAATAGCATGCGAAATCACGATGACGGGTGCGAAAGACACTTTGTTGCTGAACATATCAATATTCTGAAATAAGCTTTAGATTTTTATAACATAGGCTTTGGGTGAAAAAATAGTCGTTTTCTCAAATAAAGATAAAAATATAAGCAAAGTAAATAAACAATTGGGCATTGCTAAAATTGCAGATTTTTCCATAATGTTGCCATCAAATCCTGAAAGAAGTTTGCTCTTGTCTGCCTTTGAAATTTTTGCGGTAGTGATTAGTCTGATTGGTGTGACCTTGACCATTCGACGCAATATGTGGTGTTGGTGGTTTAACTTTCTGGCGTGTAGTTTGTATGCCTATTTTTTCTTTACCATCAAGTTATATGGCGAAACGATCCTGCAATTTTTCTTTATTGCGATGAATGTTTATGGATTCTATTACTGGCTTAAAGGCAAACGTCAAGACCATGATATTCGGATTGAACCGATTGCCAAGAGCACTGTATTGGCGCAAATGTGCTTGGCGCTGATTTTTGGTCTGTTGTTTGGCTTGATTCTTAAACACTTTACCGATGCTGCTGTACCGATGTTAGATTCACAATTGGTGGCATTTAGTTTACTTGCAACCTATTGGACCAGCCGTAAGCATATTGCCACTTGGATTCTCTGGATTTTTGTCAACATCATCTATGTCGGTATGTTTATTTACAAAGAGGTTTTCCTGACCGCGGGACTCTATGCGGCTTTTGTTGGATTGGCGGCCTATGGTTGGTGGCAATGGCAACAGGTCAAACAAAAACAACAATTTCAACTATAAATACAAGGGCAGCTGAGCTGCCCTTGTTATTGTGTATTTAAGTCTTATTTCGTCGTTGCTTGATAGGTCTGTACAGCTTGACGGCCTAAAGCTGGATCATCGGTAAATACGCCATCGACCCCCGCTTTAAAATAAAGCTGCATTTCTTTAATGGACCCTGTGCTGCAACGCTCAGCTGCTTTTGCAACATCAGCACTACATTTTAGTGTATCGGGTAGGAAGTTGTTTTCTGGACGGAAGGTATAAGGGTGTACTTTTAAATTGACTTTATGTGCATCTGCAATAAAAGAGGTGGTCTGTGTCATTGCGGCATCTTTAAAGACATAAACTTTCCATGGACCGACACCATTGGCGTAAGCCGAAACATCTTTAAGACCCTGTGCTGTTGCCAAATCCGCATAGGTTTTAGGGTTGTTTTGCACAACATAATCTGCCGGTCTTGCTTCTGGTGCATCGTAGAGCTGAATTAATTGTGCATGCTTCACACTCTTGTGTAAGTCGAGTTGGTTCTTTAAGTATTTTAAATTTCCAACTTCAAACGACTGTAAATAAATAGGCGCAATATCTCGGCTGTATTGATACTTGGATAAGGTTTTTAGTAAAGCATCTTCCATCGCCAAATTCTGTTGCTGGAAGTAGGTCGGATGTTTAGTTTCAATATATAGACCAATGATTTTGCCTGTTTTTTTATAATGTGCTTCTGCCAGTTCAATGATTTGTTCTAAGGTTGGAATAGCATAGAGATCATTATACTTCTGGTTGTCTGGTCGGAATTGTGGAATACGTTCACGGGCTTTGAGTTGCTGTAACTCTTTTAAAGTGAAGTCTTCGGTAAACCAACCTTCTAAAGTGACCCCATCAATGACTTTCGTTTTTTTACGATCTGCAAATTGAGGTAGGGTGGAAACATTGGTGGTCCCACCAATTTCATTTTCATGGCGTGCGATCAAGACACCATCTTTGGTTGAAACCAAGTCGGGTTCAATAAAATCAGCGCCGTCATCTATGGCTTTTTGATAAGAGGCGAGGGTATGTTCTGGTCGAAGTGCACTGGCACCACGATGTCCAATCACTAAAATTTTTGGCAATTGATATTCAGGTGGCGTGGTCTTACTTTGATTATTATTGTCATCATTACAGCCTGCAAGACTGAGCAGGCAGAGACAAAGCGCAGCTTTTTTTAACATGAACAAACTCATCAGTTTTTATTTAAGCGGCTAGTTTGAAAGCGAAAGTTATCAAATCAATGACAGTTGCATGATGCTTTTATGAAATTATCAAGAATTTTAAAATGTCTGTGTGATTTATAGCAAATATCCAGTCGCAGGATTGCTCACAACTGGATGTCTAATCATGATTTTAGGATTTATGCTTCCAATACGGCCAATTGATTTCTGGTGTGAATTGATAATTTTCATCTTGCCAATAAGACTGTTTTGGCGATGATTTATCTTTCAGTCCCATAATATGCATCAGGTTATTATCAAGTTCGGCGGTATTGATGGTTCTGTCTTTATTGACACCAGTGGCGAGCATTTTATCTGCCCACATGATCACCGGAACCTGATAGCCTGCTTTGGTATTGGGACTATGTCCAGCATAGTCAATCTCATGTCCCACTTCATTGCCGTGATCTGATACAACGGTGAATGATCTAAAATCTGGGACTGTATCGGCTTTCAATGTATCTAAAAATTGTGCTAGCAGAGAATCTTCATATAACACGGCATTATCATAATCATTACGTAAGGAACGAATCCAAGGGTCAATATCTCGATTCTTCAGTTCTGTTTCTACACTATCATTACTTTCACTGCTGAATTTATTGAAGGCGGCAGAATAGCGCTCTTTATAATTCGGGTGTGCACCAATCAGATGAAGAATAATTAACTTCTTGGGATCAGGATCTGCAAGTGCTTGCTGATAATCAGGCAATAAGCTTTCATCTAAAGAGGTACTACTCCGTCCAGAGCGGGTATTTTTATAAACCGCTTTATCGGCATAGGAACCAAATAAAGAAGACAGATAAGTATCATCTTGGTTACTGAGCCAATAAATTTTATATCCTGCAGCACGTGCGTAAGCCAGCACACTCTCAGGCGAATATTTATCATGTTCAGAAGCCGGACTTTCGGTCAACAAGACCCGTAATGCATTAATCGTAGATGGTGATGGTGAGAAGGCATTACAGAATACTTTGATGTCAGCCAGTCGTTTGGCTAATTCAGGTGTGGTATCGCGTGCATAACCACACACCCCTAGATTCAAACTGGTTAGGCTTTCAGAAAGTACCAGTACATGGGTTTGTTTGCCTACTGCTTGTTGGGTCAGTGCGAGATTTTGTTTAGCACTGACATCCCATTGCTGATGGACATCTTTATGTTGCTTAATTCTATTTTGGAAATCTTCAATTTTAGTCTCAAACTCAGTCCAAAAAATAATGGGGTGGACTTTTCGTGAAGGTTTCATCAAATAGCTGGTCACGGTCAGTAACATCAATAAAATAACACAACTGCGATAAATGCGACTCTGCCAGAGTTGACTAAAATGGGCAGGCTGAACCAGTTTAAATACAGAAAAACTATAGATAGTCAACACACTGAGTAAAGCAAAAATTACTGCAGCAATCGTGACCAGATGCAGTTGTAAGAATCCCCAAATTTCTTGATGATTGGTATTGGCTATCGCTTCAATAACAAAATAGGCTTCATTATCACTATTAAATAAAAACCAGGTACTTGAACGTAGCAAGGCGTCTAACCAAGCAATAAACCACCAAGCAATGGTCAGGATATACCAATATGTTTTTTGGCGCGTAATTGCCAAATAAATAAACAAAACACCAGGGAGAGATAAAAAGCCGAGCCTTAAACCATCAGATAAATTACCTGCGGCAATCAGCAAGCCGCCTGTAATGAATGCAGGCAGCAAAATCAGCAGCAGAATATTCAAGTTTTTTAAGCTGGCCTTCATATATGCCTAGTACTGTGAGGGAGAAAAGTTAAGCGGCTAATATCGGTTTAACGGGAGAGTGTGTCAATTCTAAATTAAGAAGTATTTGATTGCACAGTAAATTAAATTAATTAGCACAGCTAAACTGTTAAATTGGTGCAAAGATCGTGCATGAAGTTATGCAGAAGTGTCTCAAAATCCATTATTTCTCCTCAATTTCTGCTTTTTGAAATGATATGTTAATAGGGATGGTGTTTGCCTGGAAGCTCGGTAATGATCATAGTTTGAACGTACTCGTATTCTCTCTATCTTTTTGAAAAATTGACTGTTTCTAGAATGGAATAAACAGCCATGTTATCTAAGTTTTTTATTCATCGCCCGATCTTTGCCGGTGTACTGGCTATCATCGTCATGGCTGTGGGTCTCTTTTCAATTCTAAAGTTACCGGTGGAGCGTTATCCCGATATTGCGCCACCACGAATTACTGTTGCGGCAAATTATAGTGGTGCAGATGCACAAGCGGTTGAAGACAGTGTTACCCAAGTCTTAGAACAACAAATTAAAGGCATTGATCATCTGCTGTATTTCAACTCCAGCAGTGATGCCAGTGGTAATAGCCGAATCAGTCTGTTCTTTGATCAAGGTACAGATCCAGATCAAGCACAGGTTCAGGTACAAAATGCGATTAATGGCGCGATTAACCGCTTACCCGAAGATGTACAACGACAAGGCGTCAATGTTCGCAAGTCGCTGAGTGATTCATTTATGGTGATCGGTCTGGGAGATAAATCAGGGCGTTCAACCAATTTAGATATTTCAGATTATTTAACCAATAACTTTGAGTTAAATCTCAGTCGAATCGAAGGGATTGGCGAGGTCAGTGTATTCGGATCGCAATATGCCATGCGTATTTGGCTCGATCCACAACGCTTAGAACGTTATCAATTACAAGTCAGTGAAGTGCGCACTGCCTTGGAAAACCAGAATGCACAGGTAGCAGCAGGTGCGATTGGGGATTTACCTGCCGCTCAAGATCAATATTTAAATGCCAAAGTCACCTCGGGTTCTTTATTACGAACACCAGAACAGTTTGAAAATATCATTGTCAAAGCCAATACAGATGGCAGCTTTGTTTACTTAAAAGATGTCGCTCGTGTCGAAGTCGGTGCTGAAAACTATCAGGTGTTTAACCGTCTAAATGGTTATCCTGCATCGGGGCTTTCACTGTCCTTGACGGTCGGGGCCAATGTGATGCAAGTTGCCGATGCAGTGTATAAGGAAGTGGCACGCTTAGAAAAAGCGCTACCTGAAGGCTATTTTGTGGTCTATCCACGAGATGATACGCCTTTCGTAAAAGAATCCATGTCGCAAGTGGTATCAACCCTGATCGAAGCAATTGGTTTGGTTGTCTTGGTGATGTTTATCTTCCTGCAAAACTGGCGGGCTACTTTAATTCCGGCGGTTACCGTGCCAGTGGTAATTCTCGGAACTTTCGCCGTTTTAGCGGTTTTAGGGATGAGCATCAATACATTGACTTTGTTTGCGATGGTGTTGGCGATTGGTTTGTTAGTCGATGACGCGATTGTGGTGGTGGAAAACGTTGAGCGGCTGATGCATGAACAGCAACTCAGTGCCAAGCAAGCCTCAATTCAGTCCATGCATGAGATCAGTGGTGCCTTGGTCGGGATTACTTTGGTACTGACCGCCGTATTTATTCCAATGTCTTTCTTTAGTGGTGCAACAGGGATTATTTACCGCCAGTTCTCGATTACGCTTGTGGTCGCGATGGGACTTTCATTGCTGGTGGCTTTGATCCTAACCCCAGCCTTATGTGCGATTTTATTAAAGCCTCAGCAGAAACAGGCGCGTTGGGCGATCAAGTTCAATCAGGGTTTGGACTATATTAAAACGCGTTATCTCAATGTTTCACAAAAAGTCATTAACTTAAAAACCATTTCTCTATTGGGTATTGTACTGTTGATCGGTAGTTTTATTTGGGTTTATCGTGATCTGCCAACCAGCTTCTTACCTCAAGAAGATCAAGGCTTGTTAGGGGTTCAATTCCGTTTACCGGAAGGAACACCGATGAGCAAGACCGAAGAGGTTGGGAAACAAATTTCAGATTATTTCCTTGAACATGAAAAGGCCAACCTGAATGGGGTCATGGTGATTCATGGGCGTAACTTTTCAGGTACAGGACAGAATTTGGGTCAGGCCTTTGTATCGCTTAAACATTGGAATGATCGTAAAGGTTCAGAAAATAGCGCACAGCAAATTCGTGCGCGTGCAATGAAGTATTTCTCCCAAAATAATCAAGCACGTATTATGGTACTGATGCCTTCGGTGATTCGTGGGCTCGGGAACTCTGACAAAATGGAGTTTTGGCTACAGGATACCAAAGGCTTGGGTCGAGAAAGTTTATTGAACTCTTTCCGAAGTTTGCAGCAACAAGGGAATGCACTACCTTCGGTCGAAAACCTTGATAAAAAAGGCAATGATGATCAGGCCGTATTGAATATCAAGATTGATCATAAAGCTGCGATGATTCATGGTCTTAATGTCAGTGAAATTAACCGCACACTCTCGACAGCGTGGAGTGGCAGCTATATCAATGATTTTATTGATCGTGGGCGTATTAAACGGGTCTATTTACAGGGTGATGCACCGTATCGCTCTAAGCCAGAAGACCTGAATTACTGGTATGTCAAAAATGCCAATGGGCAGATGGTACCCTTCTCGCAATTTAGTCAGATTGCGTGGCAAGGTGCGCCACCGATGTTAGAACGCTTTATGGGCTATCCTGCCATCAGCTTGGAAGCAGATGCAGCCAATGGCTTTAGTAGTGGGCAGGGGATGCAGGCCATTCGTGGTCTGGTGGATCAAATGCCTGATGTCGGTTTGGAATGGAGTGGATTGTCTTATCAAGAACAGGAATCCAGTAATCAGGCAATCTGGTTATATCTGGTGTCTGTAGCCTTTATTTTCCTCTGTCTTGCAGCGCTGTATGAAAGCTGGTCGATTCCTTCAGTGGTCATGGCCGCGATTCCACTTGGGATTGGAGGAACCATTCTATTTAGTTATTGGTTTGGTTTTGCCAACGATATTTATTTCCAGATTGCATTGCTGACCACCATTGGCCTGTCTTGTAAGAATGCGATTTTGATGGTTGAGTTTGCAGCAAGTTTACAGCAGCAAGGCCGAACAGCATTAGAGGCTGCATTACATGCAGCTGGGCTTCGCCTCAGACCAATTTTAATGACTTCAATTGCATTTGGTGCAGGTGTGATTCCATTGATGTTCTCCAGTGGTGCGGGCGCATTGAGCCGACAAGCGATTGGCTATAGTGTGTTTGGTGGAGTTGTATTTGGTACGATTCTGGTGCTGATCTTTATTCCATTTATGTATGTACTGGTCAGAACCTTGTTTAAGCCTAAAGATAAGGTTGAGTTGGCTAAATAAGAGCACTATAAATTAGTGGCAGACATGAAGAATTCGTTCCTCTAATAAAGGTTCGAATTGTTCATTTTTGTTGTCTAAGTTGAGAATATAAAAAAATATTTGTAGTATTGCCGTGCCGTATAAGCGGCCTAATGAGGTTTGATTCCCTAAATGGACACGCAGAGTTGTAGTTTATTTCAAATTACACATTTTTATATTAATCAAAATCTGAATGAAGTTTTCTATTCGATCGTAAAATAATACGCTGCGTTTAGTCCTTCATTGCAGATACTTTGTAGTGAAGAGGCGAATATGAGCTACAACAACTTTTTATATTTATTAAGCGACGCACTTAAAAATAATCATATTGAATTGGCACTTGCATCAGTTGAAACATTTCAAGCCGTCGATATTGCAGATGTTTTGACACAGCTCTCGGCTGAACAAAGTCAATTACTGCTCACGCATTTACCTGATCGAGCCTACGTATTTTCCTATCTTCCACCCAATGAACAAGTCAAATTGGCTCAAGCGATGCCCAGAAATATTCTGGCAGAGATTATTGGAGAAATGTCATCGGACAAACGCGCTGACGTGTTTAAGTGTTTAGATGAAGAGCAACAAAATGCGCTATTACCAGCCCTAGCACAGGCCGAGAGAGAAGATATTCGTCAACTGTCATCCTATTTAGAGGGCACGGCAGGGGCAATCATGAGCTCCGAATATGCGACCTTAAAACCGAATATGACGGTCATGGATGCAATCAGAATGTTGCGCCTCGAAGCCCCCGATACGGAAATGATTTATTTCGCTTATGTGTTGGATGAAGCACGCAAAATTCTCGGAGTTTTATCTTTAAAGCAATTGATACTTGCACCTGAAGAGCAAAATATTAATGAGCTCATGGAAACCAATGTCTTAACCGCTTATGTGGATACCGACCAAGATGAAGTGGCAAAAACCATTGCACGTTATGATTTATTAGCGCTGCCGATTATCGATCATCAAAACATGATGGTCGGGATCGTGACCTATGATGATGCGATGGACGTGGCCAGCGAAGAAGCAACAGAAGACTTCTTAAAAGTCGGTGCGGTCAATGCATCATCTAAACTCAGTATTAAGTCGGCACCCATTTTGCAACTTTATCAGAAGCGTGTTTTTTGGTTGGTTTTCTTGGTGTTTGGTAGCTTGTTGTCAGGGATTGGTATTGCCCACTATGAAGATGTTATTGCGAAAAATCTGGTATTGGTTTTCTTTTTGCCGTTATTGGTGGGAAGTGGAGGCAATGCAGGTTCTCAGTCTTCAACATTGATGGTCCGAGCCTTAGCAACGGGTGATGTGCAATTCAAAGACTGGTTTTATTTACTCGGACGTGAAAGTTTAGTTGCACTGTGCTTAGGTGGCACCATGGCGGTTGCAGTGTCATTACTGGGTTATTTCCGTGGCGATGAAATGGTGGCGCTGGTACTGGCGCTGAGCATGATGGGCATTGTATTGATGGGCTGTTTGATCGGAATGAGTTTACCGTTTATTTTAAACAAAGCTGGACTTGATCCTGCCAGTGCTTCCGCGCCGTTGGTCACCTCAATTTGTGATGCGACAGGTGTGTTGGTGTATTTATTTATCGCCTCGATGATTTTATTCTGATTGGTAATAATAATTGTACCGACAAAATCGAAAATCTGCTTTATTCTCAAGCATAAACATGGTTTTTAGGTTGAGTGAATGACGGCTCCAACACAACAAAAAAAATTAACTCAGCAGCAAGCGATTGCTGTCGAACGTGATTTAGCAAAGTTTGCCAACACCATGGACAGTTTGGTTCGGATTCCGTTCACCAAACAAGGTGTTGGAGCCGATGCTGCACTGAGCACCATTCCTTTTGCAGGCGATATCGCAGGTTTTATTTTAACGCTGTATGCGTTTAAAAAGGCGAGGGAGGTCGGTGTACCACAGCATAAACTGAAGGGTGTGGTCAAACTGGCAATTATGGATATGTTGGTCGGTTTTGTACCGATTGTCGGCACCTTATTTGACGTATTTATTCGTCCGAGTCGCAAGACGCTTGAAATTGTACATGCGCATATCCGTGAGGAATATCAAGTGCACAGTGATATTCATGTGGTCCATCCATTCTTACATGAATCACTTGAACAGAAGCAAAAAAGCTCGGCATTTTGGCGTAATCCGATCGTGAGCTGGATTTGGTTACGTATCCCAGATTTGTTGGGAATTGCAGTCCTTATGTTATTGGTTGTCGCGGTCTGGGCCGGTTTCAGTTATCTGTGGCAGTTTTATCAATCTTTCCAAGCACACTAGATTTTTAAGTAAAAATAAAGCCTCCGTGATGGAGGCTTTATTATGTATCTGATACTGATTATTGAACATTTAATTGCTGTAATGCAGCAACACGTTGTTCAATGGTAGGGTGAGTTTGGAATAAAGCAGCTAAGCTAAAGCCTTGTTCCTTACCTTCCGCAATCGCAAATGCTTTCATTTCTTTTGGCATTTGATCTGGCATTTCTGATTCTGCTTGTAAACGAAGTAGAGCAGAGATCATTGCTTGTTTACCTGCTAAACGTGCGCCGGCTTCATCTGCACGATATTCACGTTGACGAGAGAACCACATCACGATGGCAGAGGCCATAATACCGAATACGATGTCGAGTACGATGGTAATGGCAAAATAAGCAAGGCCTGGTGCTTCACCTTCTTCACGACCAAATACATTACGGTCGATGAAGTCACCTGCAATACGTGCAAAGAACATGACAAAGGCGTTCACTACACCTTGAATCAGCGCAAGGGTCACCATGTCACCGTTTGCAACGTGACCGATTTCGTGCGCGAGTACTGCACGAAGTTCATCTTTGTTCATACGCTCAAGTAAGCCAGTTGAAACAGCTACTAATGCGTCATTTTTATTCCAACCTGTCGCAAATGCATTGGATTGGTAAGAAGGGAAAATACCCACTTCAGGCATGTTAATACCTGCACGTTGAGATAATTGCGCCACTTCTTGTAATAACCAAGCTTCTGCTTGACTACGGGGTGCATTTGGGTCAATTAATTCTGTCCCAGTGGTTTTTTTAGCCATCCACTTCGACATGAACAGGGAAATAATAGAACCCACCATACCAAAGACAAAACAGATGACTAAAAGGTTGCCTAGATTCAAGCCCCCTGCGCCATGGTAACTACCGACACCGAAGAGTGACAAGATAATGCCAGCTACAACCAGTACCGCGAGGTTGGTTAGCAAGAACAAACCAATCCGCATCATTGAGAAAACCCTCTTATAAAGAAAAAGTGATCTGATTTATAAATTATAAATCATAACGCTAATATGCAGGGCGAATTGTAAAAATTCAAGCAAAAAGTGGGCGCAGATACATTTAGCCTATAAAACGATGAATTGGCTATGAAACAGTGACTTAAATGAAATTTTGTCTAAAAAATATCAGGTAAAATCATTCTGTGAGAATCGTTGGCCTGAATTGTCAATCACTGAGGCGTATTCTGGCAGAAGCAGTGGCATTGGTGGTGGTATAGGTACCTGATGGTGCATCGGTAAAGGTACCATCGGCAAGAGTAATAATTTGGCGATTATATTGTTTTGGTGCTGGTGCAACTTCTACAGCTTCGGTGGATGGCGTGGTGTAATTGGCAGATTGTGCAATCACTTGTGTCGCGGCGCTCGATGAAGATGAGCCGATACTTGATGCATATAGATTTTGATAACGGCTAGTGACACGACGCACATAGTCTTGGGTTTCACGAAATGGAGGAATGCCACCATATTTATCGACATTGCCTTCACCTGCGTTATATGCGGCGATTGCAAGTTGCGTATTGCCATTAAACCGTTTAAGTAACCAACTTAAATATTTTGCACCAGCAAAAATATTTTGTTGTGGGTCATAGGCATTATTCACATTAAAGCGACGTGCAGTCGCTGGCATCAGTTGCATTAAACCTTGCGCTCCTACTGGAGAGCGGGCATTGATATTAAAGCCAGATTCCGTATGCATCACGGCTTTAATTAATCCCTCAGAGACACCATGTTGCTGTGCCGCTTGGCGAATCAATGGATCAAATGCATTTTTATTACGGCTATAGCTCGGAAGCACTGAAGCCTCACTCGCACCCCAGTTACTATAACTATGGATATTACTGTCGGGATAGTAGGTTGCTTTCACCACTTTTAAATGGCTATATTCTGCTTTCTTCTTATTGGTCAGCAGCGTTGTACCATTGTTGTCTTTAAATTGATAAATCGTCTGCCCAGCATAGCTTGGAGCTACGCCATTAAAAAAACCGATTATCCCCAAGCAAAGGGTAAAAAAATATGTTGTTTTGTTCATCATTATAATATTCACGAAAGGATGAGCATAAGTTCTTTACAGCAGTGTAACAAAAAAAAGTAAAAAAAGAACTTTCGCTACAATTTTTTTATTTTCGACTGTTAGACAAAAATCAAGTCATTTTGTTCGAATGTTCAGCAAAAAAAATTAAAATATTTTTTTTAAAAACTAAGTCTTGACTTATCTAAGTCATTGATTTTATTTTTATAAAATCATTGGTTAAAAAATGATCAATCTAATCAGAAGCCTTATTTTAAGATAAAAAGAGTTTGTCAATAGCGAAGAAATCCACAAATTTATCCACAGCTTTTGTGGACAACTGTGGAAAAGTTTGAAATATAAGCAATCCAGGCGAATCTGAATTTTTTTGATCAGAATTTTACCAGTATGAAACTCAAATATGACGATTGGAAGAAATTGAAAAATTCTTTAGATGCGCATTTTTTCGGAATGAGATAAAATCTTGCGGGTATTTTTGTTTATGAGTAAATCACGTCTATGTACGCGCCAGTGGAATCCAACCAAGGATTTAATTTCAAGCCAGAACTTCCGACAAGTTCAGCGTATTATCGCCTGTTGAAAAAGCTTCGTCGTCAGGTTGGGCATGCAATTCGTGATTACAACATGATCGAAGACGGTGATAAGGTCATGGTTTGTGTGTCTGGCGGTAAAGACAGCTATACCTTATTGGATATCTTGCTGCAGTTTAAACGGATTGCACCCATCAATTTTGATGTTGTGGCTGTGAATCTGGATCAAAAGCAACCGGGCTTCCCAGAAGATATCTTGCCGCGCTATATGGAAGAGAACAATATTCCATATTACATTCTTGAAAAAGATACTTATACCATTACCAAGCGCTTAACACCTGAAGGCAAGACCTACTGTGCAGTATGCTCTCGTTTACGCCGTGGTTCGCTGTATGGCTTCGCTCAAGAAATTGGTGCAACCAAGGTTGCATTAGGTCATCACCGTGATGACATCATGGCAACGTTTTTCTTGAACTTATTCCATGGTGGTAGTTTGAAGGCGATGCCGCCAAAATTACTTTCATCGGATAAAAAGAATATTCTGATTCGTCCTTTGGCTTATGTCGAAGAGAAAGACATTATCAAATATGCGGATTTACGCCAGTTCCCGATTATTCCGTGTAACTTGTGTGGCTCACAAGAAAACTTACAACGCGCCATTATTAATGACATGTTGCGTGAATGGGATAAGCAGCATCCAAAACGTTTACACAGTATTTTTGGTGCCTTACAGAATGTGTCTCCATCGCAATTGGCGGATCGTGAGCTATTCGATTTTGAAGCGTTGGATGCTCAACGTGAGTTTGATATGAAAGACCCAGAAGAGTTGAAAAATCGCTTAGATGTGGTCAATCTCAGTTTTGCAGCTGAGTAAAGTGTAAAAGTTTTTGAAAAGGTACTTGTTAAGTACCTTTTTTTTATCAAAATTTTAAAAATTGAATCACGCGTACAAAAAATCATAGCCTAAAATAAAAATTACATGCTATAACAGGGCACGAGCAAATTGCTTCATGAGATGTCGTCTGGATAGATGGCACAAGAAATTGAACAAATACATTTGAGGAATAATCATGGCTGCATTTTTAACTGATGATTGGTTTGCAACTGTTGAAAAACTTACTGCTGAAGCAGGTGATTTAAACTTGCCACCAGCACTTGCGAATTTAGCGATTAACTTGGTTGTAACAGATGCAGCTGGTAATACAGAGTTGGCTTTAGATGCGGGTAAAATCCAAAAGGGTTTATCTTCAAATGCTAAAACAACTTTGAACATGGATGCTGAAACTTTACGTAAAGTATTCTTGGAATTTGATATGGCTGCTGCGATGCAAGCATTCATGACTGGTAAAATCAAAGTGCAAGGCGATATGTCTCAACTTATGGCTTTACAAACAGCGAAGCCAAGCCAAGAGCAAAAAGATTTATTCAAGAAAGTACTTGAGCTTACTGCTTAATTCTTCCTGAATAAAAAAAGCTTACCCAGAGGTAAGCTTTTTTTATATCTATTCAGTTATACATCAATACGGCTATTGGTCTTGAGATGTTCTAAATAGGTACGAATACGCGTCACATATTGTACGGCTTGTTTATAGCGACCATTTCGAGCTTGGTTACGCTGTAAATAGTCATATAAATTGACCCACTGATTTGGGTCTTTGCCTTGTGCACGAATACGTTTCTGAATCTGGCTGACTGCACCAGGACCCATATTGTATGCAACCAAAGCATACCAGTTACGGTCTGGATAAGGCACATTGCCAAATTGATCTAACATCAGATCAAAGTACTTTGCACCACCTTGAATACTTTGCAGTGGATCTGAGCGATTGCTTACACCCATCGCTTTGGCTGTGCTGTTGGTCAACATCATTAAACCACGTACGCCAGTGGGAGAAACTGAGCTTGGTTTAAGATAAGACTCTTGATAGCCAATTGCTGCGAGTAAGTGCCAATCTAAATTGTATTTAGATGCGCTTTGCTTAAAGCTGGCCTTATAAATCGGTAAGCGTTGTTTCAAATCTCTTTGAATCGTAGACCAAGACTCTGGTTTAACCACATTGCGGTTATAGAATGAGGCCAATTGCTGGGTTGTACCCGATTGCTTACTTTGACAGATAAAACCACTCGCCGTGAGTGTAAGGGGATCATCAGCTTGCTTAAACACCCAGTTTAACTGAGGATTTAAACCATTTTTGCTTAAGCTTGCTTGATCGCCACAACTTGCTGAAAATGAAACCAGTTGTTTATTTTCAATCGCAGCCAGATTGGCTGTTGTCATGGCAATGTTCGCTTTACCTTGAGCAACCCATTTCAATGCCGTGGCATTGTCAGGAACGGTTTTGAAATCAAGCTTTACATTTAAGCTTTGTGCGTAATTACGCACGAGATCATAACCAAAACCATGTTGGAATTGACCGTCTTTAAAGACTGTGGTTGGGCTTTCAACTGCAACGACAGTTAAAACGTTGGTATTCACAACCGTATTGTATTGATGTGATTTTTCAGCATTCAAGCTATTGAAAGGAAGGATTGCAACTCCTAACGCTAAAGCTTGAAAAGGTCGTTTGGAAGATAAAGAGTTAAGGCTAGGCCTCGACCCAGAACTTGAATTACTGTGCATGTTGTCTCCGCTACAGGTAATTTATGCCCAAAAAGTTCAGCAAAACACTGCCTTAACTTTTAAAAGTTGATAAATTCAATAAGGGTGGGCAAGTCATGAACGTCATTCAGTAATGACATTGAGTTAAAGGGAAAGATGGTACAAATGTTTCACAACATTTACAAAGTGTATAAAAAATAAACAAAAACAAACTTAGGGGCGCATATTAAGCGGCAAAACTAAGAATGTCAAATTTTGCACAATAAAAAATTGAGAGTTACATCACAAACCTATGATTTGGAAAAGAATAAAATTTATACACTTTAGTGGTGGTGAAATAAGGCATACAATGCAAAAACTTGTAAATGGACTGTTGTATTAACGTATTTGGGCTTATGAAATCGAATTTAATTACACGTAATGGACATGACCTTTTGGTTGCTGAGCTAAAAAAGCTTTGGCATGACGAACGTCCTGAAATAACTAAAAAAGTAAACTGGGCGGCAAGCCTTGGTGATCGTTCTGAAAATGCTGATTATCAATATAATAAACAAATACTTAGAAAAATAGATCGTCGGGTTCGTTACTTAGGAAAACGTTTAGAAGAATTAAAAATTGTCGATTATGTACCTGAGCAGGAGGGGAAGGTCTACTTTGGTGCTTGGGTGGAAATTGAAAATGATGCAGGGGAACAAAAAAAATTGCGTCTCGTTGGTGTCGATGAAATCTACGATCATCATCCGCAACATATTTCGATTGAGTCACCTATGGCGCGTGCTTTACTGGGGAAACAAGTGGATGATGAGGTTGAAGTGCATACGCCGTTGGGAAAAAAACTGTGGTATATCAACTCAATTCGCTATGAAAAACCTGAAAATGCTTAAAATTACAGAGTGTTGATTTTATTTTGAGCGGTTGATGCATTATTTTGAATAAAAGATTTGCCAAGTTGAACTTTTATTTATATGATAGCCGCCATTGGAAGCGTGGCAGAGCGGTTTAATGCACCGGTCTTGAAAACCGACGAGGGTGTGAGTCCTCCGTGAGTTCGAATCTCACCGCTTCCGCCAAATACGAAAAAGCCCTTATGAAAATAAGGGCTTTTTTATTTCTCTGTATTTTAGATTAACAACTTGGTTGCAATCGCCCACATCATCAGTCCAACAACAATATCTAGAATTCTCCATGAACTGGCCTTTTTAAACCAAGGCAATAAAACTCTTGCGCCATAGCCTAAAGCGAAAAAGAAAATCCATGAAGAAAGTATGGTTCCTGCTGCAAACAAATATAGATGATCTGCAAACTGAACTGAAATCGAACCAACCAGAATCACGGTGTCTAGATAGACATGTGGATTCAGCCAGGTGAAGGCCAAGCACATTCCAATGATTTTAAGCAATGAGTCTTTTTCAATTTCACTGGGGTTGAGTGATGAGCTATTGTTGATGGCTGAGTAAAAATTTCGAAGTCCATATAAAAATAGAAAAGCAGCACCAAAGTATTTGGCAATGGTAACGATCAAAGGGAAGTCAATCACGATTTTTGAAAAGCCCATGACCCCTAAATAAATCAAGATAGAATCCGAAAGTGCACAGATCAGACACACCCAAAAAACATGCTGTTGCTTTAAGCCTTGTTTTAGAACAAAAGCATTCTGCGCGCCAATGGCTAAAATTAAAGAAAAGCCAATACCAAGCCCATAGAAAAATGCAGTCATATTTTGGTTCCTCAATCATATAGGGTGGTTTGTGCTGGAAAACAACGTGCATATGCTTAGGCAAAGGCAGTTCGTCTAACGCTTAGATCAAGTGTTAGATGCTTTTTTTCCATTAAAAATTTACTGTTTGCTATTATCTTTTTTTATTTATAAAAGTCAGTAAAATTAAGATTGTTTTGGTTTGGCTAAATTTTTTTAAGGTTTAGCGGTCGGGCGATGTAACAAAGCTGCTTAATCTCGTTGTCCGAATTACCCCCCTTATTTTTTAAATATTGCCCTTATTTTCAGAATCGTTTTAGATCAAAATTAAAAACAATCGACACAGGAAGTGCTCGAGGAAATATCCAGATAAATATTTAAAAATAATGCAGTGAGTTAGGCATGGACCTCAATCATAATATTCATAATGAAAACAATCTGATGCTCAGCAAAACACGAAAAGTGATTGCACTTGGTTTTGCCACACAAGGCCTTGGCTATGCGACCGTAATGACGGCACTCCCCACAATAAAAGGTCGATTCAGACTTTCAGATGATCAGTTATCGCTAATTATTCTAGGGGTATGCATTGCAGCAGCGCTCGGTTCAATTTTAGCTGATCGTATCGCAGTCAAGCTTGGCTCACGACTTGCTGTTGTGACTGGCTTTATTTTTGAAGGGATAGGAATAGCAATTGCTGCATTGAGTCCAAATGTAATCCTCATGATTGCGAGTTTTTTGCTTTATGGACTTGGATTAGGCTGTTTAGATGCAGCACTGAATATGCAAGCAGTTATCATGGAACAACGGCTTGGTAAAAGTGTATTTGGTGGTTTCTTTGCTTGTTATACCGCGGCGGCATTTTTAGGGGCATTAATTATGTCAGCCACGGTTTCAACGACATTTGGAGCAACGACAGCATTATGCATTGCAGTGGCGATTGCCTTTATCACCTCGCAACTCTCTAAGCGCTGCTTATTTCAGCAAAAACAATCCTCAGATATACATCTGCAAGATAAGCCAGCGATTCCATATCAACAACTTCTTATTTTTGGGCTGATTATTTTAATTGTGTTCACTGTCGATTCTGCAATCAGTACATGGAGTTCAATTTATCTCAAAGATGTTTTGGCAAGTTCGGCAACGATTGCTCCTTTAGGGTATGCCGCTTATCAAATTGGAATTCTACTCACACGCTTAAGTCTTGATTATTTGCTGCAATTTAAAACAGCGACATGGATTGCTTTAGTTACACTCCTGATCGGGGCATTCGGATGTGTATTGTCTGGAATCAGCCATTCATTAGTGACCGTTATTTTGGGTTTTGCATTGGCTGGTGTTGCCGTAGGTGCTTTGGTTCCACTTACATATTCTGCTGTAGGTCGTTTGGATGAAAGCCGACGAGATGAAATTATTGCTCGTGTTAATATTTTTAATTATGGCGGCGCAGTAGCGGGGGCTGTCATCGTTGGGCTGCTGGCAACGCCTTTTGGTTATGCGCCGTCCTTTATTGGTTTGGCATTTGCTTTACTCAGTATTATCTATTTAAGAAAAAGACTGGTTTGATCTATATCAATCAGGACAAAGATATTTTGTGCTGGTTATGATCATCTTTTTTTATTTTTAAAATTTAGTAAGATTAAGGTTGTTTAGATTTTCCTAAATTTTTCTAAGGTTCTTTATGCTGGACAATAAACAATGTGAAGCCTTCTTTGCAGTTGCTGAACATGGAAGCTTCGAACAAGCAGGCGCCAAACTTTGTATTACTGCATCAGCAGTGACATTGAGGGTGCAAGCACTTGAAAAAGAATTAGGTCAACTACTGCTGATTCGGGGTCGTCCTTGTATTTTAACACAAGCAGGTCAGCAGATCTTCGAACACATACAGCACATCCGACGTTTAGAACAAAACTTACTTCATGGCTTGATTGGTGGAGGAGAATCACATTTTTTCAAGACTGTGATTGGTTCAAATGAAGACTCTCTAGCAACATGGTTACTTCCTGCACTAAAGGATGTGTTACTCAAAGAAAAGATTGTGATTGAGCTGAGAACAGATGACCAGTCTCATACCTATTCATTATTAGAAAAGGGGACGGTAAGTGCCTGTATTTCAATTGAAGATCAACCCATGCGTGGTTGCCGTGCGCAATATTTAGGTTTGATGCGTTATCAAATGATGGCGACAGCGCAATTTAGACGGAAATGGTTTGCAGAAGGCGTTCATCGAGAAACTTTACGTGCTGCACCTGCGATTATTTTTAATGAAAAAGACCGTATGCATTTTGATGTTCTGGAAAAAAACTATGGATTGATGAAAGGTACTTATCCTTGTCATTTAATTCCATCATCAGAGTCTTTTGTGACCGCCATTAAATTGGGGTTAGGCTATGGCATGGTGCCCGAGCTGCAACTGAATATTGAAAATAAAGCAGAAGTATTGGTTGGGTTATTGCCTGATATTAGCGTTGATATTCCACTGTATTGGCATCATTGGAATCAACAATCAAAGCCATTACAGCTTTTGACAGAGCATATTGTAAATCACGCTCGATTAATTTTGGCCTAAGATGAGAGAATAACAATAAAAATTATTATATCGTGTATAGAGCAAGATTTTAAATGCATGAGCTAACATTACTTCTAAAACGTTTAATAGGCGAAATTAAAACTAATAAATGTTTAGAAGTAATGTCAAAACTAAAACAAGTCTGAATATTATATTGGGCGGAAATGATTAGAAAATTCTAGAGCTTCCAATATATTGTTTAGAAACATGATTTAAGGCGCTTAATATGCTGCTGGCATCTTTCGTGCTTAATGCCTCATTGAGTTCATGCATATAAGCGACAATTTGTGCTTTAACTTTGTCTGCGAAAACTGGCGTGACAGCTTGATCTTCATAAAGTAGGACATAGTTTTTTGCAAAACCATAAATGAGGAATAAAGCGTTGTGTTCAAGCGGGTGCTCAGCAGCGACAATGGCTTGTTCACATTGATGTTTTAATTGTTGGTAGGCATCCGTTCCATTTGGAAGAGTTTGAAACGTTTCAAATATAGATTGGAAATTCATTTGAATTACTCGCTCAAAAAGAAAATCTACAGATGATTGAACTAAAAATCAAGAAAAATTTATTATTTTTGATGATGAATTATTTATGCATTGATTCAGATTATTTTGCTTTAAAGAATTAAATACTTTATTAGAGGTTTTGGTTTGCTCTCTGAATAAAACTTGAATATAACTGTGATATCACAGATTTATTTAATGTTTTTTACATTTCCAATACTAGTCATATACATGCGGTACAAATCAAAAAAGGCCTTAATATGGGAAAATGGTAACAATTATTTGATTTTGATCGGTTTAGGTAATGGTTGTGAAGAATATTTTACTACCCGCGATTTTGGTATTGGGTTTGGTTGGTTGTACTTCGATCACAACGATGTCTCCTGCTCAATTTAACCAACTCAGTACAACACAGATCCCATTTTCAGGAAGTTGGACCGGTGAAGCGGGTGCTGCATCAGTTGCGTTAAGTCTGAACCGTCAAGGCATTGGGATGCTGTGTATGGATGACCGTAAGGAAGTCATGTCTTATCGGGTAAAGTTGGTTGATAACACCCTATACAGTGATAAAGGGGTTAAGTTTAAAGTCAAAGCGTTGAATAACAGCAAGGCCAACATTCACATGAGTCTATTCGGATTAGGGGTTAATTTTGATCTGAATAAAGATGATGCGTTAAAGAATGCCACTGTGGGGTGTAAGCAAGCCCTAAATTAATTTTGTATTGCGATTCTAAACCTTGCCTGTGATTGCAGGCAGTTAAAATTTTCCGCAGATTAAAGAGACCGTTATGTTTTCTCCTTATATTCATGCGTTTGCATTATTTTTCTCATTGCTCAATCCCTTCCTGATGAGTGTTTACATGGTCGGGATGATCCGTAATACCGATGCAAAGGTATTTAGTAAAGCCTTGATACAGGGCAGTTTGATCGCCTTCGGGGTATTTATTCTATTTGCCTGGGGCGGTGAGAATATTTTTAGTCGCTATTTAAATGTTCGTTTCGAATCTTTTCAAATTTTTGGTGGTCTAATTTTCTTGGTGATCGGTTATCGCTATGTTTTCCAAGGGGCTGAAACCATTGGTGAGATGCGGGGGGCGCCTGAGCATTTGGCGGGTACCATCGCGATGCCATTTATGATCGGTCCAGGCACAATTAGTGCGGCGGTAGTGACAGGGGTAAGTGTACCTTTTACTGGGGCAATAGCTGTTATTGCAATTACCTTGATTCTAACCTGTAGTATTTTGATCCTGATGAAGTTTGGTCATGACCATTTACGCTATAAACATGCAAAATATATCGATCGCTATTTTGATATTGTCGGACGTTTATCTGCTTTACTGATCGGTACGATCGCAATTGATATGATTGTAAACGGTATCATTGGGCTGATTCGTTCAGCTAATCTGAGTTGAATTGTATTAAACCCAGATTCCTACATCTCAGGTATTTTTCAAACATTCTCTTTCTTTTGAGGATGCATTGAATCAAAAATACTTGGGATGTCATTATTTTGAATTAAACAATAACAAGATCATAAAAAGAATTGATGATGTTTTATCGTTTTGCGCATATGTTTATACCCATGAATAAACGATAATAATCATGTTGTATTCTCTATGAGCTCTTCCCATGTATCAATTAGATCAAGCAAACCAAGCACCTGACGACCAGTCAGAGCTGACAATGACCGTTTTGATGACACCTGATATGGCCAACTTTTCAGGTAATGTTCATGGTGGAACGATTTTAAAGCTACTTGATCAGGTTGCTTATGCTTGTGCAAGCCGATACTCAGGCAGCTATGTTGTGACTTTATCTGTTGATCGCGTTAATTTCAAAGAACCAATTTATGTTGGTGAGCTAGTGACCTTTTTGGCCAGCGTGAATCATGTTGGGCGCACTTCGATGGAAATTGGTATTCGTGTTGAAGCGCAAAATATTCAGAAGCGTACCATCCGCCATACCAATACTTGTTATTTCACTATGGTTGCAGTGGATGAACAGCGTAAGCCAAAAGAAGTACCACAATTAAATCTAGATACAGAATGGAAGCGTTGTCGCTTTGAAGCCGCAGAGCAGCGTAAGGCGACACGTTTACAAGAAGTTCATCAGCCTTCATGCAGCATGTTTAAGAAAACCACTCAATGCTAATTTTTTAATGCAGAGCTTATTCAAAAAATAAAAGATCGAACCGCAGCATGGTTCGATCTTTTTTTACATTTGTAATGAAATAAATTTTAAATCATTATAAATGTGGGTCTAAAGGGTCTGGAGGAACCTTAAGATCTGATTAGTTTGTTGGTGCCGGTGTAGATGCAGGTGCTTCAGTTGCTGTTGCATCAGTTGCAGCTTGACCTTGAGTTTCAGGTTGCTCTTGAGTTGAAACAACAACTTTTTCTTCAGTTTGTTGTTCTACTGGTGCTGCAAATGTAGAAGCTGCAGCAAGAGTAAGTGTAGTCGCAAGAACAGTTTTGATAAATTTCATGTTTGGCATCCTTATTTCATTTAAAATAACAACCGCAATAGGAGGATTCGGTTAATCCCAATCTCTCAATTTCGGCATGAGGTCCATGCTATGTGCCAAACGTATTTGCGGCAATGTTCTTAACAATCTATTACGTCTATCTTAACAATATGAAATATTGAATCGCTTTATGTAGTTGCTATGTAAAACATCATGAAGAAATTAAGGATTAAAATGTATGTAAATATGTTTTTATGGTTAAAAAATAATCTATTGTTTTACGTGTTTTAAACACTAGTCTTCATTTTCTAAAAAGTTATTAATTGAATAAACCATTTATATCTTATTTTTAAATAAGATTTTTAGATTTAATATGTGATGAATATCTCCTTATTTTTATTTAATTGCTTTTAAGTCTAATTATAGGGGGAAATCATTCTTTATTTTATTTCATCAATTTTTCGCTTTAGAATGAAATAAATTTTCAATGCGAGTCGATCGTGAAGGTTATTGCTCCCAAAACAGTTCCCACTCATATTATTTCTGGCTTTTTAGGGGCAGGTAAGACCACATTATTGCAGCATTTACTCACTCAAAAGCCTGAGCATGAAGTTTGGGCGATTCTGATGAATGAATTTGGGCAAATTGGGGTTGACCAACAACTGATAACCCAACAGCAAGGTTATGCGGTGAAAGAGCTGTTAGGTGGTTGTTTGTGTTGTAGCAGTCAATTACCGATGCAGATTGCACTTTCTCGCTTACTCAGTGAAAGCAAACCTGATCGATTATTTATTGAACCAACGGGCTTAGGGCATCCTGCACAATTATTGGAGCAATTGACTGAACCGCATTGGCAAACGAGCTTGGCAATGCGAGCTTTGGTGATAGTTGTAGATGGAAGTCGTCTACATGATCAGGATTGGGTCAAACAGAATTTATATAGCGATCAATTAAAAGCGGCTCAAATTGTGGTGTTGTCGCATATCGACTGTATGACAGCAGCAGATCATCAAGCCTATGCGGCTTTAAAACAAGAATATGAAACCTATGTCCAGTATTGGGTTGAAGCCAAAAATGGGCAGGTGGATATGCAACAATTGGATATTCAGCAGCAATCTGTACAACGTAAGATCCAACCCTTATTAAGATTGCAGCAAACACAAGCTATTGAACAGACGCCAGAAATAAAGCAACTCCCTTATCATTATGTTGAAACGGCTCAGGGCTATACGGTCGCAGGTTGGAAATTGCCGAAACGCTGGCAATTTAATTTTCATGATTTATTAGATGTGTTGTGTGCGCAACAAGACTGGGTACGAATTAAAGGAATTTTTAATACCAATCTAGGTTGGAAAAGTTTTAATTTTAATCCGCAGCAGTTTAACTATAAATCGGCTGAGGAGAGCATCGATAATCGAATTGAGGTGATTTGTCAGTCATCACGTGATTGGTTGGCTTTTGAAACAGAATTATTGCAATGCCGTATCGATCCGATTGATGATCAAATCGCATATGCTTCTCAGTAAAATAGAGTATGCTTAGCGCCAAATTTGAGAACACTGTATTTAAGAGTTTAGTTTATGGCGTTAAAAGCAACGATATATAAGGCAGACCTCAATATTGCCAATATGGATGAGCATATCTATGCCGATTATCAGCTCACACTTGCTCAGCATCCTTCTGAAACCATTGAACGTTTAATGGTTCGTATTCTGGCTTATGCACGGTTTGCCGATGAACGTCTAGAGTTCACCAAAGACTTATTTGAAACAGATGAGCCAGCGTTATGGCAAAAAGACCTGACTGGGCTGTTAGAGCAATGGATCGAAGTGGGCTGCCCATCTGAAGATAAAGTGAAAAAGGCCAGTGCACGTTGTAAGAATGTTGCAGTTGTGACTTATGGTTCTCAGTCAGACGATTGGTGGCAGAAAAACACCAAGATTAAAACCTTGAGCAATGTGCAAGTGTGGCAATTGGCCCCACAAACTACGCAGGCACTTGAGGGCTTATGCGAACGTACCATGCAATTGCAGTTGAATATTATGGATGGCGAATGGACTTTGTTAAGTGACAAAGGTCAAGTCGACATTCAGTGGCAACAATTGCAATAATTTTAGTTTGAGTGATGTGGAGAGATAGAAATGAGCGCAGAATTAGAAATCATTGACTTGAAAGTAGGTGAAGGCAAAGAAGCGGTTCGTGGTGCTTTAATCACGACTCATTATACTGGTTGGTTGGAAGATGGAACCAAGTTTGACTCGTCTTTAGATCGTGGCAACTACTTTGAAACTGTGATTGGTACCGGTCGTGTGATTAAAGGTTGGGATCAGGGCATTATGGGCATGCGTGTGGGTGGAAAGCGTAAGCTGATTGTGCCTGCACATTTGGCCTATGGCTCACGTAAAATGGGCAAGATTATTCCAGCCAATGCCAATCTGACTTTTGAAATTGAACTATTTGACGTAAAAACACGCGACGAATGACCAGTTTTGATTGAGTAAATTGAAGCGGTTTGGTTTATTTTTAGACTAAATCGCTTTAAAATCATAAAGATAAAATAATATTGATAATTGTATAATAAGATTTTGATTTTAAAAACATTTCTTTCATCTGAATTTTATTACAGCCCAAGAAAAATATATTGATTCTGTATACAGTCCTGTATATCTTTGAGTTAAAAGAGCAATTTTTCTATGGCCCTTATTGTTAAAGCATCAATCTGTATTTTCAGGGGGTGAAATGTTGTGCTTCAGGTGACTCTAAGTTGATGGGGGTAAGTCAGCTATAGTTCATCGATGATAAAAAATGTCGCAAAAAGTAATGATAAGAATTTGAGTGAGTAGAGGTCGATATGAATGATTATTTGGATATCACTGCATCAGAACTATTAAGAGAGTTAGATCATTTTTTTCTGATTGATACCCATGATGGCGCCCAGACTGGTTTTTGGGTGAATGAAAAAGCGCTGACGGACAAACACTACTGGATGGATGGTGATTATAAGGTTGAAATCCTCAGATCTTTACAGCCTTCGCATCAGTATGCGCCACATGACTATAAAATCACGCGTTTGGCAGTCGGCGAAAATGACAGCAATGTGGTGTTATTGGACTATGATGGGGTGCATAAAAAAATTCAGACTTTCCGCCGTGGTGAATGGGTGAACCGTCTGAATAAATATTTTTATCAAAAAGAGCGCCACTATTTACAGCAACTTGCAGATCATCCTAACTTTCAATTAATACAATATTAATCTCGTATAAGGATGCTTAAATGCCCCTAATTCAAATCTTGAAATAGGGGTTGATGTGCTTACCAAAAAATATTCAATTAAAATGTGATTGATTTCATAAAAAATACATTTAAGTTTATTTTCAGCTTTTAAAATTATAAATACAATCCGTACTTCCAGCTGACCATCAAAAACATCTTATTTGTCCATAAAATTGTAAGATGATGCAGGCATGATCTGCGATCAGCGAATTTCTAATCTTGAGACGATATCTCTATGACAACACGTTTAGTGTCCCCAACTTTAAAAACTGTTTTAGGTCTTGTGTTTGGGGTGGTTGCCTGCACCACAACTTTTGCGGCAAATCCAAAAATTGATGCAACCACATTGACGGTCATTGGGTATCATGAAATCACAGAACGTAAAGATGCCTTGATTCCAAGTTATGCGGTGACAGCCAAACAATTTGGTGAACATATTGATTGGCTAAAAAAGAATGGCTATCACTTTATTAATGTCGACCAACTGATCAAAGCACACCAAGGCAAATATAAATTACCAACGAAACCTATTTTGCTGACGGTGGATGATGGCTATCAGTCGTTTTATCAAAATGCCTATCCGATTATTCGCGCAAAAAAAATTCCAGTGGTGTTGGCTGTCGTCGGATCTTGGTTAGAACCTAAAGCAGACCAGAAAGTTGATTTTGGTGGTGAGCTGATTGAGCGCAATAAAATCTTGAGTTGGGATGAGCTGAAGGAAATGCAGAACAGTGGTTTGGTTGAAATCGCCAGCCACAGTTACCATTTACACCAAGGCATTAATGGCAATCCGCAGGGCAATCTGGAACCTGCTGCGATTACGCGTATTTATGACCCTAAAACCAAGAGCTATGAAAGTGATGCAGCTTATCAAGCCCGTGTTTATCAAGATTTGAAAAAGAATAATGACCTATTAAAAGCACATGGTTTACGTTCACCACGCGTAATGGTCTGGCCGTATGGTCGCTATAATATGCAATTGGTACAAACCTCCAAACAGTTGGGGATGCCGATTACCATTACTTTGGATGATGGAGCAGACCACGCTAAGCAATCGTTACAAAACATGAGCCGTATTTTGATTCAGGGTAATATGTCAACCACGGCCTTGGCACAAGAGATTAAGAACCGTGAATTGAATTTGAATGATAACAATCGACCGCAAAAAATTATGCATGTCGATTTAGACTATATTTATGACCCAGATATCAAGCAGCAAGAACGTAATCTCGATCATCTGATTGACCGTATTAATGGAATGGGCGTAAACACGGTGTATTTACAGGCCTTTTCTGATCCTGATGCCAATGGTTCTGCCGATATGGTGTATTTCCCAAATCGTCATATTCCAATGCGTGCAGACTTATTTAACCGCGTCGCTTGGCAAATCCAGACCCGTACACCAGTTCAGCGTTTATACGCATGGATGCCACTCTTGGCGTGGGAACTGCCTAAGACTGATCCAGTGTCAAAAGATTTAGTGGAAACCCAGCAAGCCAAAGCAGGCGAACATTTGAATATGGGCTATATCCGTCTCAGTCCATTTTCACCACAAGCGCGCCAAACCATTAAAGAAATTTATCAGGATTTAGCTAAATCAACGCCGTTCGATGGCTTGTTGTTCCATGATGATGTGACTTTGTCAGATTATGAAGATGCCAGTCCTGATGCGTTGGCGGCGTATGCCAAACAAGGCTTACCAACTGACCTTGCTAAAATTCGTGATAACGATGCCGACTTGCAAAAATGGACGGCTTATAAAACCAATTATTTAGATGATTTTGCAATGGAGTTGGCGGGAGAGGTTCGTCAGTATCAACCATTCCTAGTGACTGCTCGTAATCTTTATGCGCAGGTGGCTTTAAATGCTTATGCAGAAAACTGGTATGCACAATCTCTAGAGCAATCACTAAATCGCTATGATTTCACTGCGATTATGGCGATGCCATATATGGAACAATCGGACAATCCAGCGAAGTTCTATTCAGACATTATGAATCGCGTGAAGCAGTATCCAAACGGTATTAAAAAGACCGTGATGGAGTTACAGGCGGTAAACTGGCGCAATGACCAAAAAGTGCCGTCTGAAGAAATGGCTGCGACGATTAAGTCCTTATATGAACAAGGTGCAATGCATGTGGCATACTATCCAGATGATCCGATCAAAGGACATCCAGATGTTGAAACCATGCGTAAGGCTTTTGGTCTAAAATCATCTCAATTAGTACCATAGTCGAGTAATGTAGATGAGTTGGATTGCTTTATTGTGGTCATATGCCATTAAGTTTGTTTTTTACTATCCATTATTTATGTCGTATTTATGGATGGTGGGAGCACTCATTTTCTATTGGAGAGAGCGTCAAGATCCTCCCTATCAGCAACCTGCAGCTTTAGCTGAATATCCTAAAGTTGCGGTCTTAGTGCCGTGCTTTAATGAAGGGGATAATGCCGAAGAAACGATAAGCCATGCACTTAAGCTGGATTACCCTAACTTTGAAGTGATCGCGATTAATGATGGTAGCTCTGACAATACGGGTGAAGTATTAGATCGATTGGCGACACAGTATGAAAAATTACGTGTGGTACATCTGGCACAAAACCAAGGCAAGGCAATGGGGCTACAAGCCGGTAGCTTGATGACCGATGCAGAATTCCTGATCGGGATTGATGGAGATGCTCTGCTTGATCCACACGCGGCCAAATGGATGATGCGTCATTTCTTGGAAGATCCAACCGTGGCAGCGGTCACTGGTAATCCGCGTATTCGGACACGTTCGACTTTGCTTGGGCGCATTCAAGTGGGTGAGTTCTCTTCGATTGTCGGTATGATCAAGCGTGCACAACGAACCTTTGGTCGTTTATTTACCGTATCGGGCGTGATTACCGCTTTTCGTAAAAGTGCAGTACATCAAGTTGATTATTGGTCACCGAACATGTTGACTGAAGACATCGACATCACTTGGAAATTACAACGTGCAGGTTGGGATGTCCGCTTTGAGCCAAATGCCTTGGTGTGGATCTTGATGCCAGAAACCTTAAATGGTTTATGGAAGCAGCGTCTACGTTGGGCTATGGGTGGCGCACAGGTCTTGGTTAAAAATATTGATGTGTTTTTAAAGCCTAAACTTAATTTTTTATGGCCTTTGATGTTTGAACTGTGTTTGACACTTGTTTGGTCATATTTGATGCTTATTATGGCGATCATCTGGTTATTGCATTTTATCTTTGCAATTCCAGCACTGGCGGTCGTGAGCTCGCCATTTTTACCTTACGGTAGTGGAATTTTATTGGGGGCGACCTGTTTAATTCAGTTTGCTTTAAGCAAATGGATGGATAGTCGTTATGAACCAAACCTTGGGAAAAATTATTATTGGATGATTTGGTACCCGTTTGTGTTTTGGTTGATCACAATTACTGCTACAATCGTCGCCTTTCCAAAGGTACTGTTGCGTAATGATGAGAAGCGTGCCCGTTGGATTAGCCCAGATCGTGGAATTCGTTGAATCCTAAAGATTCATTTTGCTGAGTAAAAAAGCAATGAAAGCAGACAGCTTGATTATTGATGTACGTCGCCAACTCCCATGGCATAAACGCTACTTCTCGACCACTACCACCGCAATGATGTGGGCAGGGTGGTTATTGTTATGGCGTCCATTTATTTTGGTATGGGTGTTGGTTGAATTACAAAAGACCCATATCGCACAGCGTTTAATGTCCGCATTTGGTGATGGCATTGAGCATGGTGTAACGGCATTGTTTATGTGCGCGGTTGCATTATTGCTTTGGAGTTTGTTACCTGCAAAACGTGTGCATAAAAAGCATGCAGTTGAAAAGACACTCCCTGATTATGCGCGTTATTTCGAATTAGCTGAGCAAGAAATTCAAGCTGGACGTCAGCAGAAGGTGAGTATCGTCCATCATGATGAGAATGGTAAGATTGTTCGCGTAGAATAAGACTTATTGTTCTAAATTAAGAATATCAAATGCCTTAATTTTTAATTAAGGCATTTTTTATGATCTGATCATAAATTTCAGGCATAAAAAAACCAGCTTACGCTGGATTTTTATTTGCACCATCTTTCACTAGTTGGAAGATGGTGCCCGAGGCCAGACTCGAACTGGCACGCTTTGTGGGCGGGGGATTTTAAATCCCCTGTGTCTACCGATTTCACCACTCGGGCATGTGCGCAATAATAGAGGACACTTTAAAACTTGGCAAGAGCAAAACTTGCTATTTGCTTTCTTTTCAATCAATTCATGTGCTTATCTGATGAAAATTAAGCACTGTCATATAACTTTCATGATTCTTTCATCAAACTGAGATCAAAGCTTCATTTAAGCCGATTAATTTAAGTCATTTATTTATAGTGATAAAAGTTAAGGTAGCTATCCAAATGACAGCAAAAATTTCACGACGGGAACTTATTCAAAAAAGTCTATTCGGTTTCGGGGCGTTGTCTTTATCTGCGGGTTTTACAGGATGTAATGACAGTTCGGATCAAGAGACAGCAACATTACAAGTGAATTTTGAACATGGGGTTGCCAGTGGTGATCCTTTACAGGATCGCGTGATCTTGTGGACACGCTTGACGCCAAGTGAGAGTAGTGCGCGTTTGCAAGTGACATGGGAAATTGCTTTAGATCAGCAATTCAAACAAATCATTAAAACCGATAAAGTCACCACAACAGCTTCACAAGATTTTACTGTGAAGGTAGATGCAACAGGTTTAAAACCAGATCAAAGCTATTTCTACCGTTTTATCTTCGGGGATAAAGTTTCACCTGTGGGTCAAACCAAGACTTTGCCAAGCAGTGCGACAAAAGTCAGTTTTGCAGTGTGTTCATGTTCAAACTATCCAGCAGGTTATTTCTATGTATATCGTGAAATGGCCAAGCAAAATGTCGATGTGGTGATCCATTTGGGGGACTATATTTATGAATATGGCGCGGATGGTTATGCAGCAGAAGATGCAGCTAAATTAGGTCGTACGCTTGCTGCAGACAATAATAAAGAAATTATTAAATTGGATGATTATCGCAAGCGTTATGCGCTGTATCGTAAAGACAAAGACTTACAGGCATTGCATCATCGTCATCCATTTATTGTGATTTGGGACGACCATGAGTTAGCCAATGATGCATGGCGAGAAGGGGCGGAAAATCATCAAGCAAATGAAGGTCCGTTCCTTGATCGTAAATTGGCAGCTCTACAGGCCTATTTTGAATGGATGCCGATTCGTCCTGTCGATGATCAACACACCAAGATTTATCGCCAATTCGATTTTGGTAATTTAGTTCAATTAACGATGTTAGATACGCGAATTATTGCACGTGATGAACAGTTGGACTATGCCAACTATATGACAGCGAATGGTTTAGATATTGCAAAATTCCAAGCAGATCTTGCTAATCCAGCACGTACTCTAATGGGCTATACCCAACGTGATTGGCTGATTGGAAAATTGCAACAGTCGACCGCAAACTGGAATGTGCTTGGTCAGCAAATTCTAATGACCAAGATGTTGGTTCCTGCTGAGTTACTGCTTGCTTTAGCTGAAATTACTGCGGGTAATCCGAGCGCAGATACTTTAAATAAGATGAATGCACAAATTACCGAGTTGGTGACTTTAAAAATTCGCTTGCAGAAAGGTGATCCGAATTTAACAGCACAAGAAAAAGCACGTGTTCTGACGGTTGCACCTTATAACCTAGATGCATGGGATGGTTATTTTGCTGAGCGTGAGATTGTATATGGTGCATTGGCGCAATTAAAGAAAAAAGTCGTGGTACTGGCAGGGGATACGCATAACGCTTGGTCGTCAAACTTATATAGTAAAGACGGTGTATTTGTTGGGGTGGAGCTGGCGACCAGTTCTGTGTCTTCACCTGGTTTGGAAAAATATTTAAATATTCCATTAGCGCAGTTACAACAGTTTGAATTTGCATTCACAACATTGATTGATGAGTTGAATTACTGCAATTTAAATCAAAGAGGCTATTTGATTGTTCAATTTGATGCTGCACAAGTGCAATCACAATGGATTTATGTCGATTCGATCAAAAAGCCTGAATATGTGATTGATAAAACACGAGGTTATCAATTAAGTTTGGATAAAAACCTATTGCCCGTGAAAACAGGACAGCAAGTGGCTTAAGTTTCAAAAGTGGGGGAAGCCAAGTCAATGAACTTGGCTTTTTTATGATCTGTCCTTAAATTTTAGACATAAAAAAACCAGCTTACGCTGGATTTTTATTTGCACCATATTTCATTAGCTGAAATATGGTGCCCGAGGCCAGACTCGAACTGGCACGCTTTGTGGGCGGGGGATTTTAAATCCCCTGTGTCTACCGATTTCACCACTCGGGCTTTACCAATGGAGGCGGAGGTCGGAATCGAACCGGCGTACACGGAGTTGCAGTCCGCTGCATGACCACTCTGCCACCCCGCCATCTCTTGGTGATGCACATATTAGCAATCTTTAAAAAAAAAACAATAGTGTTTATTGCGAATATGCACATAAAAACAACATCTAAAAGAATATTGCTCAAATTATCATGTATTATTTACGCAATTGATTCATACCCACTTTGGAGATGCGCTGTGGCATTGGTTTTAGACGGTCGTGCATTAGCAAAACAAATTGAAACGGATTTGTTGGTACGTGTAGAAGCATTAAAAGCAAAATCGGGGCGTACCCCAATCTTGGCAACTATTTTGGTTGGTGATGATGGTGCATCTGCAACTTATGTGCGTATGAAAGGGAATGCTTGCCGTCGTGTTGGCATGGACTCATTGAAAGTTGAGCTTCCAAAAGAAACCACAACTGAACAATTATTGGCTGAAATTGAAAAATTAAATGCCAATCCAGATGTACATGGCATCTTGTTGCAACATCCAGTGCCTGAACAAATTGATGAAAGAGCATGTTTCGATGCGATTTCATTGGCAAAAGATGTGGATGGCGTGACGTGTTTAGGTTTTGGTCGTATGGCAATGGGTGAGGCTGCATATGGTTCAGCAACTCCAGCTGGCATCATGACCATTTTGCAAGAAAACAAAATTGAAATCGCAGGTAAACATGCGGTTGTTGTGGGCCGTTCTGCTATTTTGGGTAAACCAATGGCGATGATGTTATTACAAGCCAATGCAACGGTCACCATTTGCCATTCTCGTACTCAAAACTTGCCAGAATTGGTTAAACAAGCAGATATTATTGTCGGTGCAGTCGGTAAAGCTGAATTGATTCAAAAAGACTGGATCAAACAGGGTGCCGTTGTAGTTGATGCAGGTTTCCATCCACGTGATGGCGGTGGCGTTGGTGATATCCAATTGGTTGGTATAGAAGAAATTGCGTCTGCTTATACCCCAGTTCCAGGTGGTGTGGGGCCGATGACGATTACGACGTTGATTCGTCAAACTGTAGAAGCTGCTGAAAAAGCATTAGCGTAAAGATTATTGATAACCCCTCGCGAAGAGGGGTTTTTTTAGAATTAAACAAATATGAGTTGTACATTTCAATTTGCCAAAGCGCCTGAACATTTGTTGCAGGCCTTGCATCAGGTGATTCCCAATACAGATTTGTTGGCACAACAATTACCTGAAACGCCGATTTCACTTTGGTTAATTCCTCCGGTATTTCCGACCGACCGTTTAGATGATGAAGTAATTCGACGGATTTGGAATGAAACGCCGTACTGGATTTTTTGTTGGGCCTCTGGTCTGGCGATGGCGCAATGGTTATTGGCAGAGCCGCATCATGTTAAAGATAAAGTGGTTCTGGATTTTGGTGCAGGCTCGGGTGTGGTTGCGATTGCGGCAAAAATGGCAGGCGCTAAACGTGTGATTTGTTGTGATATTGATCCTGTGAGTCTGGCATCGTGTCGTGAAAATGCGCTATTGAATGATGTTGAACTCGAGTATCTGGACGATTTGTATCAGTCCGAGCAAGTCGATGTGCTGCTGGCGGCGGATGTATTGTATGACCAATCCAATCGATTCTTTTTGGATGAGTTTTTGAAGTTCGCACCTGAAGTCTGGGTCGCCGATAGTCGAGTCAAAAATTTTAGCCATCCTCAATATCTAAAAATTGACGAACGTAGTGCAAGCACTTGGCCAGATTTGGATGAAGCCAAAGAGTTTAGAAACGTCAGTTTTTACCGAACCAAATAAATATTCCTTATTAAAAAAGAACAATAGTGTTGAGGTTATCAAATCTCAACACTATTGCCTCACCACGCATGCTAAAACATTGAAATGAAATAAACAGATGGCCTTTGGGCTGTTATATAGCAGAATCTTTAAAAAAGGAACGTGTATGAGTATTCAGCAGATTGATGATGGGAAACATGGTGCATTTAAGCTGTTCGAAGGCGAGGTGCTCGCGGGTGAGATGGCATACACTTGGGCAGGAGATAGCATGCTTATTATTGACCATACCGATGTAAGTGATCAATTTCGTGGGCAGGGTGTAGGACATAAGTTGTTAAAGGAGTTGATCGCTTTTGTGCGTGAACGTCAGGTGAAAGTCATTCCTTTATGCCCATTTGCAAAATCGGTGTTTGATAAAGATCTTTCGATTCATGACGTATTGAAAGGGTAGACTGAGTTGGATGTATTCTCAATGATGGAATACATCCATTTTTATTGATCAAGTCATAAAATTAAGAACAGGTATAGCGAACCACTTTGAGTGTGCTTGGACGTGTTTCAAGTGCCTGACGGGTTGCATAGCCTTCGCTATTATTCAAATCTGGCGAATTAGATAAGCCAAATGTTGCGCGGCTATTACCAATTTTTACGCCATATTGCTCTTGTTGGGTTGGATTGACGATTTCATTGACACTCAATACTGCAAGTTTATAGGTTTTATCTGCACCTAAAATTTGCTTGCAGGCATGTTGTAATTTTTTCTCATCTAGATCGCTATTGCTACGTGCCGCGAGGGTATAGGCAACAGTCGCAGAAGTGGCCGTTTTATTTTCAATTTGATAACCCGTTGTGCCATTGTATTGATGTGGACTACTTTGACAGGCTGCAAGAACAAGAGCACCGCTCATAATTAACAATAAATTGGTTTTTTTCATATCAATGATCCTGTTATTTCTGGTTTTAGTATCGCATAAAATAAGTTTTTTATTGTGAGGAATCTTTAAAACACAGACTATTCATCGTTTTTTAGCTTCAAATATAAAGAAAGAATTTTCGTTTTCGAACAATTTTGCATATAATCTGCCAAGTTTTTTATTTAATACAGAAGTCATTGCTTTTTTGTAGTATTTGAGCCCGTTTTTTAACGGGCATTTAATTTATTGCACTATACATAAGCAAGTCTGGATAGGTATGTCATGATCTCTACAGATAGTCAAAAGAAATACGTGGTTGCATTTGACCAAGGTACAACCAGTTCACGTGCGATCGTATTGGATCACGATGCGAATGTCATCAGTATTGCTCAGCGTGAATTTACGCAAATTTACCCACAACCAGGTTGGGTTGAGCATGATCCAATGGAAATCTGGGCAACGCAAAGTGCGGTATGGGTTGAAGCTTTAGCGCAAGCAAGTATTTCTAGCGAGCAAATTGCAGCGATTGGGATCACCAATCAGCGTGAAACCACTGTCATTTGGGATAAGCAGACCGGCAAACCTATTTACAATGCAATTGTATGGCAAAGCCGTCAAAGCAATGAAATTTGTAATCAACTGCGTCAAGATGGTTGGCAGGATTACGTTCATAAAGTGACTGGTTTGGTGCTTGATCCGTATTTCTCTGCGACTAAAATTAAGTGGATTCTTGATCGTGTTGAAGGCAGTCGTGAACGTGCAGAACGTGGCGAGCTTTTATTTGGTACCATCGATACATGGTTGCTGTGGAAATTGACCAATGGCCAAGTGCATGTGACTGACTATACCAATGCATCTCGCACCATGTTATTCAACATCGAAACGCTTGAATGGGACGATAAACTGCTTGAAGCGTTAAATATTCCTAAAGCGATGTTGCCCGAAGTTCGTGGTTCTTCTGAAGTCTACGGTTATACACATACCATTAGTGGTCAAGAAATTGGGATTCCAATTGCAGGTATTGCAGGGGATCAACAGGCTGCATTGTTTGGACAAATGTGTGTTGAAGCGGGTCAGGCAAAAAATACTTATGGTACAGGTTGCTTCTTGCTCATGAATACGGGCAAACGCATTGTACAATCTAATCATGGTTTATTAACGACAATTGCATGTGGTCCGCGTGGTGAAGTGAACTATGCACTGGAAGGTGCGGTGTTCAATGGTGGTTCATGTGTGCAATGGTTGCGTGACGAACTTAAGGCGATCAATGATTCGCATGATTCCGAATACTATGCAACCAAGGTAAAAGACAGTAATGGTGTCTATGTGGTGCCGGCATTTACAGGTTTAGGTGCACCATATTGGGATCCAACAGCACGTGGTGCGATCTTGGGGATTACCCGGGGTGTAAGTATCGAACATATTATTCGCGCCACATTGGAGTCGATTGCTTACCAAACCCGTGATGTATTGGATGCCATGCAGCAAGATTCAGGTGAGAAATTGCGTACCTTGCGTGTCGATGGTGGTGTAACTGCCAATAATTTCTTGATGCAATTCCAAGCCGATATCATGGGGACTTCAGTAGAACGTCCGGCAATGAAAGAAACCACAGGGATGGGCGCAGCATTTTTAGCAGGTCTCGCAGTCGGTTTCTGGTCGGATTTAAATGAATTGAAGAGTAGAATGACCATCGAAAATACCTTTACCCCAGAGTGCAGTCAGGATGTGACTGAAAAACTGTATAAAGGTTGGTTAAAAGCAGTCGGACGTACTCGTGATTGGGCGGAAGATTAAGCTAAAATAATCTCAATTTAAGATGACTAAAACAACATAGGATGGATGAGCATGAGCTTGATACTACGCCAACAGAAAACCCTCGAATTAGTGAGAGAGCGTGGCTATATCAGTATTGAAGAACTTGCTCAGCATTTTGATGTCACCCCGCAAACCATCCGTCGTGATATTAATCAATTGGCCGATGAGGGTTTGCTTCGCCGTTATCATGGCGGCGCGGCGCATGATTCAAGTGTGGAAAACACTGAATATACCATGCGTGTTGGTCATATGTTGGAAGAAAAAAGAAGGATTGCAGCGGCCGTGGCTGCTGCAGTTCCTGATTATGCTTCTTTATTTATCAATATTGGGACCACCACCGAAGCCATTGCCCACGCATTGCTGAACCATACGGGTTTGCGCATTATTACAAATAATCTCAATGTCGCCAAAATTCTGAGTACTAAAGAAGACTTTGAGGTCTTGATAGCCAGTGGACGTGTGCGTCCTGATGGTGGGGTGATTGGTCAGGCGACTGCGGATTTCTTTAAGCAGTTTAAGGCGGATTATGCTTTAGTCGGCATTAGTGGTATTGAAGAAGATGGCACCTTGCTGGATTTTGATTTCCAAGAAGTATGTGTCTCTCAGGAAATTGTATCCAGTGCCCGTCAAGTGTTGCTTGCTGCGGATAGCAGTAAGTTTGGTCGTAATGCGATGATTCGTTTGGGCTCGCTCAAGCAAGTTGATTGTATTTTTACCGATCAACAGCCGAATGATGAATTTATGAAAACTATTCGAGATTTAGATGTTGGCTTGATTGTTGCCCAGTAAATCTTCATTTTCGAAAAATTGTTACTTTTCTTGAGTTGAGATTATTTGGCTCAAGAATATTTAAATAAGAATAATGCTGTAACCATGAGCAGGCTTTGTATTGCCAGAAGATCCTCTTTTTAATCGATTCATTTTCAATTTTGACCATTTATCTAAAAATGTCTATAAATTGGCATTTTTTTGACGTTTTTTTATTGTTTGTTTTCATTTTACATGTTTAAATGTTCGTTATTGAACAATAATGAAAATTTGCGGTGATTTATGCAAACTTCTCCTCAGTCAAACGACAAAATTTATGATCTTGCTGTAATCGGTGGTGGTATCAACGGTGTTGGTATTGCAGCGGATGCTTCAGGTCGTGGTTTATCTGTATTCCTCTGTGAAAAAGATGATTTGGCCAGCCATACCTCTTCTGCAAGCAGTAAGTTGATTCATGGTGGTTTACGTTATCTTGAACACAAAGAGTTTCGCTTAGTCCGTGAAGCGCTGGCTGAACGTGAAGTATTGTTGGCAAAAGCACCACACATTATCCGTCCAATGCGTTTTATCATGCCGCATCGCCCACATCTGCGCCCAGCATGGTTGATTCGTACAGGTTTATTCTTTTACGATCACTTGGGTAAACGTGAAAAGTTATTGGGTTCGAATAACGTTTATTTTAAAGAAGACAGTCCATTAAATGCTGCAATTACTCGCGGTTTTGAATATTCAGACTGTGCAGTCGATGACTCTCGTCTGGTAGTGCTGAATGCCATGCATGCGCGTGAGAAGGGTGCGGATATTGTGACGCGTACCCGTTGCCTATCAGCACAACGTGAAGGGCAATATTGGGTTGTGGATTTGGAAAATGAAAAAGGCCAATTCCAGATTAAAGCCAAGGCTTTAGTCAATGCTGCTGGCCCTTGGGTGGCACAATTCATTAAGCAAGATCTACAGCTTAAATCGCCGTATGGTATTCGTTTGATTCAAGGTAGTCATATCATTGTGCCGAAGCTTTATGAAGGCGATAAAGCCTTTATCATGCAGAATGATGACCGTCGTATTGTATTCGCGATTCCATACTTAGACCAATACACCATGATTGGAACCACGGATCGTGAGTATCAAGGTGATCCTACGCAAGTAAAAATCACCCAAGAAGAAATTGATTACTTGATTGAGGTGAGCAATGGACACTTTAAAAATCAGTTAACACAAGCCGATATTATTTCGACTTTTGCAGGTGTGCGTCCATTGTGCGATGATGAATCAGACAATCCATCTGCAATTACTCGTGATTATACTTTGGCTTTATCGCAAGAATCGGAAGATCAAGCCCCATTATTGTCTGTGTTTGGCGGTAAGTTAACGACTTACCGTAAGTTAGCAGAATCTGCCATGCAGCAGCTCAAAGCATTTTTCCCAGAAATGAAAGGCAGTTGGACAGCGACAGAAGCTTTGCCTGGTGGTGAAAATATGGCAACAGCTGAACAGTTGGCGAAAGAGATTCGTGCACAAGTCACTGATGCATCTGAGGCGTTGGCAAAACGTTGGGCATCTGCTTATGGTTCACGTATTTGGAATATCTTAGGTGAAGCTACTTCGGTTGAGCAGTTAGGTCAGTATTTTGGTCAAGGTTTGTATGCGAAAGAAGTGGATTATTTATGCCGCTTTGAGTGGGTAACGACCAGTCAAGATATTTTGTGGAGACGTTCAAAGCTTGGTCTCAATTTTACACCAACTGAAATCGAAAGCTTAGATGTGTATTTAGCAAATAAACCCAATACCACGGTTGCTGCTTAACAGTTCTCAATAAAAAAGCCCCTTTGATAAGGGGCTTTTTTATGGGTCTTCATTAGTATTTGAAGCGGAATGCAACGGTGTAATTTGCAGGTGCTCCGTAGAAGGCTTGTCCATCGGTAAAGCTGTTTAAATATTTCTTATCCGTTACGTTATTGGCATTGGCCTGAATACTGAGATTTGGACTAATGTCATAACTTGCCATCAAATTCAGCAAGGCATAATCACTTTGTTTGAGATAAGTGCTATAGCTTGGGTCAAAACGGGTGATTTTACTTTGCCATTTTAGACCTGCACCCACTTTCAGTTTTGGCAGCTGTACAGGGGAATAGGTCGTCAATAGATTAAAGCTTTGTGTTGGATTGTAGGTTCTTGCAGCGCCGCCATTTTTTAGGTCTTGCAGGCTAAACTGGGTATAGCCGAGAGAAACATTGACCTGATCAGTTAATTGTCCAGCTAAGCCGACCTCTACACCTTGTGAACGTAGATCACTGATTGCAGAAGTGCGATTCAAAGGGTGGCTATCTGTTGGGCGAAGTGGGTAATTACTTTCTTCAGTTCTAAACACCGCCAATGTTCCAGTTAGCTTATTGTCTAACCATGAACTCTTAAATCCGACTTCATAGCTTTTTCCTTTAATCGGATCTGCAACTTTTCCTGTTTTCTCATCGACTGCAGTTTGTGGGCGGAAAATTGAGGTATAGCTCATATAGCCCGTATATTCAGGTGTGAAGTTATAGGTGATACCTGCATAAGGGGAAACTTTACTTTCATCGTAAACCATGGGCGCATTGTAACTTGTACCTTCACTTTTGGCTTTGACGTAGTTTGCGCCTAAAGTGAGTTTTAGGTCTTCATTTAAATGAAGGCGTGTCGCTGCATAAATGGATTGATTGCGCTGTGTATAGTCGGCTGTTTCAGAAAAATCAGACCAAGTAACATTGTTCGGGGTCCAACTTGACCAATCTGTTGTATAAGGGACATTATCCACATAGTTAATGTTACTGTCGTGCAAAGTGCCATTTTTTGCATGGTCATTTTGGTGGCTATTTGAGAAGGTATAGCCGATGATTGCTTCATGCTCACGATTAAACAGGTCAAATTTGCCTTGTAGATTTAAATCGGCTGTATGTAGTTTATTATTTTCTAAAAAGCCGCTTGGTGTTAGGGAAATACCTGAGCCATCAGCATTTGGATAGCCATAGTAGTAGAGCAGTTGGCTTTTACGATCCTTCTCATTGTAGTTGTAGCTTAGGTTGGCTGACCAAGTTTCTGATAATTTTTGTTTTAACTCAAAAAACGCATTACGTGAAGTATTGTCCCAATAGGTCCAATCTGGATTAGGATTATACGAACGATCATAGCTGATTTGTTTACCTGTAGAATCCATCAGTGGTAAAGCCCCCCAGTTATTGGCATTGGGCTTATTTTTTTCTTGGCTGGCACCAATAGTTAGTAAGGTATTGTCTCCAAGATCAGCCTCTAAAATTCCTGCAATGCCATTTTTCTCAGAACTATAGCGGTCTAAGTTGGAATCGCCTGTTTGTTGAAAACCAGAAACACGGCCGCGAATAGTACCGTTTGGTGATAGGCTACCCGAGGCATCTGCCTCATAACGTTGTGTATCCCATGAGCCATAGCTTAAGCCTGCATTGGCTTGAAACTCTTTGGTGGGACGTTTACGGATATAGTTAATGGTTGCGCTTGGATCACCAAAAGCATTGGTCAGTGCATCTGCACCTTTAATGACTTCAATGCGATCATAAAAGTAGCTGTCTGGATTGGTATCGTTATAATTCCATTCACTTGATGGAAAACCAACTCCATCAACCAGAATGTTTGAAATTTCAAAACCACGTGCCATATACACAGAGCGTTCAGTTTCAAGTGAATTAACGGTCACACCGGGGGTATTGTTGAGTACATCTCTAGAACTGGTAAGGCCAAAATCTTCAATTTGTTGGCGTGTCACTACATTGATAGTCTGAGGGATTTCTTTGGCTTCAATATCGAGTTTGGTGGCGCTTGAACTATTTTTAATGGTATATGCTTTGGTTTGTTCACTGGCATTGCTATCTTGCGAGGCTTGAACTTTGATAGTTGGGAGTTGTTGTGATCCTTCCTCAAGTGCATGGCTATATGAGCTGATACTGACTAATGTGGAGATTGCTAAAAAAAGGGGAGTGCGTTTGAACAGCGTGGAAGAACTCATGTCTACAACCATGTAAATGAGAAATATTATTATTACAATTATTGTTAATATTCGTTAACTTTGCAATTTATTTCGTCCAAAGCTTAATGGGAATACCTAGTGTGGGGTGGAGGATTGATAGGAATTTTCGAAAATTGGGCAATAAAAAGGCCGCCGTAGCGACCTGTGATCAGTTATGTCCAGTCAAATGTAAATAGGACACGTCGAGTTTCGGGTTGGTAAAACATCAAGATATTGTCGGCACCATGATTGCAATACTCCCAACCGGATGCGGAGGCAATAAAATAATAACGTCGTTGCTGTTGGTCAAAGATGTGTACAAAACAATGGTCATCTTGTTCCATATTTTCCAATTTAAGTTGTTCTTCAATCGGGTAGCACCAGTTGCCATATTCAGCATCACCACCCAGTTGATTGAGTAAAATGGTGGGCTTGTCATTTTGATAATTGACATCAGATGTGCTAATCACTCTTTTTTGTTCTAAGAAGCGTTGTTTAACCTGTTTAAAGTCTTCATGCATTTCTTGACTGTGAGTCAAAACCTCAGTGTATGAAGGATGGCTTTTATTTTCTAAAATAAAATAGTGTTGATCAGCCAGCCAATGATATTGAGACTGCTCATCCAACTGTAAAATAAACCAATTTTCATGCGCAAATTCGTTATAAAACTCAGCAGTTTCTGAGCCGATGTAGCATTCATAAGGCTCAATTGGATTGACTAAATGAATCCAACCTTGCCATTCAGGATTGATCTGGGTAAGGTCAATCGAAATGAGGGGGAGTAAATGCTTTGCGAGAAAAGAGTCTTTGGCTGCAAAAACAGTGTCTGAGTCTGGGAGTAATTTTAAAAAATCTTGTGCAATTGTAATATCTTGTTGCATAACTTTTCCTGTTTAAATCGATAAAATACGGATCTCTTTATATTTTTTAACTGACTTTTGCTGGCACATTAAAGTCTTAATTTATTCATCTTCGATGGATGAAAATTACTTTTGAGGCTGTTAGTTTATTATAGTTTTGCAATGTAAGATGACAAAAAAGGTCGCCGTAGCGACCTTTTTATGTCAATGATGATTAAGCAGATTTAACCGCTGCTAATAATTCATTTTGACGATCTTTAAGTGCTTGAGGTAGGCGAGCACCAAGTTTAGTGAATAACTCAGTGTGGCTTTCAAGTTCTTTGATCCATTGATCTTTATCTTGAGCTGTAACAGTGTTGAATTGCTCTTTAGAGAAATCAATACCATTCCAGTTCAATTGTTCGTAAGTTGGAACATAACCGATTGGTGTTTCAGTCGCTTCAGCGCGGCCTTCACAACGATCAATGATCCATTCAAGAACACGCATGTTTTGACCGAAACCAGGCCATACGAAGTTGCCTTCAGCATCACGACGGAACCAGTTTACATTGAAGATTTTTGGTAGTTTATTACCAGCAGCTTCAGCTTTTGCACCAACTTCTTGACCAAGTTGTAACCAGTGACCGAAGTAATCAGCCATGTTATAACCCGCAAATGGAAGCATTGCGAATGGGTCACGACGAACGATACCTTGTTGACCAACCGCTGCCGCAGTTGTTTCAGAGCCCATCGTTGCTGCTTTATAAACGCCATCAACCCAGTCAAATGCTTCAGAAACTAAAGGCACTGTATCAGCACGACGACCACCGAAGATGAATGCAGAGATTGGTACGCCTGCTGGATTTTCCCAGTCAGCGTCAATCGAAGGGCATTGACCCGCAGAAACGGTAAAGCGCGAGTTTGGATGCGCTGCTTTTTCGCCTTCAACGTATGGTTGACCTTTCCAAGTGATTAAGTCTGCTGGAACTTCTTTAGTTAGACCTTCCCACCATACTTCGCCATCTTTGGTTACTGCAACGTTGGTGTAAATCACATCTTTATGCATGGTTGCGATACAGTTCGGGTTGGTTTTGGTATTTGTACCAGGCGCAACACCGAAGAAACCAGCTTCTGGATTGATTGCATATAAGCGACCATCTTCACCTGGTTTGATCCAAGCAATATCGTCACCTACAGTTTCAATCTTCCAGCCTTCATAACCTGCTGGTGGAATTAACATTGCAAAGTTTGTTTTACCACATGCAGAAGGGAATGCTGCTGCGATGTAGTGTTTTTCACCTTGTGGGTTAGTCACACCTAGAATTAGCATGTGTTCAGCTAACCAACCTTGTTCGCGACCCATTGCAGAAGCAATACGTAATGCTAGGCATTTTTTACCAAGCAATGCATTACCGCCGTAACCAGAACCGTAAGACCAGATTTCACGAGTTTCTGGATAGTGAACGATATATTTTTCGTTGTTACATGGCCAAGCAACATCTTTTTGACCATCTTTTAATGGTGCAGCAACAGTGTGTACGCATGGGATAAACTCACCATCTGTACCTAACACGTCATAAACTGCTTTACCCATACGTGCCATTTTAGTCATGCTGACTGCAACGTAAGGTGAATCTGTTAACTCGATACCAATGTGAGCAATGTGGCTTCCTAAAGGACCCATCGAGAAGGGAACCACATACATGGTACGGCCTTCCATTGCACCGTCAAATAATCCATTTAATTTTTCGCGCATTTCTGCAGGAGCAACCCAGTTGTTTGTTGCGCCAGCATCTTCTTCATTTTGCGAGCAGATATAAGTACGGTCTTCAACACGAGCAACGTCAGAAGGATCAGAATTTGCAAGATAAGAACCAGGATGTTTTTCTTGGTTAAGTTTTTGCATGGTGCCGTTAGCGATCATCAAGTCCATGAGACGTTGATATTCTTCTTCGCTACCGTCACACCATTCGATTTTTGCTGGTTTGGTCAATTTTGCAATTTCTTCCACCCATGCAATCAGCTTAGGGTGACGAACGAATTCTGGTGCGTTCACTTGGGTCATGGTGATGCCTTTTTAAAGTGTGTACGACGTACAAATTCTATCCACTGGATGGCAGTGAGACAGATGAAGTAAAAAAAGTGGCTGTATTAAAGCATAAAATCATAAAAAATATAAGACTAAAGAATAGGTAGGTGTGGAAGGAGGGAAATGTTGATTTGTGATTATAATATTGTTTTTTAATAATTTTATTATTCTATGTTTTATTATTTTGTTTTTTTATATGTAATATTTTTTTTATAAATTTCTTTGTTAATCAATATTTTAATTTATTTTTAATTTTTTGAGAATTGTTATTGATTATATGAATAATGTTCATTCAAAATTTACATAAACTTGCTTTTATTTGTTGATTTTGTAAACAAAAATAGGCTTATCAAAAGTCTTAAGGTTGATGCGAATGAGTCGAAATTTACAGCCTTTATCTATTATTTATAATCAAAAATCAGGTTTCCATGCTACGCAGCAAGATGATGAATATGAGCGCCTTATGACATATTGGACACAATATGGGTTTGAAATTCAGGTTTTTGAATTAAATCAGCAGGTTAATTTTGATGACATGATGAGAACTGTTTTGGCTAGGCATCAACAGACTGAATTACGTGGCGTTGTGGTTGCGGCTGGGGGAGATGGAACTTTAAATGCGGTTGCAAAACAGTTAATCCATACGGATATTCCGATGGGGATCATACCGCTGGGTACGTTTAATTATGTTGCACGGGCGTTGAATATCCCGATTGATGTGGCTCAAGCGGCAGAAGTGATTGCAACGGGCAGGATACAAGCAGTGCACGTTGCTGCAATCAATGATCAAATTTATCTCAATAATGCGAGTTTAGGGCTGTACCCTTTATTTATAAAAAAGCGTGAATTATACAATCAACGACTTGGACGTTTTCCGCTAAATGCCTATACATCGGGTTTGGATGTATTACTGCGCGAACATAAATCCTTAAAACTTGCGGTGACCATTGATGAACAGCGCTATCCTGTTGCAACACCGTTAGTTTTTTTTGGTAATAATCAACTGCAACTGAGTGATATGAAATTAAGAATTGCAGAATGTGCTGCTAATGGAAAGTTAGCAGGGGTTGTTGTTGCCAAAAGTGATCGTTTTAGCTTAATGAAAATGTTATGGAAATTGGTTCAGGGCAAAATTGATCAAGCTTCGGATGTGTATTCATTTTGTGCCGAACATATACTGGTCAATTGTAAAAAGCCAAAATTAACGGTGGCAATAGATGGAGAGCTTATGGAGATGGACACCCCATTAAAATTTTCAGTGAGAAAATCCGCGTTAAAAGTGATGGTTCCGAATGTTATTACACCTGTCTGATCTACATTTTGGAACGGAACGTGAAGGTTGCATTCAAGCAATCAAGCAATTTTGCCAACAACATCGTCCTGAAGCTATTGTCGTCAGTGGCGATCTCACACAGCGTGCGCGTTTTAAGCAGTTTTATGCATGTCGCCAATTTCTAGATTCTCTCAACCTTCCTTATATTGTTGTTCCGGGTAATCATGATATTCCGCTGTATCATGTCTGGAATCGCTTCTTTTCTCCCTTTGTCCGTTATCAGGCTTTTTTTGGCCGCTTAGAAACAACCTTAGAAACAGAGCATTTTTATATAGTCGGGATGAACAGTATTCGGCGGCGCTATCATACGCGGGGACATATTTCACTGGATCAAATTCATGAAACCTATGAAAAGTTAAATCATGCGCCTGCGAATAAAATAAAACTGGTGGTTTTCCATCAGCCTTTTTATACCTTCCCAAATGAGCATGGTGATAAAGATTGTCCTGTGCTTGGAAAAATTGCTTTAGAACGCTGGGGAGAGACAGGGTTGTTTGGTTTATTGCACGGACATTTACATAAAGTTGCTGTGCATGATTTAAATCAAATTTTTCAGTTGGGATTTGATCATCCAATTTTAGATATCCATGCAGGCACAGCGACTTCAAACCGATTACGCTTTGGATTAACCAATAGTTTTAATGTAATTTCGGATAATGGCAAGATTGAGCATTATTGGTTTGATGAGAGCTTGGGTAACTTTCACACATTGAAATAAACCAGTTATAAAGATTCTTGTGTGCTTAAGTAGATGATGGTTATAGGTTATATAAATTTAGCTTTACTTGTTTTGTTCGGCGATAATTGAAATGTGATTAATGGCTAAAATCTTGATTAATATTTTATTAATCAATTTGTTAGTTTGGATTTTAAAATAAAAAATACATTTTATAATTGAGCTTATTCTTTCTTAAAAAATATAAATTACTTTGAAAACTGCTGAGGTTTTCTTTCTAAATTTTAGTTTGTAATATGTTGTAACTGCCTAAGTTTTGCTAAGATTTGCTTTTTAATAAAATATGCAAATCGCAAATAAAATATTGAACATTTTTGCGATTTCAGTAGGCAGTTAGGGGTCAAAATGAAACGTGTATTTTTACTGAATAAAAATAATCATAAAACAGCCGCCACATCTGAGATCGGAATAGCAGGACAAACAAAACCAATCCTTTTAAATCAAGCTTTGCTTGCAAAATCTGGGGTTAACGTTGATCAAATCGCTTCAATTACACGTATTGGTAATGATGCAATTGTGCATCTAGTTGATGGTACAAAAGTTATTCTAGAAGGATTCTTTGTACAGGATATTTTGCAGCTTCCGTTACAGGATGGAGAAAGTTTATGGGCTGCAATTGTCGACACTAAAGTTGAAGAGCAACCTATTTCCGATTATTTGGTCTTGGATGGCGTGCCACCAGATGTTTTAGCCTCTGATAGCTCGGTTGTTCGTTCCATATCTGAGATCCCGAATGCGATTGCAACTAATCGTTCAGTTGAGACTAATCATTCAATTGCAACGACAGCTTCTAGCACCGTGGGGAGCATCCCGACTTGGGCATGGGTTGTGGGAAGTGTAGCAGGTGTCGGTGCAATCGCTGCTGCCAGTGGTGGCGGTAGTGGCAGTAAAAAAAATGATCCAGCCCCTGATACCACAGCACCTGTTTCACCTCAAGGTAACTTCACTGAGCAACAGGATGGAAAAACCATAACTGGCCAAGCTGAAATTGGCAGTACGGTTATTGTGAAAGATGTAACTGGTAAAGCGTTGGCGGAAACGATAGTGGGAGCTGATGGTAAATTTAGTCTGACTTTGGTCCATGCTTTGACCAATGGTGAACAGCTTTATGTGACTGCTAAAGATCAAGCTGGCAATGAAAGTACAGCTAGTCTAATCACGGCACCTGATACTACAGCACCTGTATCACCTCAAGGTAGTTTTACTGCACAACAGGATGGAAAAACCATAACCGGTCAAGCTGAAATTGGCAGTGCGGTTATTGTGAAAGATGTGACTGGTAAAGCGTTGGCGGAAACGAAAGTGGGAGCTGATGGTAAATTTAGTCTGACTTTAGCTCATGCTTTGACCAATGGTGAACAGCTTTATGTGACTGCTAAAGATCAAGCTGGTAATGAAAGTACAGCTACTCTGATCACTGCCCCTGATACAACCCCACCTGTTGCAGGGCATCTGGCTTTTACTCATTTTGTTGATAGTGGTCATTCGGATACGGATTATATTACACAAAATAATACGTTTGATCTGCGCTTGACAGGGCAAGAGCAAGGAACAGCGGTTATCTATCAAGTGTCTAAAAATGGCGGTGAGTGGACTGAGACCGTTGTCGCACAAA
>NZ_LXUJ01000008.1:154357-154513 GCF_013072675.1 Acinetobacter sp. Ac_3412 | reverse complement strand
CACCGCAGACTGGTGTTTTATCATTTATAGATTTTACCGATACAGGTGTTTCAGCGACGGATTACATCACCAACGATCAGACCTTTAATTTGAATCTTAACGGACAGGAACAGGGAACAGTAGTTACCTACCAAATGTCTAAAAATGGCGGTGAGT